>NZ_LMHH01000003.1:0-300000 GCF_001427865.1 Altererythrobacter sp. Root672
GAATTGAAAAGGCCAATCGACGCAGCATCCCGTCAACTTACCTGCCGTCCGCTTCTCGGCAAGCCTGAGACAGCCGTAAACGTCCGTAATGGGTCGCTAGCGGACCGTCCGCATTCGGGTCGGTTGACACAACGGCTCGCAACTACGAGCCTCGCAGTCATGTGCAACCTCTACCGCATGACCAAGACGACGGCCGAGGTGGCGAACCTCTTCAACGCCGTCGAGTTGGGCGCGAGCAATGCGCCAGCCGAGATNGTCATGTGCAACCTCTACCGCATGACCAAGACGACGGCCGAGGTGGCGAACCTCTTCAACGCCGTCGAGTTGGGCGCGAGCAATGCGCCAGCCGAGATTTACCCGGGCTATCCTGGCCTGGTCGTCGCGAACGGCGAACTACGATCGATGGTCTGGGGCTTTCCGCTCAGGCTAAAGGGAATGAAACCCGACGCCAAGCCGAAGCCAGTCAACAATGCCCGCGCCGATAAGCTCGACAGCTTCAAGTGGCGGTTCAGCTTTGCCGAGCGCCGCTGCCTGATCCCGGTGACAGAGTTTGCCGAGGCCGAAGGCGAGAAGGGAAGCAAAACACGTACCTGGTTCTCCCTGCCCGGTCAGGACATGTTCGCGGTCGCCGGCATCTGGCGGGATACGGACGAATGGGGACCGGCTTACAGCATGGTCATGACAGAAGCCTGCATCCACGTCGCTGACGTGCATGACCGAATGCCTGTCATCCTGCGGCGGGAGGACTGGACAGACTGGTTGGACGGACCGCCGGATGCGGCTGAGCTTCTGTGTCGGCCCTACCCTGCGATGATGACAGTCAATCGAACTGCCGACCCCTGGGTTCGTAGGTAGACGCTTGCCAGACCGAGTCAGACCAAGAGAACGTCGATAGCTTCGAGGATCTTTGGCGCAATTTCGGATAGCACTGAAACTCGAAAAGTGCCGTGCTGGCCCTCGATCGCAAAGCAAAGCATGAACCCGAAATTCGGCGTGAACCGCTCGTCGTGGCCCAACGCTAGAATGTCGCCATCGTCCAACGGCTTATAAAGCTTCCAAGAGTCTAGGGCCGGCCCGGTAATGGTCCCGGTGGCCCCGGCCAGGTCGACCGTGAACCCTGCCTGGTCTGTCTGAAAGAAATGAGCCACCAGCAGTCGGTGCTTGTCTTGATTGTTGATGTCGCGGAGCAAATCTAGGGCAGCACCCCCGGCGGTGCGAGCCGCCTCTATGCGCTCAATGGATGCGCTCGATAAGCCACGTACATGCTTTCGATCGTGCGAGGTTAACGGATGCCCCGCCTTTCCGAACGGAAATTGCAATCGAGTGAGGTCTGCCTCCGCGCCCCCTCTTCGCGCCAGTCGGCACACTGCGTAGTCGAGTGCGCATCGAAGACTGTGGGCAACGTCACCGACGATAACGCCCAGCTGAATTTCTGGGACCCTCTCAGCTCTGAAGGCATAACACGGACCATCGGTGGTGACTTGTAACTCGACGCGGGGATTTGCCCGCAGAAGCAAGTCTTGCTCGGCGTCGAACAGTGACTTCAGATGGAAGGAGGCACGATCAAGTTTCGCTTGGATATCCTGGGGGCGTGAAGTCATCGCCCTCCTCGTACGACAGCTCTCGCCCGCTTTACAGCGCTTCGAAGCACTTGCTCATTGTTCACCATTCGTTCCAACGGCGAATGGTCCGGCACCGCCTCGATTCGCTAAGCGCCTTCGCCCGCAAAGGCTATCACCTGAGGGTCGAGTGCCAAGCGTGCAAGCACGTGGTCATTGCCGATCCTGCAGTGCTCTCGACCGTGATCCGGGGGAAGAAGGACATCAATGCGATCGAGCGTCGCATGCGCTGCGGGGAGTGCGGAGAGCGGAGGGCGCACATCACTGCCGAGCCACTGGAGAAGCCTCAGAAGCCAAAGTGGATTGTGGCCTGGGGGAAGCCCGAACAAAGTGGTTAGGCCGCCGCGTTCCGGCCCCAACAGACGCGACGCGCCCGCCCCACCCTAAGCGCGTCGCGAGCCGAAAGCCTTAACCTGCATCGGAAAAGAGCTGATTGGGTGGACGCGCCGAACTTTGGGGGCCACGACGCGTCCAGACGAGCAATCCCCTGGTCGCGCGGCCGTTCCGCGTTTCACCTGTGATAGCCCGCCGTCTATTTGCCTCTACTTTAGAACGGCTGCCTTACCCGCGCGCGCGTACTGCTCCGCAAACTGTCACTTGGGCACTGACACCGCGACACGGTTCGCGCGGTGGGTGAACTGGGCGCCCGCGTGGGTAAGCGCGTTGGCAAGCTTCTCGCGCGTTTCTTCCGCGATATTCGCGCCGGACTCGAAGCGTGCGAGGGTCGCGTAACCGACGCCCGCGAGCTTAGCGAGGTCACGTCCCGAAATATTGAGGCCACTACGGGCCATCCGGCATTGTGTCGCATCCATGTGATAGCAAATACCTCACAAGCCGGGTTGACGCAACAACACAAGCAATGATAGCAATGCTATCACCTCGGGAGCATCCTGAGGCGACCGGGCGGGAGGATTAGGCCTCTCCCGCCCAGCCTGATCGAAACCCTCTACGGAAGGGACGACTATGGAAAACAATACCACCCGCCGCGCGCTACTCAAAGCCGCGCCTATTGCTGCAGCAGCCGTTGCCATTCCCGGCGCCGCATTTGCGGCGTCAACGCCCGCCATCGAAGAGGATCGCTATTCCCTCGAAGAATATGCAGCGGGTCGCCAGAGCGCTGAGGAAATCGCTTACCTCCACATGGCACGAGCTTGGATGGATCGATGGAAGGCGCTTGGGGGAGATGTAAGTCTGACCTTCGGTTCGGACACCCACGCGCCAAGGGTTGGGCGTTCGATGCTTGTGGCCCTCGACTATTGGCAACCCACCGACACCGGCCGGGAAGACATTCCCCCTCACACATGGCTGACCGAGGAGCGGCAGCACGAAGGCGCGGTGAAGGCTTTGGAAGGTCTTCTGGAACTCGTACCGGGACTACGTGAGGCCGTGCGCGATCTCGCGCGCCAGGAAGCCTACGGTCGCTGGTTGAGCGAGCGGGAGGCCTGACATGGGAGCCGCTACCAACGTCGTTCGCCTGCCCACGGCAGCCCGTCGCAAAGTCCAGCAGCGCTACAACAAGCATTTCCGGGCAATCGTGCCCGAGATGCGCGCACAATGGCCGGGCGAGTACATTGACCCCGGTGTGCGGGCGAAGATGCCCGACGCCGCCGCACTGCTCCTAGTGGAGCGCAGCCCGGAGCTGCTGTTAGCGATTGCCATGTTCGAGACGCTTACAGAGGAGCAACGAACCAGCGTCCGCAACAGGTGCGAGATGCTGAAATATACCGGCGCTTCCGCACGCGGCGCCGCAGCACTCATCCAGATCCGCACAATCGGGGACTCCGTGAATCTGGACGCCGCAATGAAGCTGCTAAAGGAGAATGTGGTCGCGCCCTATGATTTTGATTGATTGAGTTTCAAAGACAAGCGCACCTTATCTCGGCAGCGCAAAGCACGGGGCTCCGTTTCGGCGGGGCCCTTTTTTGTCGGCGGGCGCGCCCACATGCACCGTTGACCGCTGGCAGAACGTGAGCCCATGTTGCCCCTGGTTGCGACGGCTTGGAGGGGCGGTGTTATGCGGCTGGTTTCGGATAATCCCAATCTCGAACGGGACAAGGAAGTCGAGTGGGTGAAAGACGGATTGCGCTGGCATCTGCGCGAGTTGGCGGCAAATTTGATGCGGATCACACGCGGGGCGGGAAAACCTCATGAGGTGGGCAGCCAGGTAGTCGAAGTCCTGCAAGTCCTTAATGACTATCGAGAGGTGGTCGGCGCGTACCCAACCGCTTGGGAAATTCAGAACGCCTTGGCCCTTGATGACTCGACCTTGCGTTGGGGGAGATGGGATTACGCCATGCACGGCATGGTGAAAGGCGGCCTCCAAATGGCTGCTTCTGAACTGCTCGGACAACGGACGCAGATTTCCCGAGGGGAGCGTGAGCTGTTGGATGGGCTGGACGTCATCGAGCGGATACGAGACGAAAACCGCAGGGGGATCCGCCGGCCGCCAAAGTTCACCGAACGCAACCAGGACGACTAGACGCTTACGTCTCTATTGTCCCTTTTGTCCTCTTCGCTGCGTTAAGATAGGAAGGTGCCGATTAGTACGGGGGCGGGCGGCGCGATGCAAAGGACACCGAAGGCCGAAGAGGCTATTCTCTTGGCTAGATCGGCCGAAGAGGTTCGGGACTATCTGAGGCAGCGCGCGGCAGGCGCCAGCCTCTTTGACCCAATCGGCCAAGACGCAGAGGCCGCTCTGCTGGCGCGGAGGGAACGGCTTATAGATCTCTCGCTCGCCGAATACTGCCTACATCGCGAGACCGCACGGGAACTCTTCGAGCGTGGTTCCGACGATTGGCCACTACGCGCGCTCGTCCTCTCCAACCAGGCGCTCGCCAAGTCCCAGATCCTCGGTCGTTTTCCTCTGTGCCTGTTCGAGGATGAGGACGCCCTACTTTCCTACTTGGAAACGATATCCCCAGACGACCAGTGGGTATTGTTCAGCAACCCTGCGCTCGACGAGAGCTTCCTTGAAGGGTTCCTATCGATGGACCAAACTTGGGAGGCAATAGACTCGGAGCAGCGCCTCTGGGTGCTCGACGCCCTTGCTGGGAATGCGAAGCTCCAGAAAATAAGATCGACGCAGGACCATGAAGACGGATGGGGCTGGTACATGGCCGGGAAGCCGTTTGAGGCTGCCTGGTTGCTCATAGAGAAGCTCGAACCGGGGACTGAGACAGCCAGGCATCTGGCGAAGCTCCTCAGAGATCTTCCTGCAGACAGCTACAAGACCGACGGAATCGCGGAGGCACTCGTTCGCTGGCGAGCCATCGGGGAGGACGCCCTTGCCGATGAAACCAACAGGAATGCGGAGGGCCGACTTTCCGACTTCCAAGAAGTGCGCCAGGCTGCGGCACGGCTTCTCGCGGGCAGGCACGACGCGAAGCCGCGCCTCTTCATCGACAGTGACGATGTGGCACTTCGCTGTGGCGCATACGAAGCAGCGAGCAAACTGGATGAGGAGACACTTGAGGCCGCAGTGAAGCTCGATGGAGACCTGGCCCGATTGCACCTCATCCGTAACGAAGGGCTCTGGCGATCAGAAAAGTCCCGCGACTTGCTCCTGGATGTGGTGCTGCGCGGGTCCGAGGGAGACGAGCCCAGGTGGGAGTACAGGCGGCGGGAGAGGCACTATCGCAAGGAGTATCCCACTTGGTTCGAGGGGGAAGAGTACTTGGAGCCAGACGAGCGTCCAATCAGCGAGAGCTCAATTGCGGACGTTGTCGCGAGTGTCACCGGCGACCCAGCTATCAAGGGCATCCAGCGAAGACTGGATGCGGTCGAGGACCGTCAGCGGTCAGTAGTGTGGTTGGCTGCGCTCTGCTTGATCATGCTCGCAGTGCTCGTCTGGCGGACCTAAGCGAACTCGTTTTGTGGGAACGTGTGTGGGAACGATCAGCTGACCGCAACAACAAAATCACGTTAAAACAATGCAATAGCGAAAGATGAGTGGTGCACCCGACAGGATTCGAACCTGTGACCTCTGCCTTCGGAGGGCAGCGCTCTATCCAGCTGAGCTACGGGTGCGTGGGGGTGCGGTTAGCAACGGGTTTGGGTTGCGCCAAGCGATATTCGGTCGCCGGCTTGCCCTAGCCGCGCTTTCCGTCGCTTATTCCCACCCGCGTTCGAGGAAGCGCAGCGCGCAGCCGGCCAGAATCGCCGAGCCGCGCGGGAGGACGGCTTCGTCCACCACCATGCGCGTCGAATGGATGCCGCAGCAGCCCGCCCAGTCGGAGCTTTCGGCGGCCACGCCCAGGAAGGCCATGGCGCCGGGGACCTTCTCGAGGACGTACGAGAAGTCTTCGGCGCCCATGATCGGATTGGCGAGCCGCTCGAAGGCTCCGCCGGGCAGGTCGCTGGCGACTGCATCGAACAGCGTCACGGCACGCGCGTCGTTGATCGTCGGCGGGAAGCCTTCGGTCACCGTGACCTCTGCAGTGCACTCGTGCGCCAGGGCGATATGCTCAGCGAGGTGGCTAAGAGCTTCGCGCACTTCCTGTCGTCGCTCTGGAGAAAGCGTGCGGATCGTGCCCTTGAGCAAGGCCTGGTCCGGAATGACGTTGTGCGCGCTGCCTGCGCTTAGTTGTGAGACGGTAACGACTACCGCTTCGGTCGCATTGAAGCGCCGGGTCACGAGCGCCTGGATCGCGGTGACGATCTCACACGCGACCGGCACCGGGTCGCGAGTCTGATGCGGCATCGAAGCATGGCCGCCTCGGCCGGTGACGGTAATCTCAAGCATGTCGGCGGCAGCGAGCAGGGCGCCGGAGCGGCTCGCGAGGACACCGTGGCGGTAGTTCGGCATGATGTGGAGCGCGAAGGCTGCGTCGGGCAGCGGCGTATCTCCGCCGCCGAGGAGTCCGTCGGCGAGCATGAAGCGGGCGCCGTGGTAGCCCTCCTCTCCCGGCTGGAACATGAAACGCACTTCGCCCGCGAACTCCCCGCGCCGCTCGGCGAGCATGCGGGCGGCGCCGGCGAGCATCGCGGTATGCGTGTCGTGTCCGCAGGCGTGCATCCGTCCGGGTATAGTCGAGGCGAACTCGAGCCCGGTCTCCTCCGGCATGGGCAAGGCATCCATGTCGCCGCGCAGGAGCACAGCGGGCCCAGGCCCCGTGCCCTGGAGGACGGCGACAGCGCCGGTGCAGGACGGGCCTTCGCGCCAGGTCAGCGGCAGATCAGACAACTCGGCCTTGACCTTGGCCAGTGTCAGCGGCGTTTCCAGGCCCAGTTCGGGTTCGGCATGGATGGCGCGGCGGAGGGCGACGATGCGCGGTGCAAGCGACTGCGCCTGTTCGAGGAGGTGTTCGGCGAGCATGGCCTTGTCTAACCCGCCCTTCGCAACGGGGCCAGCATTGGTTACATGAATTACCGGTTCACCCCTCGTCCACGCGCATAACAATAGAGGGTGCGCATTGCGGACTGCCCGGAAGTACCCATCTTGTGTGGGGTCCGGGCCGAGTCAGATTGGATTTGACGAAAAACCGTAGTATTTTAACGGAGCAAAGGTTTAAGGCGGCACCATGCACGGGTCAGTCCATCTTTTCGACAGACTGCCGGAAGTCGTGAAGCCCACGGCTCCGGTCGTGCACGTCGCTGCCCCAGTCCGGCAGGTCCCCCTCGTGGGTGTGATCCGCAATGCGCGGAGTCATCGCGAGATGGCTCCTGTCGAAAACAGCGCAAGAGCGACTCTGCTGATGGAGTCGCCGGGCGACCGGGCGGATCTGCCGGCCATCCTCAGCAAGTTTGCCGAACGCCGGGTCGACTACATCGTGCTGGCCGGTGGCGACGGCACGGTGCGCGACGTGCTCACATGTGGCGCAGGGATTTTCGGAGAGAGCTGGCCTCCGCTGATCGTACTCCCCAATGGCAAGACCAACGCGCTGGCGGTCGATCTCGGCCTGCCGCTCAACTGGTCGCTGACCGAAGCGCTGGACGCGATCCATTCGGGCCAGATCGAGCAGCGCCGCCCGTTGGCCGTTTCCCTGAGGGATAACGCAAACGCCCGGGTGCAGGGCTTCGTGCTTGGCGCAGGCGCCTACACTGCGGCGATCCAGCTCGGCCAGAAGGCGCACAAGAAGGGCGCGTTCAACAGCCTCGGCGTCGGCATCACCGTGGCCGGGAGCTTGCTGCAGGCCCTGTTTGGTAGCGGCGGCAATGTCTGGCGTCGCGGCACGCCCATGCGTTTGTTCGATGGCGATGGCCGTGAGGTCGAGCACAGCGGAATCGGCCGTCTGGACGAGCGATTCTTGCTGTTCACCTCCACTCTCCGTCGATTCCCCGCCGGCTTGAGGCCGTTTCTGAACGGCAACGCGTCGACCATGCGTACCGCGATGCTCGATAGTTCGAGCCGCAGCCTGCTTCTTCGCCTGCCAATGATGATCCGCGGCAAGATCTCCGAAGGGATGCGTCGGGCGGGATATCAGGTGGTCGAATCGGATTCGATCCAACTGGATATCTCGGACCGCTTCATCCTCGACGGGGAAGCCTTCCCAGGAGGCCGGTACCAGCTTTCGCTTGGGCCCAAGCTGCGCTTCGTCGTCCCGTGAGCGGGGCTCTTGCCGCGCGTCTCAGCGCGGCGCTGGAACGGCCTCTCGCCCCTGCAGTCGCTGAGTTTGCGCGCCAGATTGGCGAAGAGGCCGGCTCGCGCGCGGTGCTGTTCTACGGCTCCAACTTGCGGACCGGCTCGCTCGAAGGCGTGCTCGACTTCTACGTCCTGCTCCCCGGCGAGGTCGAAGGCGGCATCTGGCCGCGGGTCTCCTACCGCGAAAAGCTCCACGAAGGCATCACCCTCCGCGCCAAGATCGCGACCATGAACTTGGCTACCTTCGCCGCGGCTGCGGGCGGAGAGAAGCTCGACACCACGATCTGGGCGCGCTTCGTGCAGCCGGCCGGGCTGGCGTGGTCGAGCGGTCCCGAGGTGGCGAGCGAAGTGACTGTCGCCCTCGCCGCTGCCGCGCAAACCGCCGCACGTCTCGCCGTAGTCCTTGGGCCGGCCAAGGGCGTGGAGGAGGATTACTGGCGAGCCCTGTTCCGGGCGACCTACCGCGCGGAATTGCGGGTGGAAGCGGCGGGGCGCGAAGAATCGATCATCGCCGCCAACCGTTCACACTTCGAGGGGCTGTTGCCGTTGGCACTGGCTGCCCAAGGCGTTCCCTTAATTCAGGTGGGACAGGCCATTGAGCCCAAGCTCGACGCGGAGTGGCGTCGGGAGGTCCAGCAATGGTGGGTGAAGCGGCGTCGGTTCGGCAAACTGCTCAACCTCGCCCGCCTGGCAAAGGCCTCGACCACGTTCGAAGGCGGCATGCGCTATATTGCGTGGAAAGTGGAACGGCACACCGGCGAGAAGGTCGAGGTGACGCCGCTGCGCGAGAAGTACCCGGTCCTCGCCGGTCCAGCGATCCTGCGGCGATTGCTTAGATTTCGGCGCCGCGAGAAGAACTCCGAGCTCTAAAGCCAGCCCTTACATGTAGTGCAGGTTGATGGTGATCGACTTGACCTCTTTGCCGACCGGAAAGCTGGTCTTGGTGTAGCTCGGCTTGCCGAGATTGAAGAGGGTGTAGGCCGGATTGTTCGAAGCGCCGCCGCCGTCCTGAGTCAGATCTGTCTTGTCGTTGCCGTTGACGTCGTGGCGTATGGCGACCGCATAATTGCCCGGCCCCGGAACAGGGAGACAGAAGGTCATGGTGCCGGCTTTCGCCGGTTGCTCAATGCGGTACAGCCAACGGCCGGATTCCAGCCAATCCTGCTTGGTCGCGCGGTAGATCTGCGCCCGGACTATCCCCGTGCCTGACTTGATGCCAGTGACGCGGACGCTAACCGCTGGGCCATCACCGCGGCAGCGGGACATGTCGTTGGTGATCTTCTGTTTATATTGCGCCTGCAGCGGCGCCGCCATGAGCAGCCCCGCCAGCGCCAGGCCGTTGAGAGCCCAGCCTATCGCTTTCGCGCAATTAGTATTGCCTGGTTTCACCATGCCCAGTCCGTCGGCTCCATCCGTTTCGTGCTAATAATGGCGGCCGACATCGCGGCGTGCCCATAGTGATGCGTGCATGTCCGTCGAGTAGGCCCCTATAGATTTGCGGTGAATTTGCGCTGAATTTCCAGTTTCACATTCCGTCAGGCGGCGCAGGACGCAGGAGTTAGAACAAGGAGTGGCGTGGAATGCCGCCATTTCAAGAGTTGTCAACTCGCGCACGTCGCTGGAACCCTAAGCTTCACGGGGTCGAAACGTCCCATTTCCTGCCAGGGGTGATCTACCGTGTGGAAATCCCCTTTGCGCGGGTTGTTGGCCCCAGCCCCGCTGTTAAGGCGTTAAGGGCGTCATGGTTCAACCGCTTATCTCGCCTTCGATCCTTTCCGCCGACTTCGCCCGGCTTGGCGAAGAGGTGCGCGCGATCGACGAAGCGGGGGCCGACTGGATCCATGTCGACGTCATGGACGGCCACTTCGTTCCCAATCTGACGATCGGCCCGGGCGTGGTGAAGGCCCTGCGTCCGCACAGCGCCAAGACTTTCGACGTCCACCTGATGGTCTCGCCAGTGGACCTGTGGATCGAGCCGTTCGCGGCGGCGGGCGCCGATATTATCACCATCCACCCGGAAGCCGGACCGCACGTCCATCGCTCGGTCCAGGCGATCAAGGCGCTCGGCAAGAAGGCGGGCATCTCGCTCAATCCGGGCACGCCGGCCAAGATGCTCGATTACCTGATCGACGAGATCGACCTGGTGTTGATCATGAGCGTCAATCCCGGCTTCGGCGGGCAGAGCTTCATCTCGAGCCAGCTGCGCAAGATCGAAGCGGTGCGCAAGATGATCGACAAGTCCGGCCGCGACATCCGGTTGGAGGTCGACGGCGGGGTCACCCGCGAAACCGCGCCGTTGTGCGTGGCGGCGGGGGCCGATGTGCTGGTGGCGGGTTCGGCCACCTTTACCGGCGGGCCTGATCGATACGCCGCCAATATCGCCGCTTTGAGGGGGCAGGCATGACGGAAATCGCGTCCCGCAATCGTTTTGTGACCGGGGCGCGCGCGGCGGATGACGAAACTCCGCCCGCCATGGCGATCCCGCTCAAGCGGCGCGAGGAAGCGACGGCTGTGACTGCGCCGGCTCCGATTCCGGCCCCTGCTCCGGTTGCTCTGCAGCCGGTTGAGACGCCGCCCGCCGATGCCGAGGTGCTGGAGACGGGCCGGGCCCTTGCGCTGACCGATTTCACGCCACCGGATACCACGATCGGCGAGCGGCTCGTGCGGTTCGCCTATCGCCTGGGCATCTCTGGCCCGACCCTGGCCGCCCCGTTCCGCAAGCCGGCCAAACCCCGCCTGCTGGCGACGGTCCAGAGCCCGCTCAAGGGCAACGCCGTGGCCGGCACGGCGCTGCGTGCGGGCCATTTCCTCGTTTACGGGGTAAAGTCGCCGATCACGCAGGTCGATTTCTCCCCGGCCGCCCCGCATGTGCCGCCGCTCGAGCGCACGATCCACGCCTTCACCTGGCTGCGCGACCTCGAGGCTTGCGCCCCGCGTCAGCAATGCACTGCGACTGCGGAGCGCGTGCTCGGCGCCTGGCTCGACGCCAACGGCAAGCCGGGCAAGGGCGCTGCGTGGCGCGTCGGCCATGCCGGATCGCGCCTGCTCGCCTGGTTCGCCCACGCACCGCTGATCCTGGGCGGTAACGACAAGACCCTGCGTTCGCGGGTGCTCGCCTCGATGGAGGAGACCGCCCGCTGGCTCGACCGCAATGCGTCCAAGGCTGACGACAAGGCAGACGAACTGGCGGCCTGGTGCGCCATCGTCGCGGCGGGCCTGCTGCTGCCCGACGGCAAACCGCGCCGCCTGTTCGGCGAAGCCGGCCTCGCCCGCGCCATGGGGGAGATGGTGGGGGCCGATGGCGGTGTCCTGTCGCGTAGCCCACTGGCGCAGATGGAGGCTATCGCCCGTTTGACCGAGCTCGCCGCCTGCTATCGTGCGACGCGCTGCGACCCCCCGCAGGCAGTCGAAACGATGCTGCAGATGCTGGTCCCGCCGCTGCTGTCGCTGACGCATGGCGACGGCAGCCTCGGCTGCTGGCAGGGTTCCGGAGCGGTGAGCGCCGAAACAGTCGCCGCGTTGGTTGCTGCCAGCGGGGTTCGCACCCGTCCGCTGCGCGATTCACGCCAGTGGGGCTATCAGCGCGTGGTGGCGGGCAAGTCGGTCCTGCAGTTCGACGCCGCCCCGCCGCCACTGCCGCGCCATGCCCAGCACGGCTGCGCCTCGACGCTGGCATTCGAGCTTTCGCACGGCGCGCACCGGCTGGTCGTCAACTGCGGCGGATCGGCCTTTGCCGGTGGCCAGGTACCGGTGCGGATCGAGCAGGGCCTGCGCGGCACCGCGGCGCATTCGACGCTCGTGCTGAACGACACCAACTCCACGGCCGTGGTCGTGGCCGGGAAGCTCGGTTCCGGGGTGGCGGAAGTCGAGGTCGACCGCCGCACGATGACGGCCGAGAAGGGCGCTTCGGCAACACGGATCGAGGCTAGCCATGACGGCTATGTCGCGCGCGTGGGCCTGGTGCACCGGCGTATCCTGATCCTGCGCGACGACGGTACCGAGCTGCGCGGTGAGGACTTGCTCGTTCCCGCCGGGCGCAAGGGCAAGCGGGGCAAGGTTCCCTATGCCCTCCGCTTCCACCTTGGCCCGATGGTCGAAGTGACCGCTGGCGAGAACGGACGCGGCGCCACGCTGGCCCTGCCCGACGGCAGCTATTGGCAGTTCGTGACCAGCGAAGGATCGCTGGAAGTCGACGAAAGCCTGTGGGTTGACGGTGACGGCCGGCCGCATCCGGTGCAGCAGCTGGTGATGCAAGGCATGGTCTCGCGCGGGGGCGGCAACTTCTCCTGGCTTCTCAAGAAGATCAGGGCCTAGCTGCCGCCGGGGTCATCACGACCCTTCCAAGCCGGCGACCTAAGCCCTAGGTAGCCCTCCATGACTCAGGTAGCGATCAAGCGGGCCCTCCTTTCGGTGTCCGACAAGAGCGGTGTGGTCGAGCTTGCCTCGCGCCTCGCCAAGGGCGGTGTCGAGCTGGTCTCGACCGGGGGTACGGCGCGGGCTCTGCGCGACGCGGGGCTGCAGGTGCGCGACGTGTCCGACGTGACCGGCTTTCCCGAGATGATGGATGGTCGCGTGAAGACGCTGCATCCGCTGATCCACGGCGGGTTGCTCGCCGTCCGCGACGATCCGGAACATGCCGCGGCGATGGACGCGCACGAGATCGGAGCGATCGACCTGCTCGTGTCCAATCTCTACCCCTTCGAAGAGACCGTGATGCGCGGCGCTGGGCGGGACGAGATCATCGAGAACATCGACATCGGCGGCCCGGCGATGATCCGCTCGGCTTCGAAGAACCATGCCTTCGTGACCATCGTCACCGATCCGGAAGACTATTCGGTCCTGCTCGAAGAACTGGCCGAGAATGATGGCGCGACCACGCTCGCATTCCGCAAGCGCATGGCCGCCAAGGCCTTTTCCGCCACGGCGGCTTACGATTCGATGATCAGCCAGTGGTTCGCCTTTGCCGACCAGCAGCGGCTGTTCCCGGAAATGCTGGCGGTAAACGGCCGCTTGGTGGGCGAGCTGCGCTATGGCGAGAACCCGCACCAGAAGGCCGCGCTCTACACCCCGCTCGGGCCGCACATTAAGGGCCTCGCCCAGGCGGAACAGGTCCAGGGCAAGGAGCTCAGCTACAACAACTACAACGACGCTGATGCGGCGCTCGAGCTGGTGGCCGAGTTCAAGGACCAGGGTCCAGCCGTGGTCATCGTCAAGCACGCCAACCCTTGCGGCGTGGCGCAGGCGGAGACCTTGGTAGAGGCCTACCGCACGGCGCTGGCTTGCGATGCCGTTTCGGCTTTCGGTGGAATTGTCGCGGTCAACCGCCCGCTCGACGGCCCGACGGCTGAGGCGATCACCGAAATCTTCACCGAGGTCGTCGTAGCACCCGGCGCGGATGACGCGGCGCGGGCAGCCTT
Organism: Altererythrobacter sp. Root672; assembly: GCF_001427865.1. NCBI lineage: Bacteria > Pseudomonadati > Pseudomonadota > Alphaproteobacteria > Sphingomonadales > Erythrobacteraceae > Altererythrobacter > Altererythrobacter sp. Root672. Next base: position 13,617 of record NZ_LMHH01000003.1, read on the forward strand.
CGCAGCAAAGCCGAACTTGCGCCTGCTGCTGCTCGAAGATCTGCCGAACGCCCGCCGTGGTGGCCTGCAGGTCAAGCCGATCGCCGGAGCGTTGCTCGTGCAATCGCGCGATAACGGGGCGGTTGACCTGCCTGACCTCAAGGTCGTGACCAAGCGTGCCCCGACCGAGCAGGAGCTGGCCGACTGCCTGTTCGCCTGGACCATCGCCCGCCACGTGAAGTCGAACGCGATCGTCTTTGCCAAGGACAACGCCACTGTTGGCATCGGCGCCGGACAGATGAACCGCCGCGATTCTGCCCGTATCGCCGCGATCCGCGCACGCGAGGCGGCCGAGGCGGCCGGATGGCCCGCGCCGCGGACGGTCGGCAGCGCGATGGCGTCAGAGGCATTCCTACCGTTCGCCGACGGGCTCGAAGCCGCGATCGAGGCGGGCGCCACCGCGGTTATCCAACCTGGTGGCGCGATGCGCGACGATGAAGTCATCGCCGCAGCCGACGCGGCCGGTCTCGCGATGGTCTTCACGGGAATGCGCCACTTTCGACACTGAGGCCCAAGCGAGCCGATTGCGAGTGCCGCAACCGTTCCTATATGAACGGCCGACAACAACCATGTTCAGAGTCTCTCAAGCACTTGCGAGGTAGAGCCGATGAAATCCTTCGAAAGCAATTCGAGTAACGACAATGGGTCTCTTCACCCCGGACGTGTTCCGCTCTTTCTTCGCCGGCTTCGGCATCGCCGCGATCGCGCTGGCGGTGTACATGCTGCCGCAACTGGTTTGACCGGCATGCGCGCCTTGCTCGCAGCAGGCGCGCTCGCCTTGGCAGGTTGCGGTTCAGCCGTGGCCGCCGAAAGCACATTTAACGCTCCCTCAGCCAAGCGCGAGGCGAACGAGACCGGTCTCAAGACCGCGATCTTCGCTGGCGGTTGCTTCTGGGGTGTCGAAGCGGTCTTCAGCCATACCAAGGGCGTGACCAGCGCGGTTTCGGGCTATCACGGCGGTAGTGCGGCCACCGCGCATTACGAAATGGTTTCCGCCGGCGGCACCGGACACGCGGAATCGGTCAAGGTGACGTACGACCCCAAGGTCATACGTTACGACCAGCTTCTCCAGATCCTGTTCTCGGTAGTGGCCGATCCCACGCTCAAGAATCGCCAGGGCCCCGACAGCGGTACGCAATATCGCGCCGCGATCGTTCCGCTTTCGGCAGAGCAACGCCAAGTCGCCACCGCCTATCTCGCACAGATGCGTTCGAGCGGGGTGTGGGACAAGCCGATCGTGGTCCAGGTCGAGAGCGCAAAGACGTTCTACCCGGCTGAGGACTATCATCAGGACTTCGCCAAGCGGAACCCGAACCAGGGCTACATCCTGCGCTATGACGCGCCCAAGGTGGCGGCGTTCAAGGCGATGTATCCGTCGCTCTATCGCGCGGTGTATCAGACAGGCTGATTGCCGCCCGGCAACACCAGCCCTATATTCCAGTCATGGGCCTACATAAGCACCACGAACATTCGGGCGAGCGCCTGGTCGTAGAGGCCGAGAGCGTGCTCACGAACGCCGGCGAACAATGGACCGCGATGCGCTCCGACGTCTTCGAAGCGCTGGCGGCGCAGGACCGCCCTGCTTCGGCCTACGACATCGCCGAAGCAGTCGGAAAGATTCGCGGCAAGCGCGTCGCCGCCAACAGCGTCTATCGCATCCTCGACCTGTTCGTGCGCACCAACCTCGCCAACCGCGTCGAAAGCGCCAACGCCTATCTCGCCAACAGCCACCCCGGTTGCCGGCACGACTGCATCTTCCTCATTTGCGACGATTGCGGACAGGCGACCCATCTCGACGACGACCGCCTGACGGGCGCGTTGCGCGAAGCTGGGCGTGAGGCGGGCTTCGCCGACGTACGCCCCGTGGTCGAGTTGCGCGGGATCTGCGAAGAATGCGCGGGATAGCCGTGAGCTACTGAATCTGGCGCGATTTGCGGGGAACCGAGCGATTTTCACGAAATCCTCATAACAACCTCACCCGCCTTTCATCGACACGCGAAGGTCACAGGTGTAAGTGCCCCCCGAACGATGACTTCATTACTTCAAACCCCCCTGCTCGACAGCGTCGCTACGCCCGAAGACCTGCGTCAGCTGGATCGCAAGAACTTGCGCCAGTTGGCCGACGAATTGCGCTCGGAAATGATCGACGCCGTGGGCAGCACCGGCGGCCACCTGGGCTCGGGCTTGGGCGTGGTCGAGCTGACGGTTGCCGTCCATTACGTCTTCAACACGCCGACCGACCGGCTGATCTGGGACGTTGGCCACCAGGCCTATCCGCACAAGATCCTGACCGGCCGGCGCGATCGCATTCGCACCTTGCGCCAGGCTGGCGGTCTCAGCGGCTTCACCAGGCGTAGCGAGAGCGAATACGATCCGTTCGGCGCGGCGCACTCTTCGACTTCGATATCCGCGGGCCTCGGCTTTGCCATTGCGAACAAGCTGGCCGGCGAACCGGGCAAGGCGATCGCCGTGATCGGCGACGGCGCGATGAGCGCCGGCATGGCCTACGAGGCGATGAACAACGCCGAAGCGGCGGGCAATCGCCTGGTCGTCATCCTCAACGACAACGACATGTCGATCGCCCCACCGGTGGGCGGCCTGTCGGGCTACCTCGCGCGGCTGGTGTCCTCGGCCGAGTTCCTCGGCCTGCGCGAACTGGCGCGGCGTTTCGCCCGCAAGCTGCCCGAACCGTTGCACCGCGCGGCCAAGAAAACCGACGAATATGCCCGCGGCATGGCCATGGGCGGCACTTTGTTTGAAGAGCTGGGCTTCTACTACGTCGGCCCAATCGACGGGCATGACCTCGACCAGCTCGTCCCAGTGCTCGAAAACGTGCGCGATGCGGCCGAAGGGCCGTGCCTGATCCACGTCGTGACCCAGAAGGGCAAGGGCTATGCCCCGGCGGAAAACAGCGCCGACAAGTACCACGGTGTGCAGAAGTTCGACGTCGTCACCGGCGAACAGACCAAGAGTGCGGGCGGCCCGCCCAGCTACACTTCGGTTTTCGCCAAGGCCCTGATCGAAGAAGCGGCGCGCGACAGTCGCGTCTGCGCAATCACCGCGGCGATGCCGAGCGGTACCGGGCTCGACAAGTTCGAGAGCCTCTATCCCGAACGCAGCTTCGATGTGGGCATCGCCGAACAGCACGCGGTCACTTTCGCGGCCGGATTGGCGGCGCAAGGCATGCGCCCGTTCTGCGCGATCTATTCGACATTCCTGCAGCGCGCTTACGATCAGGTCGTACACGACGTGGCGATTCAGAATCTGCCGGTCCGTTTTGCCATCGACCGCGCCGGCCTCGTCGGCGCCGATGGCGCTACGCACGCTGGCAGCTTCGATGTGACTTACCTCGCGACCCTGCCCAACTTCGTGGTCATGGCCGCGGCGGACGAGGCTGAACTGGTCCACATGGTCCATACCGCCGCGCTCTACGACAAGGGGCCGATCGCCTTCCGTTATCCGCGCGGAAACGGCGTCGGCGTGCCGCTGCCCGAAATTCCAGAGGCGCTGCCGATCGGCAAGGGCCGTGTGGTCCGTCACGGCAGCAAGGTTGCGCTGCTATCGCTCGGTACACGCCTGGCAGAGGCCTTGAAGGCTGCGGATCAGCTCGACGCCAAGGGGCTTTCGACGACCGTGGCCGACTTGCGCTTCGCCAAGCCGCTCGACAGCGAGCTGATCCGCAAGTTGATGGCAACTCACGAAGTGGTCGTGACGATCGAGGAAGGCGCCATTGGCGGGCTCGGGGCGCACGTGCTGACGCTGGCCAGCGACGAAGGGCTGACCGATGCAGGCCTCAAGATCCGCACCATGCGTCTGCCTGACGTGTTCCAAGAGCACGAGGCGCCCGACAAGCAGTACGACGAGGCGCGGCTCAACGCCCCGCATATCGTCGAGACGGTGCTTTCGGCCCTGCGCCACAACAGCAGCGGCGTCGAAGAAGCCCGGGCCTAGAGGGCCTGCCCGCCGGGCAGCCCCTCCAAGGCCTTTTCAATCCGTCAGGTTATTGGCCGGTGGCCGGGTGCACGCCGGCCTCTTGCGCCTCGATCCCCGCCTGCTGCTCGCCGGACAGGGCGCCATCGTCGCTCAGGGTGCCAAGGTGCATCAGCTTGCGGATAAACGGCGCGATAACGAGGATCGCCACACCGACGCCGACCGCGATCCAGCCGATCGTGCTGTAGACGTCGAGCACGGTCTGCTTGCCAGCAGCTTCGCCGCTCGCGCTTTCCGATCCGGTGGCAGCGGCAATCAGGCCGGCGGTGAAGTTGCCCGTCGCCGAGGCGAAGAACCAGGTGCCCATGATCAGCGAGGCCATGTGCGCCGGGGCGAGTCTGTTCATGGCGCTGAGTCCGACCGGGCTCAGGCACAGCTCACCCGTCGTGTGAAGGAAGTAGATCAGGAAGATGAAGATCAGCGGGATCAGCGCTTCGTTGCCACTGGCGGCTCCGGCGACGAGCACCAGGAAACCGGCGCCGAGCTGGATCACCGCGAGACCGAACTTCGCCGGTGTCGACGGTTCGAGGCCGCGCCGGCCAAGTGCGACCCACAGCCACGCGAACAGCGGCGCCAGCAGCACGATGTAGATGGCGTTGAGCGACTGGAACATCGAGGCCGGGATGTTCCATCCCAGCACCTCGCGATTGACGTGGCGGTCGGTCAGCAGGTTCAACGATGAGCCGGCCTGTTCGAACAGCGCCCAGAACAGGATCGACCCGACGATAAGGAACATCGCAGCGAAGATCCGATCGCGGTCATGGTTGGTTCGGCCGATCGACTGCCACACGACAACGACCAGCGCCAAAGCGAAGCCGGCGAGCGCCAGGTTCTGTGCGGCCGATGCGCTTATGACTTCGAGGAACATCGCGATGAACGCGACCACCGAAAGCGCTCCACCCAACGTGAAGAGCGACACGGGTACGCGCGGAGCCGCAGCGTAGGAGCCGTAGACGAAGCCGAACGTGGCTACGCCCAGCACGTAGAGGATGAGGATAGTGCCGCCGATGCCAAGCAGGGTGCCGACCACCGCCTGGTTCTGCACCAGCCACCAGCACACGACCACGGCGATCAGCCCAGTCAGATAGAGCAGCCATTCGAGCTTGATGCCGCCTACGGTGCTGGCGAGTCGCGCCGGATCGGGCGCCTCGCCGCGGCCCAGCAGCAGCGGCTTGCCCCAGACGAACACGACCAGGCCCAGCAGCATGCCCACGCCCGCAGCCCCGAAGCCGTAGCTCCAGCCGAAAGTCTCGCCGAGATAGCCGCACATGAGCGAACCGAGCGCGGCACCCAGATTGATGCCCATGTAGAAGATCGTATAGGCGCCATCGCGCCGCACGTCGGTTCGCGGATAGAGCTGCCCCACGATCACCGAGATATTGGCTTTCAGGAAGCCCGAGCCGACGATGATGAAGGCCAAGGCCAACCAGAAGATATTAAGCGAGGCGGCATCCTGCCCGCCAGTGCCTTCGAAGCCCATCATGAAGTGCCCGAAAGTCAGCAGGACGGCGCCGTAAAGCACGGCTTTTCGCTGCCCGAGGTAGCGATCGGCCAGGTAGCCGCCGATGACCGGCGTAATATAGACCAGCGCGGTGTAGGCGCCGTAGACGACGCTCGATCTCTCGTCGGAAAACAGCCAGTGCTTCGTCAGGTAGAACACCAGCAAGGCACGCATGCCGTAGTAGGAGAAGCGTTCCCACATTTCGGCGAAGAACAGGACAAAGAGACCCTTGGGGTGTCCAAGGAAGGTGCCACGCGCGTCGCCGCTTTCGGCATATTGGCTGGCCATGTGTTACTGCGTCCCCTCGCCCATCAAAAAAGAGCCGGCAACCTAGCGCATGTTTCAGGCATGTGAAGGCGTTTTTGTTACAGTCGAAACCGGGGCCGCCCTTGCGCGACCCGCTGTATTATGGCACTGCATCACTGATGGCTGACAGTCGACCCGTTTATCTCCGCCTCCGCGACCAGATCGCCGCGGCGATCATCGACGGGCGCTACGCCGAAGGGGACATGCTGCCGTCGGTCCGCGCACTTGCTGCAGAGCAGGGCGCCAATCCGCTGACCGTGGCCAAGGCCTACCAACAATTCCAGACCGACGGCCTCGTCCGCGTCCAACGCGGCGTCGGCATGTTCGTGCGCGAGGGGGCGGCAGAACACCTTCGCGCGGCGGAACGCGCCCTGTTCCTCGACGAGGAGTGGCCGCAGATTCGCGAACGCATGGCGCGGCTGGGTATCGAGCCGGCAGACGTGCTGGACGAAGCCTGAAAAATCGGCTTTCGGCGACAAATCGTTGATGTCGTGATTTTTTGATGCCCCCGGATTGCTTCCGGGCGGGCGTTCTGTCAAATTATTGGCACGGGTCGCATAGGCCGTACACCATGATCAAGGGTACGGACGTGGAACCGGTACGCCGTAAAGGCGGCCGGGTGAAAGGGGTAGTCCATGATTAGATCGGAGCTTTTGGAAGCGCTGACGGCCGATAACCCCGACTTGCGACCCGACGAGGTCGAGCAAGTGGCGGACATTTTCTTCGAAGAGATCGGTGCCCGATTGGCCGAAGGAGGCCGTGTCGAGCTGCGTGGATTCGGAACTTTCTCCACCAGGCTGCGCAACGCCCGCACCGGGCGTAACCCGCGCACCGGGGATCCGGTCGACGTACCTTCGAAGCGCGTGCCCTACTTCAAGCCTGGCAAGGAGATGCGCGAGCGGCTCAATACCGATTGAGCCTATTCGCTGATCGACCAACAGAACGGCCCGCATTTGCGGGCCGTTTTTGTTTGTGCGTCATCGTGGGCCAAAGAGAAAGGGCGCGGATCCGAAGATCCGCGCCCCTCTCCCCTTCCCGCCGAAGCGGATCCGGTCAGAAGTTGCGTTTTACCGACACAGCCCAAGTGCGCGGCAGTCCGGGGACGCCGGTCACCGAACCAAGTGACTTGGTGATGTCGCTTACGCTGAGGAAGTAGTACTTGTTGAACAGGTTCTGCACTTCGAGGCCGACTTCCCAGTCATCATCCTCGGTCGTGTACCAGATTCGCGCATTGCCCAGGAACCGGCCCGGCATGCGGCTCCACGAAGTGTTCGTGGTCTCGGTGAATACCTCCGAGCGATACGCTCCATCGAACCGGAAGTGAGTCGTGCCCGGCCCTACGTCCGCGTCGTATTGGATGCCGAAGCTATAAGTCCAGTCGGGCGTGTACGGGAACGTCTCGTCGCCGGTCAGGCCTGCTGCAGCAACGGAAGCTTCGTCATAATTGACGTTGATATAGCTCACCGATCCATCGATCGAGAGGTTGTCGATCGGATAGATCGTCGTCTCCAGTTCGAACCCCTTCACAGTGGCCTCGCCGACGTTGGTCGGGCGAAGGCACGGCGACGACGGACAGGCCGAGAGGATGAGAATGATGTCCTGGTAGTCGTTGTAGAACACCGCACCATTCAGCCGAACGCGCCGGTCGAAGAAGTCGCTCTTGAAGCCCAACTCGTAAGTGATGAGGGTTTCCGGGTTGAACGGCTTGATCTGGTTGCATGGATTCGGAGCTACGTAGCCCGGGGCGTCGCATTCGCCCGAGGACGGGCCGAAGAACGGACGCGGGTTTACGCCGCCGCCCTTGTAGCCGGTGGCGATGGAGGCATAGGCCAGGAACTCATCCGAGAAGCGGTAGTCGGTGGCAATGCGCCAGTCCCACCGCGAGCCCTTAAATTCTCCCGCCAGGTCGAAAATGCCGGTGAGCAGGCAGTTCGGGCTATTGCCAATCCCAGTCGGACCGGCGGTGCCGGGAGGCGCGGCGCCGGTGAAGAACTCGCACGGCCCCGGAACGGTGCCGTCCGGATTGCGCCGGAAGTAGGTGTAGGTCTTCTCGTCCCACGAACGGCGCACGCCGCCTGTGATCGACCAGTTCTCGAGCGGATGCACGATGGCGTTGGCAAACAGCGCCTTCGAGGTCGAAGGCGTGGTGTCGGGGCCATGCAGGAAGTCGATGCCGGCATAGTTCAGATCGACGCGGGCGGTATAGCTGCCTTCCTGATCCATGTAGAACCCGCCGACGGTGTATTCGACCAGCCCGTCGCCGAATTCGCCGTTGAGACGAAGCTCCTGGCTCCACGCGCGGTGGTCCAGGCGGTTGTCGAGCTGCGCAATCGGCACCGGCGACGCGTCCTGGTCCTGGCCGAACTTGGTGGTGTATTCGCGCCACGAGCCGACCCAGTAGAGCTCGAGTTCGTCGGTGATATCCCACGAAAGGTTGCCCATGAGGCCCCAGCCGTTGAAGTCCTGGTTCTGGAGGGCGGCGTAGGGTTTGAAGGGCGCCTGCGAGGTAGGCGCCGTTCCATCGAGGAAGTTGGCGTACGAAATGTAACGCCGGTTACCGCTGTAAACGCTCGAGCTGAGGTTATCGCAGCTGTACTGTCCTGCTGGCACGAAGCGGCAATCATATGGGATCGCAGTCCCATCCTTGCCGGGCAACCAGGCTGGCTGGCCCGGGCCGACACCTTGCGCGAGACCGGCGTTGGCATCGCCGGGTGCAAGTGACGGGTGGAACACCGGATTGCTCGCGTTCTGCGGTTTGCCAGCCGCTATCAGTACGGTTGGCTGCGGTTCCGACCGCTCACGGGTATAATCGGCCGACAGGTTGACTTCGACGGTGCTGCTGGGCTCCCAACGAAGCATGATGCGTCCGGCGCCAATTGCCTGGCCACCTTGCGTGCCGACCACGGGGTAGGCACCGCGGGCGTTGTTTGCCGGCACGTTCTCGTTGGGATGAGCCACGCCATAGTCGAGCAGGTCGACATACCCGTCACGGCCCTTGAAGATGCCCGAAGCGCGAACGGCGACCTGATCGTTGACCTTGAAATCCGCCATGCCGCGAACGTCGATACGGTTGAACGAGCCGTAGGTGACCTGAAGTGAACCGGAGCCATCACCGCTCGGCTTTTCGCTGAACAGCTTGATCGCGCCGCCGATGGAGTTCTTGCCGGCCAGCGTGCCCTGCGGACCGCGCAAGATTTCGATACGCTCGACGTCCATGAGTTCGAGCAGCGAGCTCGACAGGGTCGGGATGTAGACGTCATCGACATAGAGGCCGACGCCCGGATCGAGTGCGTAGTTGAAGTCGGTCTGGCCGACGCCACGGATAAACGCGATCAGACCGGTGCCGCCGTTTTGGGGCTGCGGTGTGAGGGAGACGTTCGGGGCCTGCGCCGCAACTTGGGCGATGTTCGTCTGCCCACGCGCGTCTAGCATCTCGGAGTTGACCGCGGTGATCGCGATCGGCGTGTCCTGCAGGTTCTGCTCACGGAACTGCGCAGTCACGGTGATGACGTTGGTGCGCCCGTCTTCGCTCTCTGGAGCAGCAGGTTGAGCAGCAGGCTGAGCCGCATTGTCTTGGGCGAAAACGGGCGTGGCCAAGCCGGCAACAATTGCCAGCGACGACACGACGCCAAGCGTTTTGAATCTCATCAGGCATCCTCCCTTAGCGGGAACGTTCGTGCGTTCCTCGCTTTATCCCGAATCCCGCAATCGCCCCTTTGGGGAGCGCCGCGAAAACGAAGTGGTCAGGAAGTGACCGCGTGCCTTTTTTTGAAGGACCGGTGCGACCCACTCCCTCTCCCGCGTCGAGTAATAGCTGAACTGATTCCCGCAAAATAGTGCGCTATGCACAATGGTTGTTCCGAATGCTGGCCGGTGTCGCAATCAAGCAACACAGTTCGACTGCTAAGTAGTCTGAATCTTGCTCAATCGCGGCGAGCAAAGCTTCTTGCACGGGACAGGCTCTAGACGGGCCTCGATCCCCAACTTACGCTGCCAGCAATAAAGAAAACCGGTTTGGGGGAATGAGATGGCAACGGTCGCGGCGCCGCAATCAGGGCTTCGAGGATACGAGCTGCGCGTGCTGCTGCTGCTCGGGCTGGCCTACGGGTTTGCCTATTTCGATAGAATGGCGCTGACTTTCCTCGGGCCGGAAGTGAAGGCGGAACTCGGGCTCAGCAACGAACAAGTGGGCTGGCTAGGCTCGGGATTATCGGCGACCTGGGCACTTGGGGCCTATTTCGTCGGCCGCTGGTCGGACTCGATCGGGCGCCGCAAGCCGTTCCTCATTGGCGCGCTGGTGCTGTTCTCCTTCTGCTCGGTTCTCTCGGGCCTGGCGTGGAGCTTCGGAACTTTGCTCGCGACGCGGATCGTCATGGGATTGGCCGAAGGACCGTTCCTGCCGATCTGCCTGGCGATCATGGTCGCCGCTTCGGCCGAGAGCCGGCGCGGGCTCAATGCGGGTATCGTGCAGAACGTCTTCGGCTCGATCATCGGCACGGCGCTCGCGCCCTTCATACTCATCCGCATCGCCGAGGCGAGCGACTGGCGCATGGCCTTCTTCATCTCCGGAATTCCGGGCCTGATCCTCGCGCTGTTGATCTGGCGCTTCATCCAGGAGCCAGAACAACCGCCGGCCGATGCTTCCGCGCCCAAACTCTCACTCGCACCCTGGGCGATGCTGGCGGAGCGGAACATGTGGCTGTGCGGGCTGATCAGCTGCTTTGCGGTGGGTTCGGTGGTGATCGGTTCGATCTTCATGCCGCTCTATCTCGATGGCCCGCGCGGCTACGATCCGCTCACCCGCGCGAATATCATGACCATGGTCGGCTTCTGCCCGGCCATCGGCGGGGTGCTGGTGACCGCGCTGTCCGACCGCATCGGGCGCAAGCTGCCGCTCATCGTGTTTGCCTTCCTGATGGCCCTCGCGCCAGCGGCACTCCTGTGGTTCCAGGGGCCGGTGCCGGCTCTCACGGCGTTGATCTTCGTCAGCTGGATGGGCCTCGGCACCTTCCCGCTGTTCATGGGCGTGATCCCGGCCGAAACACTCGGGCGCGCGCGAGCGGCCACGGCCATGGGCCTGGTGGTGATGATCGGAGAGCTGACGGGCGGCGTCTTCGGTCCGCCGATCGCCGGGCGTCTGGCCGACAGCTTCGGGCTCGACGTGGCGCTATACATTCAGGGCGGGCTCGCCCTGGCCGCGGGCGTGGCTGCGCTCTTTGTGGTGGAGACCAATCCCCGCGTCCTTGCCCGGCGCGCGCAGGCAGGAGCCCCCGCATGAGTGTCGTGAGCCGTCAGGTTGTCATCGTCGGCGCAGGGCCAGTCGGATTGCTGACCGCGCTCGGCCTGGCCCGGCAGGGCGTCGAAGTCACGGTGCTCGACAGCGAGCCCGAGGTGGTTCGCTCCCCGCGTGCGGCCGTCTACTTTCACACGACGATTTCGATCCTCAAGAAGCTCGGCCTGTCGGAGGAGGCCCACCAGATCGGGCTCTCTTCGACCGAGTTCAAAATGCACTGGCTGGAGACCGGCGAAGTCATGTCCTCCGACATGCGCGACGCGCTCGAGCCGGGGCAGGAGTTCGACCATAACCTGCACTTCGGCCAGCACATCCTGGCTGAGCTAGTCATGCAACACCTCGCCCGCCTGCCGAATACCGAGGTGCTGTGGAACCACACGGTCAAGGCGCTTGGCCAAGATGGCCGCAAGGCTCGCGTCCTCGTAGATACAGAGGAGGGCGAGGTTACCTTCGAGGCCGATTGGATCATCGGCACCGACGGCGCGCGATCGACTTTGCGAAAGCTGGCTGGCCTGCCGTTCGAAGGCTTCACCTGGCCCGACCGGTTCGTGGCGACCAACATCGAATACCCGTTCCTCGACTTCGGATTCTGCAACGCCAACATGGTGGTCGATCCGGTCAACTGGGCGGTGATCGGCCGGCTCGGACGCGAGAACCTGTGGCGGCTGACTTATGGCGAGGATGCGGAGCTGAGCGAGGCTTCGATCCTAGAGCGGTTGCCCGAACGGTTCGCGGCGATCTTGCCCGACCCTTCGGTGCCCTATCGGATCGACAACTTCTCGCCTTACCGCGTGCACCAGCGCTGTGCCCCGAGTTTCCGGGTCGACCGGGTCCTGCTGGCGGGGGACGCTGCGCATGCGTGCAATCCCTGCGGTGGGCTTGGCCTGACTGGCGGCGTGATCGACGCAGACGCTTTGTCGGACACGCTCGGCGCGGTGATCGCCGGGCGGGCGAGTGAGAGCGTGCTCGATTTCTACTCGCAGGAACGGCGGCGGGTGTTCATCGAGGTGACTTCGCCGATGTCGACCAACTTCAAGCGGCTGTTGTCGGAGGGTGATCCGGCGCGACGGGCGCAGGATAAGGCGGACATGTTTGCCCAGGCCGACAAGGGCGGGGCAGAAGTGCGCGCCTCTTCGCTGGCTGAACTGATCAAGGGCGCGGCGATGCCGATCGGGCCGCTATTGGCTTGAGCGGGCCCTTGCGCATTGTCTCGCGCATGGTAGCGCCGCGGCACAATCGAGTACCGGAGATCGCATGAGCAAGTGGGCCTACAGCACCGAAGGGTTCGACCGCATCGTCCACCGCATCGACGGGGTCGAGACGGTCACTTACGCAATCGGTGAGGGCGAACCGCTGGTCTACTTCCACGGCGGCGGCACCTTCCACGGCTTCGAATGGGTCCGCCCGCTGGCGAGCGAGTTCCGCGTGTTCTGCCCCTATCACCCCAACTTCGGTGAGAGCGGCGATGCCGAACTCAGCGGGATGGGCGACTATGTCTCGCACTACGAGATGCTGTTTGCCGCGCTCGGGCTCGAGACCTTCCACCTGTGCGGCGCGTCGATGGGCGGGCATATGGCGGCGCGTTACGCTGCGGCCAATCCGCTCGATGTCGACAAGCTGGCATTGGTCTCGCCGGCCGGGCTCAAGTCCGACCGCGCCTCGATCCCCGATTTCTCCAAAGTCGCGCCGCAGGATATCTCGGCGATGTTCGTGGCCGATCCGGCGTGGGTTGCGCCATTCTGGCCGGCTGACCCTTCGCCGGAATGGGCTGTACTACGCGCCCGTGAGTCCGCCGCCGCTTTCGCTTCGCGCGAGGATCTTTCGGTGACCGACCGGGCCTTGCGCGACGGTCTCAAGAGCTTCGATCGTCCGAGCCTGCTGCTGTGGGGCGAGAACGACCAGATCGTCCCGCTCGGCTACGTGCCGGAATGGCAGGCTGTCCTGCCGCATGCCGAGCTGGAGATCATCCCCGGCGGCTCGCACTTGCTGCTCGACGAGTTCCCCGCGGCGGTCGAGGCGCTGCGCAGCTTTCTGAAGGGTTAGGCAACGGCTCGTTCCCCAGAGCTGGGGCCGGGACGGCGCAAGGCTGGCGTTGCCCTGGCCGTGCTGCTGATCGCGCCGGCTGCCCCCGCCCAGGCTCAGGCGATCGAGGAAAGCTTCGGCACGCCTTCGGGGAATATCCAGTGCCTCTACTACCAGGCCGAAGGCGAGAGTCCGTCGCTTCGCTGCGAGATCGGGGAAGTGAGCAACGCGCTCCCGCCACGACCGGACGATTGCGAACTCGATTGGGGCAATGCGTTTGAGATCTCGGTGCAGTCCAGCCGGGGCGAGCGGATTTGCCACGGCGATACTATCGCCACGCCAACCCCGCGCGTGATCGCCTATGGCGAGACATGGGCGCGAGGCGGCTTCACCTGCCGCTCCACCCGTCAGGGCCTGCGGTGCCAGAACGCACGGGGTGCCGGCTTCGCCTTGTCACGCGCGCGGCAGGAGCTGTTCTTGGGCGTCAGCGCCCCGGCTCTATCCGCCGCGCCTGGCTGAAGGTGATCGCCGAGAGGATCGCCGGTACCGCCATCACCGCGCAGACCGCCGCCACTGCCATTCCGTTGTTGAGCAGCGCCCCGCCAACGATCGGGCCGAAGACCGAGCCAATCCGGCCCGCTGTCGTGCCGAGGCCGAGCCCGGTCGCCCTAAGCTGGGGCGGGAAGGCATAGGCGATGGTCAGCCAGTTTGCGGTGGCCGAACCGAACAGCGCCGCGCCCATCAGCGGGGCCAGGATCATCAGCGCGGTCGGATTGCCGACGAACTGTCCGAATAGCGCGATCAACACGGCGAGGCTCACCATGGTGAACCACATCATCCGCTTCACCCCGATCGTGCCGCACAGGTAACCGGCGGTCAGCCCGCCGACGATCCCGCCGTAGCTGACCCACGAGGAATAGAATGCCCCGAGCTGGTCCGACGCGCCCGCATCCGCCACTAGCGGCGGCCCCCAGTTGATGATGAAGTACCAGGAGAACATGTTGAGCGCGTGGGCGAGGAATAGCTTGAGCAGCTCGCGCACATGGAATGGCTGGCGGATCTCGCTCACCACCGAGGGCCCGGTACCCTCGGGCTTGGGCGGCAGTTCGGAAATCTCGGGCACCGAGACGCGCCGCAGGATGCGGTTGGTGATTTCGAGCGCGCGCTTGGGCTGGCGGATCAGCAGGAAGTCGAGCGATTCCGGCAACCACAGGAAGGCGATCGGCAGCAATGTCGCTGACAAGCCCGCGCCGACCCAAAAGATCCCGCGCCAGCCATAGGAATCGAGCACCGCGACCGCGACATAGGCGCCGATGATCGTCCCGACCGGATAGGCCGCGGCGACGGCGCTGGCGGCGAACTCGCGCCGCTTCTGGCTAGCGTATTCGAGGGCGAGCATGCCGGCCGTGGCGGTCATGCCGCCGATGCCGATCCCGGTGACGATCCGCGCCGCCACCATGCCGTAAAAGTCGTTCGATACCGCGGCGAGCGCCATGCCGACGCTCATGAATACCAGGCAGGTGAGGATCGCCGGCCGCCGCCCGAACTGGTCCGCCACCGGCGACACGCCGAGTGCGCCGATGGCCATGCCGACGAGGTTCATCGACAGCAGCGTGCCCAGCTGCGCGTCGTTGAGGCCCCATTCGCGCTTCAATGCCGAGCCGGCCTGCGCCAGGGCCAGGATGTCGTAGCCGTCGATCATGTTGATCAGGACGCACAGCCCGATGACGCCGTACTGCTGCAGGTTCATCGCACGCTCGCGCATAACCGTGCGCGGATCGGTCGCTGCGACCATTCGATAATCCTCCCATGCCGCTCGACGGCGGCTTGGGAGGCAGGCTATGTCGGCCAGCAAGCCCCGTCAAAGGGTAAGCGAGGAGAGCACCGCGTGAACGAGGCAGAAGAGATCGTCTGCGACGTCCGCACGTCCATGAAATACGTCGTGCGCGGCGAGAAGGCGACGTTCCACGCCGGCGACCGCTCGAAGAGCTACTGGCCGGTGGACGAGCACGATGTGACAATTCACGACGTCCGCCCGATCCGCGACCGGCTCTCGTTCGACCGCAACGGCTTCGTGCTGGCGGATGAGCCGACCGACGTGACCGACTTCACCGACCAGGACGAACTCGCGCGCTACTGCCGCCAGACCGAGGCGCTGGTCCAGCGGCTGACCGGCGCGGACAAGGTCGTCAGCTTCGGCCCGATGATCCGTACCAATGCCGGCGGCGCGCATGGCCATAACCAGCCTGCACATGGCGCTCATGTGGACTACGGCGCGCGCACCGTTGCCGACTTCACACGTGACCTGCTTCCGGCCGACGAAGCCGATCTGCGGCTCGAACGACGCCACATGTTGATCAACATCTGGCGTCCGATCGTGATGGTCGAAAGCGCCCCGCTGGCGGTGTGCGACGCGAGCACGGTCAGCCGCGAGGACTTGTTCGATAGCGAGGTCGTCGGCGGCCTAGGCGACTTCGGGCGGCGTTCGCTGTGGGGCTTCAACCTCGCGTTCAATCCCGCGCACCGCTGGTACTGGGTGCCGCACATGCAGCCGTGGGAAGCGCTGGTGTTCAAGCTGTTCGACAGCGATCCGGACGCGACCCAGTTCACCGCCCACAGCGCTTTCGAGGACCCTAACACCCCGCCCGACGCCGCGCCGAGGCAAAGCGTCGAGCTGCGGACGATTGCCTACCTTTAGGCCAACCTGCTGAGTTAGCTCGTTTCCAACTCCACCGGGCTCGCCGTCTCCAGCCCCTTGGTGAACATCAGCCGCTGCAGCCGCACATCGGGATCGCGCGCCATCGCCCGCATCCCCTCGAGCGCCGCCTCCAGTTCGGCCCCGCCACCGTTCGCATGGAACACGAAGCGCTTGTAGGCCGTCGCCTGGGGCGAGGTGCGTTCGAGATAGATCCGCCGCCGGTCCTCCGCCCAGCGGTCGAGCAGCGCCGGATCCGCGGCCTCCAGCACCACAGCCGCCAGCGTCGGCCACAGCGAGAAGGCATCGAACAGCCCGGTCGTGAGCCCGAACCCGCCGGTCGGATTGGTCACATGCGCGGCATCGCCCGCCAGCACCACGCGGCCCCTACGGAAGGTCTCCGCGCAGCGCTGGTGCATCTTGTACGGCGCGGCGCGGTCAAGCCGGTAGCCCCCTTTGCCGACCAGCAAGTGCTCGTAGGCGGCGGGTACGCGGTCGAGGAAGCTGTCCTCGGGCAGCGACGCGTCTTCCATGTAAGTGCAGCGCCACAGGCCGTCCCTGGCGATCTTGACGATAACCGCGCCCCATTTGTCGTCGATCACCATAGTCGAGAGGCCGTAATCGGCGCTCTCGAAGTCGTGATAGACGTTGGTGGCCACGAAGCGTTCGGGCCAGGTGAAGCCTTCGAAGGCGAGTCCGAGTTCGTGCCTCACCGTGCTGCCCGCGCCGTCTGCGCCGACGATCCAGCGGGCGCGCAGCTCCTCGCCCGCGTCGGTCGTGAGGGTCACCCCGTCAGCGTCCTGCACCAGCCGCTCAAGCCGCGTGCCGAAGCGCACTTCGGCGTTGGGCAGCGTCTCCAGTCTGTCGCGCGCGATCTTGGCCAACCGGTCCTGGCCGAGGTGAATGTTGTAAGGAAACCGCGTCGTGCCCTGGAGCACCGAAAGATCGTAGCCGATCCGCTCGCCGGTCTTCCTGACCAGCCACAAGTAGTCCTGCTTGGGAAAGCCGATCCGTTCGGCTTCCTCGCGGATGCCGAGCCGTTCCAGCCCGTCGAGCGTCGACCAGTGATAGACTGCTGCGCGCGGGCTATCGATCACCGCGTCGCCGGCCTCGATCAGCAGCACGTCCGCCCCGGCCTGCGCCAGGCCGAGCGCGGTGATGAAGCCGGTCGGTCCACCGCCGACGACGATCACGTCCTTCATCGGTTTCTCTCCACTTCCGGCACGATGCGCGTTGCAATCGGTGCTGCCAAGCCCCTTCCGCAACCGCGCAAGCTGGCTTAGGACTAAGTCAATAAGAACGCCGGAGAGGACATGGCGCTGTCAGACCTGAACGAAGTTGTCGAAGCGCGCGGCGCGGAATTCCGGCTGCGTGGCCGCTATGACGAACGCTTTCGCCCGGTGGTCGATGCCTTCATCGAGAACTTCGAGGTCGAGGAAGAACTCGGCGCCGGCACCTCGGTGGTGCTCGATGGCGAGACGGTGGTCGACCTGTGGGGCGGCTGGGCCCGCGCCGACCAGTCGGAGGAATGGGACGAGCATTCCACCGTCTGCATGATGAGCGTCGCCAAGGGCGTGACCGGCGTATGCTTCAACATGTTGATCGACCGCGGGTTGGTCGATCCGGATCAGCCGATCGCGCATTACTGGCCGGAGTTCGGCCAGGCCGGGAAAGAGCACATCACCGTGCGCATGGTGCTCGATCACACCGCGGCGATCCCGGTGCTGACCAACGACACGATGTATCCGGGCGGGTTCTTCGACTACCCGGCCTACATCCGCGCGCTCGAGGTGCAGGAGCCGCTGTGGCAGCCGGGCACTCGCGCAGCATACCACGTGCACAACCAGGGCTTCCTGCTGGGCGAGATCATGCGCCGGGTTACGGGCACGACGGTCGGGCCGTTCCTGCGGGAGAATGTCACCCGGCCGCTCCATGCCGAATACTACATCGGCGGGATGGATGAGCAGCAGCAGGCGCACGTTGCTGAAGTGCTGCCCAACACCGGCGCTCGGCTATTCGCGGCCAAGGACCAGAGCGTTCCGGCCAAGCCCTCTACGCCGGAAGGCTGGCAGGATGGCGTCGTGCTGCGCAGCTTCGCCTTCCTGCAGAACCCGCATGAGCCGTGGCACACGACGATGAACTCGCCGATCTGGCGCACCTGCGAGATCGCCAGCGGATCGGGCCACGGCAACGCCCGCGGTGTGGCGCGCATCTACGGCGCGGTCGTGGGCGAAGTGAACGGCGTCTCGCTGCTCTCCAGGGAGCAGCTCGAACGCATGATCACCGAGCAGCACAACCAGATCGAACTGCTGCAGGAACGGCCCTACCACCAGGCGATGGGCGTTCTGCTGAACACCCCGGAAGCGGTCTACATGGGCCCGAACCCGCGCAACTTCGGCCACCACGGCCTCGGCGGTTCAATCGGGTTCGGTGATCCGGATGCGAAGCTCGGCTTCTCCTACTGCTGCAACCAGATGCATGCAGTCGGCACCAACGGCCCGCGCGCGCGTCGACTGATCGATGCTGTTTACGGGGTGGTGGGGTGACCATCCGCTACGCCCCCTTATTCGTCATCCCGGACTTGATCCGGGACCCATTTCTCGTCCCGGCGATGTCCGTGCGATCCGAGGGATGGGCCCTGAAACAAGTTCAGGGTGACGGTTGAGGTTAAGCGCGGCGATAAGATCGGCCCCGACCCTTTTGGAGAAGATGTGAAATGGACAAGGAACTCTACGACAAGGGCATGAAGATCCGCCGCGAGGTGCTCGGCGATGCCTATGTCGATCGCGCGCTGGCGAAGTCGGGGCCGTTCAACGATCCGCTGCAGGAACTGGTCACGACTTACTGCTGGGGCTGGTGCTGGGGCCGCGAGGGGCTGGAGAAGCGCGACCGCAGCCTGATCAATCTCGCCATGATCGCGGTGCTCAACCGGCATAACGAATTGAAGGCGCATATCCGCGGGGCGCTCAACAATGGGCTCAGTCGCGAGGAGATCCGCGAAGTGCTGCTGCAAGTCGGCATCTACGGCGGCATCCCGGCGACGGTCGACAGCTTCCGCCTCGCCAACGAGGCCTTCGCCGAGATCGACAACGAAGCCCAAGAAAAGCTCGACTGATGGACGAGATCGCCCAGCTCCTGATCGAGCGCGAATGCGGTCGCTTGCCGCTGCTGTTCGCCAAGTATGCCGATAACGGCGACCATGCGGCGCTGGCGGCGCTGTTCACGCAGGACTGCGAGTTCGCCCGGCCGTTTCAGCCCGACCATCCGTTCTTCGGCCGTGACCGCGTCCAGGCGATCTTCCGCGACCGGCCGCCGATCCTGGTGCGGCATATCGTCACCAACGTGCTGGTCGAAGTGGTGAGCGAGACCGAAGCGCGCGGGACCAACTACCTCGCGATGCTCTCGAGCCACGCCTCGACCGTGCCGCCGCAGCCCTCTGGCGCGCTCTATGTCGGCGGGTTCGAGGATCATTACGTCAAGACCAGCGATGGCTGGCAGTTCAAGAGCCGGTACGGGCGGGTGGTGCTGCACCAGGGCGGTCCCATGCCCAACATCCCGGCCCCGACCGACGAAGCGAGAGGAGTGATATGAGCGTCCAAGCCAGCAACGCCAACGAGCAGCTCGTGCTCGATTTCTTCGAGGTGCTGTCCTCGGGCGATCTCGAGGAACTGCGCAAGTTCTATCACGAGCACTCGGTGTGGGAGCCCAAGGTCAAGGACATCGCCGGGGCCGGCAAGCACATCGGCATGGACATCATCGACAAGTTCCTCGCCCCGGTGCGCGGGATGTTCGAGCCGGGCGATCCCAAGGTCCACGTGCAGAACATGTTCTCGGCCGGGCCGTGGGTCTGCGTGGAGAGCTTTTCGACCGGCAAGACGCTCGACGGGCTGATCTACGAGAACGACTATTGCTGGGTGTTCGAGGTCTCGAACGGCAAGATCGACGCCATGCGCGAGTACATGGATAGCCACTACACGGCCAAACTGTTCGGAATGAGCTGAGCCGTGGCGCGGTTCGATGGCCAACCCATCCTGATCTCCGGCGCCGGGCGCGGGCTGGGTGAGGGGATTGCGAGGCATCTCGCGGCCGAAGGGGCGATCGTCGGCGTGGCCGACATCAACCAGGACAGCGCGCATCAGGTGGTCGAGGCCATTCGCGCGGCGGGCGGCAAGGCGCATGCCTATGGCGGGGACCTTGGCGATCGGAGCCAGTTCTTCAGTGTCGCCGAGGCCTTCCGGTACGATGCGGCTGCGCCACTGAGGGCAGTGGTGAACAATGCCAGCGTGCTGGTCTACGAACCGATCGAGCAAGTGACCGAGGAAACGCTCGACCGGATGCTTGCTGCGGGGCTCAAGAGCGTGTTCTGGGGGGTGCAGGCATTCCTTGCCTATCGGGACGAGGACCAGCCGGGGAACATCCTCAACTACTCCTCCCCGGTCGCCTATCGCGGACGGCCGAATACTGGGGCCTATACCACGATCAAGGCGGGCATCGCCGGGCTGACCAAGGTGCTGGCTGGGGAGCTTGGCCCGCGCGGTATTCGCGTGAACGCCATCGCGCCGGGCAGCGTGCCGACGCCGGCGACCGAGGGCTTCGTGACGGCCGAGCAATACGAACAGCGGGCCAAGAACATTCCACTGCGTCGCAACGGCACGCCTGAAGACGTGGCCAAGGCCGCGGCGTTCCTGCTCAGTGACGAGGCGGCGTTCATCAATGGGGCCATGCTCGCCATCGACGGCGGCATCATCGCGGCGGGATAGGGCAATGGCGGAGATCTGGAAGAACCGGCTCGACAAGCTGCGCGAGGTCGTTCTCGCCGACATCGCGCGCGGAGATTACTTTGGTGCGGTGCTCACCGTCGGGCGCGGGGGTGAGGTGGTGTTTGCCGAGGCGATCGGCGCGGAGGATGGCGCGGGCGAAAAACCGCTGCACTACGACAACGTGTTCTCGATCTTCTCGGTCACCAAGGCCTTCACCAATGTCCTGATCCTCAAGGCGATCGAGGAAGGTCGATTTGCCCTCACCACCAAGGTGAAGGACGTGCTGCCCGAGTTTACCGGCGCCCCGCGCGAGGATGCGACGTTCTACCACCTGCTGACCCACACTGCCGGCATGCCCGGCGTATGGTCGCCCAAGCCGGGCATGTACCTCGACCGGCTGCAGGAGCTGTTCGAGGCCTCGATCGCGCACGTCGCGGGAGAAGTCCCGCCGGGCTCGCGCTGCGATTACTCGCCGCTGGTGAACCACGTGCTGATGGGCACCGCCTTGGTCCGCACCGATCCCAAGGGGCGGAACTACCAGACCCTGCTGCATGAGGATCTGTTCGCCCCGATGCGGATGGACAGCACCTCGATGGGTCTGCGTCCCGACCTCAAGGACCGCCACGTCCGCCCGGATATGCGCGGGACGGTGCCGATCCAGCACCTCAGCCGCAACCTGCCCGGCGATCACGCGCTGTTCGAGGATCCCGAAGTCGAGGCCCCGCACGTCGGCTGCGCCTCGACCTCATACGATCTCTACCGCTTCGCCGAGATGCTCCGCCGCAAGGGTGAGCTCGATGGAGTGCGCCTCCTCTCGCCCGCCACGCTCCAACTGGCGCGGCAGGTCCACACCGGCACCATGCCCAATGAGCTTTACAAGCGGGTGGCCGAAAACGCCGGATGGGAGGTCCCTCCTGCCAACCAGGGCATCGGCTTCCAGGTGCGCGGTACCGGCGTGTTCCACCACCTGTTCGGCACGCTCGCGAGCCCGGAGACCCACGGCAACTATGGCGCCGGCAGCACCATGTTCTGGGTCGACCCGGCGCGCGATGTCTCCTTCGCGCTATGCAGTGCCGGGGTGATGACCCAGGCCGCCAATATCGAACGCTGCCAGAAACTGTCCGACCTGGCCTTGAGCGCGATGATCTAATGACCAATCCAACCCCTTTCCCGTTCGTCCTGAGCCTGTCGAAGGACGCTAGCGCGGCGCTGGCATGGTTCGACAAGCTCACCACCAACGGGGTTGGGTTTAGTAGATAAGAACTGGGAGTTTGAATGGCTGACGCGGACATCATTGCCATCGGTTCGGGCCACAACGGCCTAGTCGCCGCGGCCTATCTCGCGGTGGCGGGCAAGAAAGTGCTCGTGCTCGAACGCAATGAATGGTTCGGCGGCGGGGTCGTCACCCGCGAGCTGACCCAGCCGGGCTTCCGGCATGACCAGCATTCGATGAGCCACATCTTCATCCAGGGCAATCCGCTGCTGCTGAACGACGAGCTCGGCCTCAAGCGCAAGTACGGGCTCCAGTACGTGTTCCCCGAAGTGCCGATGATGAGCGTATGGGAAGACGGCTCGACCCTGCCGCTCTACCGCGACCCGGCCAAGTCAGCCGAGGCGATCCGCAAGTTCAGCGCCAAGGACGCCGAGACATTCCTCGCCATGAGCCGCCAGGCGGCCGAGTGGCTGCCGATGATCCAGGCCGGGCTCTATTCCCCGCCGATGCCGGTCGGCGCCCAGACCGCGATGATGGACCAGAGCGCCGAAGGGCGTGAGATCATGCGCACCATGGGCATGAGCACGTTCGACCTCATGGGTGAACTGTTCGAACACGACAAGGTTAAGGCCCACTTCGGCCGCGTTGCGGGTGAGAACCTGGTCAGCCCGGACGAGAAGGCCACCGGGATCGGCGCTTACGTGTTCCTCGGTTTCCTCGAGAAGTTCGGTTTCGGCGTGCCGGTCGGCGGCTCGGGCAGCCTGACCAATGCGCTGATCCGCTGCATCGAGGACCACGGCGGCGCGGTGCGCAATAACGCCCAGGTGCGCGAAGTCGTGACCGACGGTACCCGCGCCACCGGCGTGGTGCTCGACAACGGGGAACGGCTCGCGGCGAGCGAGGGCATCATCGGCGCGATCCACCCACATCACTTGCCGGACATGGTCCCGGCGCTGCCCACAACGGTCGCCAAGAACGCCCTGCGCACGCACATTACCGAGGCCGCCTGCTTCACCGTCCACGCCGCGCTCGATGGGCCGCTCAAGTTCAAGGCCGGCGATCTCTCGGCGGTCATGTACGAACTGATGCCGGCCAATTACGAGGACATGCGCCGCGCTTTCGACGAGCTGCGCTACGGCAACTTCTCGCCCACCCCGTTGGTCGGCGTCGGGCAGCTGACCCAGCACGACCCGAGCCGCGCGCCCGAGGGCAAGGCGATCTTCCACGCCTGGGACTACGTGCCCTACCACCGCAAGGACGGCCGCAGCTGGGACGAGTCCAAGCGCGAGTTCGCCGACAAGGTCATCGCGCGCATGGGCGACTTTATCGAGAACGTGCCCGATGTCGTGCTCGACTATCACTGCGACAGCCCGGTCGACATGGAGCGCACCAGCCCAAGCTTCTTCCGCGGCGACCTCCACGGCATCGCCACCACCACTTACCAGTCTGGGAGCCACCGCCCAACGCCCGAACTCGGTCAGTACCGCGTGCCGGGGGTTGAGCGGCTCTACCTCGTCGGCCCGTTCCAGCATCCCGGCGGCGGCGTGTTCGGTGCCGGGCGCGCCACGGCGATGGTCATGGCCGAGGATATCGGCGTCGAGTTCGACAGGATCGCCGTCGCATGAAGATCTACTCCGCCGATAAGAGCGAGCTAATGCAGGTCTCCGTGATCGAGCGGAAGGGCGATGACCTGGTGCTAAAGGGCAAGGTCTTCGGCACGATGCCGATGAGCGCGACGCTCACGCCAGAACAAGCGCGCGCAGCGCTTAAGCTGCTTACGCCCAAGCTGATGCTGTTCATCCTCACGCTACCGTTTCGCAAGGGAGCCGACAAATGAAGCGCCACGAAGGTAAGACCATGGTCGTGACCGGCGCCGCCGGGTCGATCGGCTTCGCCACCAGCGAGATCCTAGCCCGCGAAGGCGCGCGGGTCATGCTAGTCGACATTGCCGCCGACCGGCTCGAGCTGTGCACCGACAAGCTCCGCACCGCGGGCTACGATGCCATCGGCTACGTTGCCGACTGCGCCGATGAGAAAGCGGTCGAAGGCTATGCCAAGGCCGCCATGGAGGCGTTCGGCCGGATCGATGGCTTCTTCAACAACGCTGGCATCGAAGGCGATCTCGCCCCGACGCACGAATACGACATCGCGATGTTCGACAAGATCATCCGGGTGAACTTGCGCTCGATGTTCCTGGGCCTGCGGTTCGTGATCCCGCACATGGTTGCCGCTGGGAAGGGCGCAGTGGTCAACACGGCCTCGATAGGCTCAGAACGTGGCCTGGCGGGGGCCTGCGCCTACAACGCCGCCAAGCACGGGGCGGTCGGTCTGACACGCACGGCGGCGAGCGAAGTCGCGCAAAAGGGCGTGCGGGTGAACTGCGTCATGCCCGGCGTGATCGAAACTCCGCTGCTCGTCGGCATGCTCGAACAGATGTTCGACGGCGACGTCCAGGCGGGGATGGACAAGCTTGGCCAGGTGGCCACGCTCAACCGTGTCGGCCAGCCGCGCGAAGTGGGCGATGTGGTGAGTTTCCTGCTCTCGGACGAGGCCAGTTACGTCAACGGAGCCAAGTGGGAAATCGATGGCGGAGCGCTGGCGACAATCCGTAATGACATCTGAGTCAATGGCGCCTGAGAAATGAGTCGAACCATCGCGCGTGACTCTCGCTCCTCGTAATAATACATAGTCGGTATGCCCGTTGGCGCAGATTGTGCTAAGTCTGCTCTTGCTGGCCAGTCCAAATGGGGATCGAAAACGCACATGTCGGGTAAGGCAGTCGCGACTGAAGAGGCGCCGCTCACGTTCGGCGAGTTCTACGAGGTCGTCACCGGCAGCCCCGACATGGCAGCTTACGTCATCCGCGTTGGAGAGGACGGCACCTTCCGGTTCGAGGATGCCAACGACTTTCTGGAGAAGATCGCGGGCAAGCCACTGTCGGAGATTCGAGGGGCGGAGGTGCAGGATTGCCTGCCTCCGGATATTGCCGAATGCCTGGCCAACAACCTGCGCCGCTGCGTAGAGACGGGTCTGCCGGTCAACTATCACCGTACGGTCGACGCGCCCGACGGAAGTCGGCTGTCGTTCAAGACCAGCCTTTCACCTGTGGTCCGCCATTCCGGGCCGGCGAAATTCGTCATCGGTTTCACGCGCGACGTAACGCACGAAACGCTCCTGATCGAGAACGCGCAGCACAATGCGGCGATGTTGCGTACGCTCGGCATGGCGCTCCCCTCGTCGATCTACCTGCTCGACCTCGAAACCAATTCGATCAGCTTCATTGGCGGCAGCGTCGATGAGCTGCGGCATAATTGGCGCAAGAAGGCCGAAGAGGCCGGCGGCGATGCGGTGGAACGCTACTTCCATCCCGACGATCAAATGCGCGCGAAGAAGCATTGGTCCGAGCTTGCCCAGCTCGATGACGGTGAAGTGTCGATGATTAGCTACCGCATCTTGGCCTCGGAAGGGGAATATCGGCGGTTTGAAAATCGAGAGACCGTGTTCAGCCGCAACCTGGATGGCAAAGTGAAACTCGTGCTCGGCATTTCCGAGGACGTGACCGAGCATGACCGGATCGAACAGGAAGTCCGCGACCTCTCTACGCGGATGCTGACGCTGCAGATCGAAGAGCGGCGGCGCATTGCCGAAGAACTGCACGATTCGACGGGGCAGCACCTGACTGCCGCGGTGCTGGCGCTACACAACGCCAAGTGCTTGCCCGCCACGGCGATCCAATGCTCGAAGACTTATACGGGCCTGATGGCGATCATCGAGGACGCCTCGCACTCGCTGGGCGAGGCGCAGCGCGAGATCCGCGTGCTGTCATACCTGCTCCACCCGCCGTTGCTGCGTAGCCATGGTCTGGCCGAGGCGCTGGAGAACTTCGCCAACGGCTTCGGCAAACGCGCCGGCCTCAAGGTCGACGTATCGATCTCGCCCGACGCCAGCATGATCGATGACGATACCGCGGTGCACTTGTTCCGCGTGTGCCAGGAAGCGCTGACCAACGTCTATCGCCACGCCCAGGCGCGCAAGGTCCGCGTGGCGCTGGAAGTGCGCGATGGGACGATCCTTTTGACGGTGAAGGACGACGGGATCGGCTTTGACGATTCCGCTTCCGACCGAATCCTCGGCGTGGGACTGCCGGGCATGCGCGAGCGAATGGCCAGGCTCGGGGGCAGCGTGGTGATCAATGGCGACCCGGGCGGCACGACGCTGGTGGCACGCATTCCTACGGGCCGGCCGGAGGTGCATATCCACGAGACGCTGCCTGTAGGGCGCACTTCCGCAATGTTGCGGGCAACGTCCACGCACTAGGTTTGCGGGCTAGGCCAGAGGCACTCCTCCGGCCGCATCCTCTTCAACATCGCCAATCTCGCGGCGCGTCTGGATCACCTCGAGGGCTTCGGCCATCTTCGGGTCATAGACGGTCATGAAAGCCATCCCGACCATCAGGCTCACGCCGGCCGCGTTGCCCTTGCGCACCGACTGGCGCGAGAAAGCGATCGAGAGCGGGAAGCTGGCCAACACCAGAACCACGCACAACGGTATCCCCACCACTTCATGTCCGCTCTCCCCCGAGCCTGTTGAGGGCAATTGGGTGTCGAAGATCAGGATAACAGGAGGATCCAGCAAATCAGGCGCCGGGGTGTGTTTTCCCGGTTACGCCGACGACATTGCCCTCCGGGTCGGCGAAGTCCCACCCGCCCCACGGCCGGTCGAGGATCGTTGCACCCGCCGAGGACAGTCGTTCGCGAGCGGCGGCGAGATCGTCGACGGCGAGGATAAGCTTGCAGCCGCCTGTCTCGCGCGGTGTGGGAGAGGGCTTCACGCCGACCTCCCTGGGGATCGCGTGCAGCGCGAAATGGGTCTCGCCGGTGTCGAACTCGACCCAGTTATCAAGACGGGTCTCCTCGATCGGCGCGAAGCCTACCACGTCGCGGTAAAAGGCCGTCATCGCCGGCAGGTCCACCACGAACAGCATGGCACCGGCGAGTTGCATCAGGCGGGCCGTTCCGGATCGAGGCCGGCGTCGGCCTCGACCACTTTCGCCATGGCGGTGAAGTCGGCATCGTCGCCATAAGTGGCGAGCACCCGGTCTAGCAGGGTAGCAAGCCGCTCGCCCGTCGGCAGCGGCACGCCCATGGCCTCGGCTTCCTCAAGCGCCAGACGGGTATCCTTGAGGCTGAGTTGGGCTGAGAATCCGAAATCGAAGGTCCGCGGCAGTACGGCGCGCGGCCACTTGTCGCGGGTCGCCGAATTGGCGCCGGTGCCGGCGTTGAGAACCTCGATCATCCGCGACGGATCAAGTCCCGCCTTGATCGCCAGCGTCATCGCCTCGGCCGTGGTGGCGATAGCGGCGAGGCTGAGCAGGTTGTTGGCGAGCTTGGCCACCTGCCCTGCGCCGGGAGTCTCGCCCATGAAGAACGGACGCCCGATGCGCTGGAGCAGCGGCTCGACCTGTGGCCACAGCGCCTCGGGGCCGCCGACCATGATCGCCAGCGTGGCTTGCTCAGCGCCCCGGATGCCGCCGGATACGGGCGCATCGAAACTGGCGATGCCGCGCGCGGCCAGGGTGTCGTGCAGGTCCTGAGCCAGCATGGGGCCGGAGGTCGAAAGGTCGCAGACGATGCGCGGCGATCCGCCGGAGATCACCTGCGCCACCGCCTCGCGCACGATGCTGGGCGTGGGCAAGCTGGTGAACACGATCTCGCAACGCTCCCCCAGCGCTGCAGCTGAACCCGCCGCTTCGGCGCCTTTGGCCACTAGCGCCTCGACAGCAGTGGGCGAGAGGTCGTGCACCAGCACGGTCTCGCCCTGCCCGAGAAGGTTTGCCGCCATCGGCGCACCCATGCGCCCAAGCCCGAGGAATCCGATCGTCGTCATAGCACCTCCGCTATCGGCACGATCGGGGCGAGGTCAACGCGGGCGATGTCGTTTTCGGTCGGGAAGCACTTGAGCACCAGCGGATCGTGGCCAGGGATCAAGTGGTCGAGCGACCCGCCCGCCAGCTCCAACACCCGGTGCTGCGATTGCAGGTAGGCGGCCTCGTCGACGAAGATCGGGAAGGGATTGTGGCGAGTGATGTTGGAATAGAGATGGGCGGCATCGCTGGCCAGAATGACCGTGCCGCGTTCAGTCTCGCACCCGACCAATTGCAGCCCGGCCGTATGCCCGCTGCAGAGGTGGAGCGTGATGCCCGGCGCGAACACTTCATCGCCATCATGAAACACCACGTGGTCGTTGTAGAGCTTGCGGACCAACTGAGCGACCGGCTCGCCATCGAACGGTGCTCGCACCTCGCGGTCGCAGACGTGGCGGCTGGTGGCAAAGGCCAGCTCCGCATCCTGCACATGGAACCGGGCATTGGGAAAGGTGCCGAGCGAGCCGGCGTGGTCGTAGTGCAAGTGGGTCAGGATCACGTCCTCGACCGAGAGGTGGTCGATCCCCGCGTCGCGCAGGCCCTCGATCACGGGCCGGGTGATGATACGCCCCCGCGCGACGGCCGCGGACTCGCCGAAGCCGGTATCGACGATCACTGGTGGATGCCCGTCACGGTGGATCGCCCACACGAAATAGTCGAGCGGCATCGGTACGTCGTGATCGTCCACGGGCCGAACAAAATTGTTAACGGCCGTCCGCTCGTGCCTGGCGTAGCGGATCGCATCGATACGGATGACGGGGGCTACCATAGTTAACTCAAGTGAACTTGAGTTTCACCAGTTGGCGGATCGGTCCGTGGCCGACGGTGGTCATCCATGGTTCGTAGTCCCCGGCGATCTCGATGCTCTCCACTTGCGCGACGATTTCGCCGAGCAGCGCGGTAGCCTCCATCTGCGCCAACGTCCGCCCGACGCAGCCATGGACGCCATAGCCCCAGCCGAGCGAGTGCTTGTTGTCGCGATCGAAGCGATAAGCGTGCGGATTGTCCCAGAAGCGCGGGTCGCGATTGGCCGCGGCGAACATCAGGCCGCAGCGGGTGCCGGCGGGGATGACGTAGTCGTCGATCTCGACATCGCGCATGGTGATGCGCCCGGCCATGCGGCTCGGGCTGTCCCAGCGGAGGGACTCATCGAAGGCGGAGCGGACCTTCTTGGGGTCACTACGTAGTTTTACGTATTCTTCCGGGAAAAGCGCCCAAGCGCGGAGGGCGTTGGCCATGGTGATAAAGGTCGTGTCGGCCCCGGCGCTTAGCACGGTCTGGAGTAGCAGTTTGGCTTCGGTCTGCGTGACCTGTCCAGAATCGGCGGCAGCGTAGATCGTCTCGCCAATGCCCTCAGGATCGAGCGCCGAGCGTTCGCATTGCGTCTCGAGCCATTGGATCACGGCCGAATAGTCGTGCTGCATCGCCTGATCGAACAGCGCGCCGGGCGGGCCCATCGTCGCCCAGACCATTTCGGAGAAACCGTGCATGTGCTCGCGGCCTTCCTCGGGCAGGCCGAGGATATCGGGCAGGACTTGGAACACGTAGGCCTGGGTCACTTCGCCCACCGCATCGACCGGCTCGCCTTCGCGGTCGCGCAGGCGGCTGAGCAGTTCCTTGGCGCGGGCTTCGAAGATGCCCTTCACGCGCTCCAGAGCTCGTGGGCTCAGGGCGTCGGCGATGACCTTGCGCACTTGCGTATGACGCGGCGGATCGTCGGTCAGGAGGATTTCAGGGCGCGGACTCGTCGGGTCATGCCACGGGCGACTGGCGCTGGAGAACGCCTTCCAGTCGAGCAGCCCGGCGGCGACATGTTCGTGCCGGCCGAGCATATGCGTGCCGTCGGCCAACCGCACGACAGGCGCGAACTCGCGCAGCGCATCGTCCACCGTGCGCGCATCGATCACCGCCTCGGGGGTGAAGATGTCGAGCTCGTATTCGGGGATTGGCTTGCTCACAGGCCAAGCCCGTCGAAGCGCACGTCACCTTCGCCGTGCGTGTTGATGTGCCCAGCAGTCGGTCCGGCGAAGTGGGCGCCGATCACCAACACGCCGCTGTCGGCGTACTTCTGGACGAAGCCGGTCCGCGTTGCGCGGCCTGCATCCTTGTCCATGTCGAAGGTCGCCGTCCGGTGCGGCATCGCGCATTGCATCGGATGGTGCATCAAGTCGCCGGTAATTACCGCGTCCTCTCCGTTGGAGCTGATGCGCACGTGGACGTGGCCGGGCGTGTGGCCGTGGCTCGGTTCGCAGCGAATACCCGGAGCAATCTCGTGGTCGGCCTCGATGAAGTCCGCCAGGCCCAGCTCCACGATCGGGTCGACGCATTCGACGAGGTGGGTGTCGGTGTGGTGGCCGTCGTTGCGGATGGTGGTCTGCCACGCCTCGTACTCGGTCTTGCCGAACAGGTAGCGAGCGTTGGGGAAGGTCGGCTTGAACTCGCCGGTCTCAGGATCCTTGTAGGTGTTCCAGCCGACGTGATCGAAGTGCAGGTGGGTACACATAACGGTATCGACATCGTGGCGGCTCAGCCCCAGGCTCTCGATGTCCTCCAGGAAACCCTCGGGCAGATCGCAAAACACGTCGAAGTCGCGTTGCCGCCCAGCGCCGATGCAGGAATCGACCACGATCACCCGCCCCGGTGCCTGAACCACGAACCCCTGGAAGTTCATCCGCTGGCGTCCGTCCGGCGTCGCGTAATGCGGGTGCAGCCATTCCATCGCGATGACTTCCTCTGCCGTGGCGTCCGGCATCGTCATGTTGATGTTGTCCTGGAAGTCCCACAGCTCGACGATGCGCGTCACGGTGACGTCGCCGACGCGCCAGGACTTCATGTGCTCCTTGGCCATTCTCTCTCCTCAGGCCGCCTTCTGGCGGCTCTTCCTTGCAGGCTTATAGCGCGCCACGCTCTCGGGTGGCAGTTCGGCGGCGGGCAGCGGCTTTTTGCCGAGCACGAAGTCCGCCGCGCGTTCGCCGATCATCACGCAGGGCGCGTTCGTATTGCCACCGATCACGCTCGGCATGACCGAGGCGTCGGCTACGCGCAGGCCCTTGATGCCGTTGAGCCGAAGCTGCGGGTCGACCACCGCGCCGGCGTCGCTGCCCATGCGGCAAGTGCCGACCGGGTGGTGGACGGTGTAGCCGGTTTCGCGGATGTACTTGTCGAATTGCTCGTCGGTCGTGACTCCGGGACCGGGTGCGAACTCGGTGCCTTCGTATTCGGCGAAGGGCTCGCTGGCGAAGGCGGCGCGGGCGATCTTGAGCGCGCGGATCAGCGGCTTGATGTCATCCGGGTGCTCGAGCAAGTGCGGGTCGATCACCGGCGCGGCGCCCGGATCGGCGCTGGCGAGGCGCACCGTGCCGCGGCTCTTGGGGTAGAGCGCCACCGGGCTGATCGCGTAGCCGTGGCCGAGCGGGAACGGGATCTTCGGATTGGTCAGCCGTTTGGCCGGCTGGAACACGAACTGTACGTCGGGCCTGTCGAGGGTCGGGTCGGTACGCAGGAAGGCAACGCTCTCGAACACATTGCCCGCGAGCGGCCCGGTGCGGGTCAGCAGGTACTGGGCCAGGTGCCAGGCGTCCCGCGGCAGGACCCGCCATGACAGGCCGTAGCTGGTGGTGTCGGCGGTCTCCATGTGCATCGGACTCGCCGGATGGTCATGGTAGTTTTCGCCCACGCCCGGCAGGTCGAGCACCACCTCGATGCCCATGTCCTTGAGATGCGCCGCCGGACCGATGCCGCTGAGCATCAGGATCTGCGGCGTCTGCACCGTGCCGGCGGAGAGGATCACCTCATGCCGCGCTTTGATCACCCGCCCGTCGGTCAGCTCGACGCCGACAGCGCGCTTGTTCTCGACCAACACCCGCCTGACCTGCGCATCGGTCTGCACGTGGATATTGCCGCGAGCCAGCGCCGGGCGGAGCATGTTCTTGGCGGTGCTCTCCCGCTGCCCGTTGCGCAGTAGGCCCTGGCGGCGGCCGTAGCCTTCGGGGTTCGGCCCGTTGAAGTCCGGGCAGGCCGGGAATTGCAGCGAGGCGAGCGCGTCCATGAACGCGAAGTTGAGCGCGTTGGGCCCATCGACATGCTTGACGTTGATCGGCCCGCCATGGCCGTGGAACACGCTCTCGGGGTAGTTCTCGTTGTTCTCGGTGCGGGTGAAGTAGGGCAGCACTTCGGCGTAGGACCAGCCGGTCGCCCCGGCATCGGACCAGTCGTCGTAGTCGGTCGGATGGCCGCGGAAATAGACCATTCCGTTGATCGAGCCCGACCCGCCCAGAACCTTGCCCCGAGGCACCGGAATCTCACGCCCGGCCATGCCCGGCTGCGGTACGGTCTTGAACCGCCAGTTGGTCGCCTCGCGACCGATCGCGGCGGCGACGAAGCTCGGGATGTGGATGAAGGGGTGCGTGTCCTGCCCACCGGCCTCGATCACGCAAGTGGTGCGGTCAGCGGCTTCGCCCAGCCGTGCCGCCAACGCCGCGCCGGACGACCCCGCGCCGACGACGATGTAATCGAATTCCGCTGCAGCCATTCGTCTCTCCCTTCGGCAGTGTGCGAGGGGAGGAAGTGATTGGCAAGCTATGGGTTGCCGAGTTTAGCCCCCGAATGGTTTTCTGCGGGGACGATAGCCCCCTCTCGTTCGCGCCGCAGGCCCTAGGTTTCTACTAAAGCCAGACCGCTTGCCAATGACCAAACCTTGAGGAACTGCATTCACCGCGAGATGCGCGGCCCAGACGGGATCGATACCCTTGAGTACATACCTCTTTGCACCGACTAAGTTGTCGACGTTCTGGATGTGTAGGACGGACGCATCGAGATGAACTTTTCCGAGTAGCCCCGAGAGCCATTCGAGGAGATGCTTCCGAAACTCCTGCATCATCGGCGTTGGCATGTGGAGCAGCACGTGAGCTGCGATTTGTCCGCCAGCTGCCTCCATGCACCAGACATATGTTGGTGGGATGTCGATCTTGGCGCGTGCGGTTCGTCGCAACCATGGTGCGAATCGTTGGGCGATTAATTTCTGCAACAGTTTGGTGGCTTGCTCTGGCGCACACCCTGCGAGGGTAAAGTTGATTGTAATGAGGCGGTTTAGAGGAAGCCCGATTTTCTCAGAGTAACGTGCAGCGTGATGAAGGTTGACCGCCGGCCTGCGATTGATGAAGTGGCTCTTCCGCCGCTCCCCCGTGTTTTGTAGATTTGCCCGCTGCATGCGGACTGTTCTTATCTCGGCCATATATACTTAAGTAGTACCCCGTATGGGTTATGCCCGGGTACGCGATAGTCGCCAAGCGTCGGCGCCAGTCGAAGTTGCGGAGTTGTTTGCGAGTTACCGGCTCGTACTTAGAGGTCCGGATAGCGCAACGCTTCCTCTAGCAATGCGATTTCTTCGAACTCCTCGATTTTTTCGCGCAGCGCTTCGCGCGCGTAGAAGCTCTTCGAACGACCGGTGCGGCGCACTACGGCATCGAGGCGGGCCTTGAGATCAGGATCGAGACGGAAGACAAGCACTGGATAGCTCCATTTTGCCATATATAACAAATGGAAACGGCGATCGCTATCTATTCGCCATCATACTGGATCGCCGCTGCCGCTGCCCCCGACATGATGAACCCAATCGACCGCTCGGCCTCCTCGGTCAGGTGCCCGATCAAGCTCGCCGTGCGGCACAGCAAGCCAATCCCCTTGAGGGCCGTCACCGGCCAGCCGAGGTCGAGCAGGATCGCCGGAATCGGTCCATTGACGTTGATCGGCAGGCTCCGCCCAATCGCGCCCGGCAGCGCGTCGCGGATGGCGTAGAGCATTGCCACGTGCGGCCCGCCGATGCCGCGCTCGCGGGCGAGCTTGAGTAGCAGGTTGGCGCGCGGGTCGCCGTTGGCGTGCTGGGGGTGGCCGAAGCCGGGGATCGGCTTCTTGTCGGCGCGCAGGCGGGCGATGCCGCGCTTGGCGGCGTCCTCGGCGGTGCCGCCGTTCTCGCGCATGTCAGCGACGCATTCGTCGTAGAATTGGCCGGCGACTTCAGCGCTGCCCAGGACCACGCTCCCGCAGCCCAGCAGCCCGGCGGCGACCGCGCCTTGCAGCGCCTCGGGAGCGGCGGCGTAAGTCATGCGGGCGGCAACCACACTCGGCACCAGGCCGTGTTCTGCCAGCGCGCAGAGGATGGCGTTGGCGAAGAACACCTGGTCCTCGTTCGGCTCCTGCCCGGTGACCAGCAGCCAGAAGTAGCTGGTGAAATCCATCTTGCCGATGATCTGCGTCGTAAGATCGCGGCCACGCACGGTGATGCTGTCCTCGTCAGAGGTGCAGATGGCGGTGTAGGGCGCGTCCTGCTTGCCGATGCGCATGGCTCTCTCCTTGCCGATAGCGTTCGCGCCGACCTATAGCCTTGGCGCGGCTTAAAGGGAGAGAGGAATGGCGAGACCGCTCGCAGGCGTCAGGGTGCTCGATATGGGCACGTTCATCACCGGCCCCGCGGCAGGCATGCTGCTGGCGGACCTTGGCGCGGAGGTGATCAAGGTCGAGATGCCGGGCACCGGCGATCCGTTTCGCGCCTTCAAGGGCGATCTGTATTCGCCGCACTACCAGACCTACAATCGCAACAAGAAGTCGATCGAGCTCAACACCAAGGACGCGGCCGACCTCGCCGCGCTCGACGAGCTGGTGAAGACGGCAGACGTGTTCATCCAGAACTTTCGCCCCGGCGTGGCCGAGCGGCTGGGCGTCGGGCCTGAGCGGCTGCAGGGCATCAACCCGCGGCTGATCTACTGCGGCATCTCCGGCTTCGGCAACGACGGCCCGTGGAAGGACCGTCCGGCGTTCGACACGGTATCCCAAGCCAGCACCGGCTTTCTGCGGCTGCTGGTCAATCCGGCCAATCCGCGCGTGGTAGGGCCGGCGATCGGCGATGCGGTGACGGGGTTCTACGCAGCCTACGGCGTTCTGGCGGCGCTTTACGAGCGGGAGAAGACGGGCAAAGGACGGCTGGTCGAAACCTCGATGTTCGAGGCGATGAGCCACTTCAACCTCGACGACTTCACGCATTACCTCTCGGTCGACGAGGTCATGGGCCCGTGGTCGCGCCCGCACGTTTCGCAAAGCTACGTGTTCCAGTGCGCGGATGGCGGCTGGATCGCGCTGCACATGTCGAGCCCTCCCAAGTTCTGGGAGAACCTCGCCGAAGCAGTCGGCCAGCCCGACATGCTCCAGCGGCCCGAGTTCGAGAGCCGCCCGGCACGGATCGCCAACTACGAGAACGTCGTCGCCTTCCTTGCCCCGATTTTCGCGCAGCAGCCGCGGGCTTGGTGGGAGGAGCGGCTGGTGGCGCTCGAGGTGCCGCATTCGGCGGTCTATTCCTCGAAGGAAGTGGTCGAAGGCGAGCTGGCGCAGCACCACAAGCTGGTGGTCGAAGGCGAAGGCGCGCGCGGCAAGTTTCGCACCATCCGCTTCCCGATCCGTTTCGACGGCGAGATCGAGGACAGCGTCACGGCCCCGCCAGAGCTCGGCGCGGACAATGATGACATCCTCAAACGCAAATAATTGCGCCAGCGCGCGGGTTTGTTAGATTGCGAACAAAGCAGGCGGGAAAAGACTCGCCGCAGGGGAGAACAGCGATGACCAAGTTGCCGAGCCGGCTGCATCACACGGCCTATGTGACCAAGGACCTCGAAGCGACGCGCGCCTTTTATGAGGACGTGATCGGCCTGCCGCTCACCGCGACCTGGTGCGAGAAGGACTTCCTGTTCGGCAAGGACCGCACCTATTGCCACTGCTTCTTCGGCATCGGCGATGGCGGGGCGCTGGCATTCTTCCAGTTCGCCGACCCCGAAGACCAGGCGCTGTTCGGGCCGGACATTCCCGAGACGCCGTTCATCCACCTCGCGCTCAACGTCGACAAGGAAACCCAGCAAGAGCTTGAGGCGCGGATCGTGAAGGCCGGAATCCAGCCGCCAAACACCTATATCCTCGAACATGGCTATTGCCGCTCGGTCTATGTGGTCGATCCCAACGGCATGACGGTGGAGTTCACTTGCGATGATGCCCGAGCCGAGGGTGGCGACGAATACCGCCGCTCAATCGCACACGCGGAATTGAAGCGCTGGCTGGCGGGCGACCACACCACCAACAACGATTTCCGCCACGAAGAAGCGGCCTGATCGCCGACGCCGCCGCATAACAATTAACTTCGTCATTCCCGCGAACGCGGGAACCCAGGGCGACACACGCCAAGAGCTGACTGGGTCCCCGCTTTCGCGGGGATGACGAAGGTAGGTTCGACAACGGAGCCCGCATGACTCTTCCCCTGTTCCCGACCTCGCTGGTTGGTTCCTACGCCCAACCCGAGTGGCTGATCGACCGTGAAAAGCTGGCGGGCCGATTCCCGCCGCGTACCCGCCAGAAGGAGCTGTGGCGGATACCCGAGCAATGGCTCGACCAGGCGTGGGACGACGCCACGATCATGGCCATTGCCGAGCAGGAGCGCGCCGGGCTCGATATCATCACCGATGGTGAGATGCGGCGCGAGAGTTACTCAAACCGCTTCGCCACGGCGCTCGACGGGGTCGACATGGACAATCACGGCACCGCGCTCGACCGCAGTGGTGAGCCCGTGCCCGTGCCGCGCGTAATCGGCGACATCAAGCGCCGCCACGCGGTGCAGGTGCGCGACGTGCAGTTCCTGCGCGAGCACGCCAGCCCGGACAAGAAAATCAAGATCACCGTGCCCGGCCCCTTCACGATGAGCCAGCAGGCGCAGGACGATTACTACGGCGATCCCGAAGCTCTGGCTGTGGCCTATGCCGGCGCGGTCAACGAAGAGATCAAGGACCTGTTCGCCGCCGGCGCCGACGTGGTCCAGCTCGACGAACCATACATGCAGGCTCGGCCGGAGAAGGCTCGCCAATTCGGCCTCAAGGCCTTGGCGCGAGCGCTTGAGGGTGTCGAAGGCACCACGGCGCTGCATATCTGCTTTGGCTATGCGCACCTGATCCACGAACGTCCGGAAGGGTACAGCTTCCTGCCCGAGCTCGGCGCGAGCGGGGTGAAGCAGATCTCGATCGAGACCGCGCAGTCGAACCTCGACACCGCCGTGCTCGAGACCCTGCCCGGCAAGACGATCATCCTTGGCGTGCTCGACCTCTCGTCGCACGAAGTCGAAACGCCGGAAACGGTCGCTGCGCGTATCCGCCGGGCTCTGCCGCATGTGCCGACGGAGAAGATCATCATCGCCCCCGACTGCGGGCTCAAGTACCTCCCGCGCGAAGTTGCGTTCGGCAAGATGAAGGCCATGGCTGACGGCGCTCGCATCGTGAGCGCAGAGCTGGCGTGAGCGGTTTCAAGACCACTCACACCGGCAGCCTGCCGCGGCCGGAGTACCTGCTCGACCTGATGTTCGCCCGCGAAGGCGGCGAGGCGGTGGACCACGCCACGCTCGACGAAGCGGTCGATCGGGCGACGGCCTATGTCCTCGACCGGCAGAGGCAGGCCGGCATTAGCGTGATCGGCGACGGCGAGATGTCGAAGCCGAGCTACGCTACTTACATCAAGCACCGCCTGTCGGGCTTCGGCGGCGAGGCGGGCAGTTACGAGTTCGAAGACCTGGAGCAATTTCCTGGGGCCAAGGCCAAGGTGTTCGGCGACACCGGCCGCGCCCGCCGGAGTGCCCCGGCCTGTACCTCTGCCATCGAAGTCATCGATATGGACGCCCCTCGAGAGGATGCCGAGCGACTCACTCGGCTAGCCGGCGGGCACGAGACCTTCATGTCGGCCGCGTCCCCGGGCGTGACGGCATTGTTCTTTCCGAATCAGTACTATGCCAGCGACGAGGAGTACGTCTTCGCCCTCGCCGAGGGGTTGCGTCACGAATACGAAACGATCGCCGCGGCGGGAATCACGCTGCAGGTCGATTGCCCCGACCTTGCCATGGGCCGCCACGTGCAGTTCACCCACCTCTCGACCGAGGATTTCCGCAAACGCATCGGCATGAACGTCGCCGCGCTCAACCATGCGCTGCGCAATATCCCTGCCGAGCAGCTTCGCATGCATTTGTGCTGGGGCAACTATCCCGGCCCGCATACTTGCGACGTCGACCTCGCCGATATCGCTGACATCGTGTGGAGCGCGAAGCCGCAGGCGGTGCTGCTCGAAGGCGCCAACCCGCGCCACGCGCATGAGTTCGCCTATTTCGAGGCGCACAAGTTGCCCGAAGGCAAAGTGCTGTGCCCAGGCATGATCGAGCCGCAGTCTCCCTATGTCGAACACCCCGAACTGATCGCCCAGCGCATCGGCCGTTACGCCGACGTCCTTGGCCGCGAGCGGGTCATGGCCGGGGTCGATTGCGGCTTTTCGGTCCATGCCGGCAGCGGCAATCTCGACCCCGAAGTCGTGTGGGCCAAGCTGGCAGCGCTGGCAGAAGGCGCGGCGATAGCGAGCAAGCGCTACTGGTAAGAACCGCCCGCGCCCGCTAGTCGGGCAATTGGTTGCGGGTGTGGCGGAATGGTAGACGCCGGGGACTTAAAATCCCCTGAGCTTTGCTCGTGCCGGTTCGAGTCCGGCCACCCGCACCACCGTCTTCGTTTCCAGCCCCCTCCGCACTTGTCCGTAGTGGCGGCCCAACAAAGGCTTTGCTTCCAGTAGGGTATGGTCAAACCAGACCCCAGAACGCGTTAGCCATTCGGAAACATCCATGCCGTTAAAGTCCGCCAAATCAGAGTCATGGATCGAGGCAGAGGCGTCTGATCCAGGTGTCGTGGGGGCGCACATGCACGAGGCCGTTCGAAAGGAAGCGATCGCTTCCGTTACCGAAGATGGGGATGCCGAATATTCCGAGCAACGCGGCGCTCCTCGCTTGCGGCTGCTCATTCGCGCAGCGAAGCTCGTCAGCTCCCAAGGCGAATATCTGTGCGTCGTGCGCGACGCGTCCGAGGGCGGCGTCAGCGTCCGCCTGTTCCATCCGCTCCCGGCTGACGACGCACTGACACTCGAGCTGCAGAACGGAGATCGCTATCCGCTCGTGCGAGTGTGGGAGGAGGACGGCAAGGCCGGCTTCCAGTTCGAAAACCCAGCCGATCTCGAACGGATCGTCGAATCGCCAAGCCGCTTCGCCAAGCGGGCGGTGCGCGTGAATGTCAGCCTGCCCTGCGTGGTCAGGTTCGGCGATCGGGAAGTATACGCGATGTTGTGCAACCTGTCCCAGCAAGGCGGCCGGATCACCACTTCGGAGCGACTCTCGCTCGTCCAACGTATCCGCATCGAGGCGGACGGCTTTCCGGAAGTGGCCGCCAAGGTCCGTTGGCGCCGCGGCGAGACTTACGGTCTCAGCTTTGAGAACAACCTGCAGTTCGAGGAACTGGCGCGCATCGCGTTCGATTTGCAGCAGAACCAGAAGTCCTGACTCAACGCTGCCGGGGCATCCGTTAACCGTCTCATAACCAATTTCCTTCACTCCCGGTGAGACGAAAGACCGGGGGAATTGATGAGCGATTCAGGCGTACCCGCGGGTAGTGAAATTGGGGTCGATGTGGTTATCGTGGGGGCCGGTCCAGCTGGCCTCACCGCGGGCTATCTGCTGTCGAAAGCGGGCAAGTCGGTCGCGATCATCGAAAAGGATGCGACTTACGTCGGCGGCATCA
Source organism: Altererythrobacter sp. Root672 (assembly GCF_001427865.1). Classification (NCBI taxonomy): domain Bacteria; kingdom Pseudomonadati; phylum Pseudomonadota; class Alphaproteobacteria; order Sphingomonadales; family Erythrobacteraceae; genus Altererythrobacter; species Altererythrobacter sp. Root672. Next base: position 52,983 of record NZ_LMHH01000003.1, read on the forward strand.
GCCGCACCGTCGAGCACGAAGGATACCGCTTCGATATCGGCGGCCACCGCTTCTTCTCGAAGAGCCAGGCCGTAGTCGACCTGTGGAACGAGATCCTGCCGGACGATTTCATCCAGCGCCCGCGGATGAGCCGCATCTACTACGAGGGTAAATTCTACTCCTACCCGCTGCGCGCGTTCGAAGCGTTGCGCAACCTCGGCATCCTGCGCTCTACCGCGTGCATGCTCAGCTATGGCTGGGCCAAGCTGTTTCCGATCAAGGACGTCAGGAGCTTCGAGGACTGGACCAGCAACCAGTTCGGCAAGAAGCTCTATTCGATCTTCTTCAAGACCTACACCGAGAAGGTGTGGGGCATGCCGTGCGACCAGATGAGCGCCGACTGGGCCGCCCAGCGCATCAAGGGCCTGAGCTTGTGGGGCGCCGTGATCGACGGGCTCAAGCGCTCGCTCGGCCTCAACAAGCGCCCGAACGACGGCCAGTCGGTCAAGACCCTGCTGGAGACCTTCCGCTATCCCCGCCTTGGCCCGGGCATGATGTGGGACGCCGCCCGCGATCGTATCGTCGAGCGCGGCGGACGCGTCTTCATGGCCCATTCGCTCAAGCAGCTTCACAGCGATGGCCAGGGCGGCTGGCGCCTGACCGCAAGCGGGCCTGACGGTGAACTCGTGATCCGTGCCGCGCATGCCATCAGCTCCGCGCCGATGCGCGAACTGGCCGCGCGCCTCCATCCGCTTCCGGAAAGCACGATCAAGGCGAGCAATCTCAAGTACCGCGATTTCCTCACCGTGGCCCTGATGATCCGCTCGGACGACTTGTTCCCCGACAACTGGATCTACATCCACGACAGCAAAGTGCAGGTCGGGCGGGTACAGAATTTCCGCTCCTGGTCGCCCGAAATGGTGCCCGATGAGAGCGTGGCTTGCGTGGGGCTCGAATACTTCTGTTTCGAAGGCGACGGCCTGTGGTCGATGAGCGATGCCAAGCTGATCGAGCTGGCCAAGCGCGAGATGGCGATACTTGGCCTGGTCGCGCCTGAAAAGGTGATTGGCGGAGCGGTCGTGCGCCAGGAAAAGGCTTATCCAGTCTACGACGAGACTTACGCCGCAAATGTCGAGGCGATGCGGACGGAGCTTGAGGAAAAGCACCCGACCCTGCACCTGGTCGGTCGCAACGGCATGCATCGGTACAACAACCAGGACCACGCGATGATGACCGCCATGCTCACGGTCGAGAACATTCTCGCCGGGCAGCGGATCTACGATACCTGGTGCGTCAACGAAGACGCCGAGTACCACGAGGCCGGAGACGAAGGCGCGGAAAAGGTTCTGCCGGAAACCGCCTCGCGCAGGCCCGCCAGTGAAGACCAGGCTGCTGCCCTCGGATCCGTCCGTGACGTGCCGCAGCGTCTGGCCGACAAGAGCCGCAGGGCGGCTTGAGCCGAAGCATGGCCGCAATCCTCTCCCGCGTCGCCGATGTCAGGCTGATCCGCTACCTGCTCGCCAGTGTCGGCGCGCTGGCTGTCGACATGGGCGCGTTCCTGGCGTTGCTGGCGCTGGGCACGTGGCCGGCCGCCGCTTCGGCCGCAAGCTATTGCGCCGGCATCGCCGCGCACTGGCTGATGTCGAGCCGGGCGGTCTTTGCCGATAGCGTAGCCGAATCCGGTGGCGCGCGGACTCGGCAAAAGGTCCTGTTCGTCGGTTCGGCGCTACTCGGGCTGGGTATCACGACGGGGATCGTCTTCGCCGGGCACAACGCGGGCATGGATCCGCGCCTGGCCAAAGTTGGAGCGATCGTCATCAGCTTCGTGGCAACCTGGCTGTTGCGCAGCAAAGTGGTCTTCCGCAGCGAGCTGACGGAGTAGCCGATGCCATGGTTGCGTGCTCCGATGACCCGGGTCTTCCTGGTCTGGCTAGCCGTAGCCGCGATCCTGGTCGCGCGGAGATGGAGCGGCATTGCCGAACGGCATTTCCCCGACCCTGACGACGTTTTGCGACTGGTCCAGGTCCGCGACTTGTTGGCAGGGCAGGGCTGGTTCGACCTTCACCAGTATCGGATCAATCCCCCAGCCGGCACGCTGATGCACTGGTCGCGGCTCGTCGACTTGCCGCTGGTGCTGATCATCGGCGGCCTCACCCCCGTGATCGGAAGCGCTCTTGCCGAACAGGTCGCGTTGGTCGCCGTGCCCTTGTTCACGCTGGGCGCGATATTGCTCGCCATAGCCAAGACCGCCTCGCGCTTCCTCGATACGCGGGACGTCACTCTCGCTTGCCTTTGCGCCGGGACCTCGATGTTCCTGCTGACGCAGATTCAACCGATGCGGATCGACCACCACGGGTGGCAGATCTTCACCGTCATGCTCGCGCTTACCGGGCTTGTGCCCGGTCGAAGCTTGCGCGGCCCGGCGCTTGCGGGCGTCGCTCTTGCCGCTGGGCTGTCGATCTCGCTGGAGGTCTTGCCGGTCACTGTCGCCTTCGGTGCGGTGTTCGGGCTGCGCTGGCTGAGCGACCCGCGTGAGCGCGGGGCGCTGACCGTTTTCCTCGGCGTCCTCGCCAGCGCGAATGCGATCCTGTTCGTGGCCACTCGCGGGCTTGGCGACCTTGCTCTGCATTGCGACGCCGTCACGCCGCCGCTTCTCGGTTTGTTTGCGCTCGCGGCAGTGGGCGCGGGCTTCGCGGTCCGGCTCAATCCGCAGTCGCGGCCGTTGCTGGTCGTCATGCTTGGGATACCGGTGCTGGCAGGCGCGGGCCTTTATCTCGGGACCGCGCCCCAATGCCTCGCGGGCCCGTTCGCCAATCTCGATCCGTTGGTGCGCGAATACTGGTACGTCTACGTTCGCGAAGGCCAGCCCGCTTGGCAGACCGAGGCGATCGTCTGGATTCCGCCCGTGGCCCAAGGCCTGATCGCGCTCGCGACACTCGCCTGGCTCGGCCTCAATCGCCGAGGAATGGAGCGGCGGTGGTGCTTCGAATATCTGCTTATCGCCAGCGTCGGCCTCCTCTCCGGGTTGCTGGTACTGCGTTCGCTGGCCTTCGTCGGCGCCTTGTCGGCAGTACCGCTCGGCTGGCTGACCGGGCGCCTGCTCGACACGTTGGGCAAGATCGAAGGTCCGCTGCGTAAGGGCGGCGTGGCTGTGGCGATCACCTGCCTGCTGGTTCCGGTCGTGCCCTTCGCGGCGGCGCAGACATGGATGCCAAAGGCAGCCGGGACACCGGGTGACGAGCCGGAAAATGGCGTGTGCGACCTGAACGAGCCGCTTCCGTCGCTGGGCAACCTGCCTCCGGCCACCGTGCTCGCACCGTTAGACCTCGGTCCGGCCTTGCTCGAACAGACTCACCACAGCGTCGTCGCCACCTCGCATCACCGGGCGGCCGAGGCGATGCACGATGTGATCGCGGCCTTCATGGCCGAGCCGGCGGAAGCGCGCGAAATCGTTCGGGCGCATGACGTGAAGTACGTGCTCTTGTGCACCGACATGAAGGAGATTGATCTCCGCGTCAGGACCGCGCCTAACGGCCTGGCGGCCAGGCTCGTCAAGGGACAGGCGCCCGACTGGCTCGAGCGTGTACCGCTAGAGAAATCGCCTGAATGGCAACTCTGGAAAGTCAGGGGGCGCTAAGCCCCCTAAACGTCACGCTTCCGGCAGGTCTCAGGCCGGGCGGAACTTCATCGCCAGCCCGTTCATGCAATAGCGCAGGCCGGTCGGCGGCGGGCCGTCCTTGAACACGTGGCCCAGATGGCCGCCGCAATCGGCGCAATGCACCTCGGTGCGCGGATAACCGAGCTTGTAGTCGGTCGAGGTGCCGACGGCACCGGCGAGTGGCTGGTAGAAGCTCGGCCAGCCGGTGCCGCTGTTGAACTTGGTGCTGCTCGAATAGAGCTCGTTGGCGCAACCCGCGCAGAGGAAGGTGCCCTTGCGCTTTTCGTGGTCTAGCGGAGAGCTGCCCGCGCGTTCGGTGTCCTCGTGCCGCAGCACTTGGTAGCTGGCCGGGCTGAGACGGCGTTTCCATTCGGCGTCGGTCAGGTTGACCTTGAAGGTCTTGGCCTCGGCGGCGCTGCCGCAGGACGCCAGGACCGGCAGGGCAATACCGGCAGCCAGCCAGGCAATGGCGCTGCGGCGGCTGGTCGGATGTGTCATGCGTCGCTCCTGTGCGGTCTTGGTCTACTGGGCATTCTTCGAACCCTTGCTGAACGCCGAAGCAACGAGCGCGCGAAGGTTGCGGTTCCGTTTAGTCGCCTGGCCGCCCGATTTCATCACGCGTTTGCGGAACAGGGTCGCGCCGAGCCGGATGGTGATCGCCACCCAGGCCATCTGCCAGCCCAGGGCCAGGATATGCGGCCACAGCGCTTCGTACTGGGCTGCGCGGGCGAACATCGCGAAGGGTGAACTGAACGGGAAGGCAATGGCGGCCCATTCGATCGGCTCTCCGGAAGACCCCACCGACAGGCTGGCAAACAGGAACAGCAGGACCTGCAGCATGGTGACCGGCATCGATAGGGTCTGCACCTCGCGCACGGTGTTCGCGAGCGAACCGATGGCGAGGAACACCGAGCCGAGCAGCAGGTAACCCATGGCGAAGTAAGCGATGCCGAGCACGAAGAACAACGGCCAGCCGACTCCCGGTTCAGGCAGGCTGCTAAGGTCGATCGCGTTGCCCATCAGGCCCTCGAAGCCTGATAGTCCCACTACAGCGCCAATGACCGTCGCCCACACGGCAATGCCGACCAGCGAGACGGCCAGCATCGCGAACAGCTTGCCCAGGAACACGGCATCCATCGGGATCGCGGCGGCAAGGATTTCGATCACCTTGTTCGCCTTCTCCTCGACCAGGTTGGAGAGGACCATGCCGGCCAGCAGGATGATCAGCAGGAACAGCACCAGCTGCCCTGCCTGGGCGGTTCGCAGGCGGCCGCGTTGTTCGCTGGCTCCGGTGACCGCGACAATCTGGGTGCGGACTTCGGGAAAGACGGTGGGCGTGTCCTGCACCGCGGCCGCGGCGATCAGCGCCACCGGGCCAGTCCACCATTGCAGGCGTTCGGGCGTGGCGGTGAGCTGCGGATCGGCCGGAGTGCCGGACAAGACGGCGGCGAGATTGCCCTCGCGCCGGGCGAGCAGGGCCTGGGCGTCGAAAGTCTCGCCTTGTTGCAGCTGCTTGGAGACCACGATGTCGGGCAGCGTTGGGCCCAGTTCCTCGGCCAGCGACTGGCGCGCGGCGAGGATGGCCTCGGTGTCGCCCGCGGTCATGGCCAGGCCGATGACCGGGCGCTGGGCCTCGCTCTCGACTCTTTGGCCGATACCGCCCGCCAGGCTGCCGACGACCAGCGGGAACAGCGGGCCGAGCAGGAAGAAAATGAAGCTCCGGCTGAACAGGATGGTCATGAAGTCCCGCCGCGCCACGACCCACGCCGCTTGAAGGCGCGAAAGCCGGCCAGCCGTGTTCGAATCCGCGATCATTGGACGGCCTCCGGTTCGGCATCGAGGGCCCTGGCGGCGGCCTCGCCCGCGATGGCGACGAAAGCGTCGTGCAAGCCGGCCCGCTCGATCGACAGCGAGAGGATCCCCGCGTCGCCCTCGATCAGCGCGCGAAGCAGCGGTTCCACGCCGCTATCGGGGAGCGGGAAGTACCAGAAGGTGCCCTCGCGCCGCGCTTCCGCTGGGAGCGCCGAACGCCATGGGCCGTCGGAATTGCGAGTTTCCAGCCGCACTTGCGCGCGGATGCGGTCGCGCGCGTGGTCGACCGAGCCAGCGTAAGGCACTTTGCCGCCGGCGATGATGGCGACCCCTTCGCACAGGCGCTCGGCATGGGCGATGACATGGGTCGAGAAGATCACGGTGGCGCCGTTGGCGGCGAGGTCACGGATCAGCAGTTCAAGCTTGCCCTGGTTGATCGCGTCGAGGCCGGAGAACGGTTCGTCGAGCACCACCAGCCGCGGCGAGTGGACCAGGGTGCCGAGTAGCTGGACCTGCTGGGCCATGCCCTTCGAAAGCTGGCGGATCTGCCGTTCGACCGCGTGGCCGAGACCGTTCTGCTCCATCAGCTCACGCCCGCGTCTGCGTCCTTCGGCCAGGGGCAGCCCGCGCAGCGCGCCCATGAAGGCGATCGCTTCGTAGGCCTTCATCGTCGGGTAGAGGCCGCGTTCTTCGGGCAGGTAACCAATCTGGCGGGCGACGTCTTGCGGGTTGGCGTGGCCGAGGACACGCCGCTCTCCCGCGTCGGGGTCGATGATCCCTAGCAGCATGCGCAAGGTCGTGGTCTTGCCCGCGCCGTTAGGGCCCAGGATGCCGTAGATCGCGCCTTCGGGCACGGCGAGGTCGACACCGTCGACCGCCAGCGTCCCGTCGAACCGCTTCACCAAGCCGCGCGCCTCGATGGCTAGTCCGCGCCCGGGTCCGGTACCAGTGTTCACTTGCATCCCCCTCCTGCGCTGGAGATAGGCGGGTCAGGTTAACAGGAGCAACCGGAATCGTGGTTGAGACGAGTGCCCTCGACGATCTGAAAACGCGGCTGGTCGAACAGGCGCGATCGCTCGGCTTTGCGAGCGTCGGCTTCGCGCCGGCTGCCGACGATCCGGTGCGCAGCGATCGGCTGCGCGAATGGCTCGACGCGGGCATGCATGGCGAGATGGAGTGGATGGAAGCGCGGGCCGACGTGCGCCGTGGCCCTCAGGCGATGTGGCCCGAGGCGCGTAGCGTGATCGCGCTCGGCATGAGCTATGCCCCGGCGCACGATCCCCTGGCGCTGGAGGGCGATCCGGAGCGGGCGCGGATCTCGGTCTATGCTCAGGGGCGTGACTACCATGACGTCATGAAGAGCGCGCTTAAGGCGCTCGCACGGTGGATGTCGGCGGAGACCGAGAAGCTCGGGATCGAGGCTGCGCTCAAGGTGTTCGTCGATACGGCGCCGGTGATGGAGAAGCCGCTGGGCGAGGCGGCGGGGATCGGCTGGCAGGGCAAACACACCAATCTCGTCAGCCGCGAGCATGGCAGCTGGCTGTTCCTCGGCGCGATCTACTCGACCCTGCCGTTTGCGCCCGACACCCCGCATGACGGGAACTGCGGCTCGTGCCGCGCCTGCCTCGACACTTGCCCGACTGACGCTTTCCCTGCGCCCCATCGCCTCGATGCGCGGCGGTGCATTTCGTACCTGACGATCGAACACCGCGGGCCGATCCCGGAGGAATTCCGGGCCGCGATGGGCAACCGCATCTACGGCTGCGACGATTGCCTGGCGGTGTGCCCGTGGAACAAGTTTGCCGCCACCGCGGCCCGGCACCAGGCTTTCCTGCCGCGCGCCGAACTGGTGGCGCCGCGCCTCGACGAGTTGCTGACGCTCGACGATGCGGGGTTCCGCAAGTTGTTCTCAGGCTCCCCGATCAAGCGCATCGGGCGCGACCGGTTCGTGCGCAATTGCCTGATCGCAGCGGGCAACAGCGGCAATCGCGAGTTGCTGGATCCGATCTATCCGCTGCTGGGCGACCCGGACCCGGTGGTCGCCGAAGCAGCGGCCTGGGCCCTGGAGCAGCTTACAGAAGCTCCTTGAGCTGGACCTCCGTATTGAGGAGCACCTCAGGCGCGATCACTGCGCGCGCTTCCACCAGCTTGCGGCCCTGGGCGTAGTCCTTGGTACGGTTGATGCAGTCGAGCGCGACCACTCGCCCGCCCTTGAGATAGACCACCGAGAAGCTGCGTTCAGCCGGATCGCCGCGCAGCACGGTGGCGTCATGGCCGATGTTGACGCCAATCGTCTGCAGTCTGAGATCGTACTGGTTCGACCAGAACCAAGGCACCGCCTCGTAAGGCTGTTTGTCGCCGCAGATCGCGCGGGCTGCGGTGTTGGCCATGTCGTTGGCGTTCTGCACGCTTTCGAGCCGGATGATCGCGCCGTCGGCATAGCCGTTCACATGCGCGGCGCAGTCGCCGATGGCGTAGATGTCCGGCAGGCTCGTGCGGCAATAGGGATCGACGTCGACCCCGTTGGCGCCCGCGGCCCCGGCGGCAATCAGCGGCCCGACCGAGGGGACGATGCCGATGCCGACGATGACCAAATCGCACGGCAGGGTCTCTCCATCGGCCAGGCGGACGCCGGTGACTTTCTCCTCACCCTCGATCGCCTCCACATCGGCGCCGATGCGGAAGTCGACGCCCTGCGCCCGGTGCTCGGCTTCGTAGAAACGCGAGAGATCTTCCCCCGCGACGCGCGCGAGCAGGCGGTTTTCCTTCTCGACCACGGTGACCGAGCAGCCGAGCTTGGTCAGCGCCGCTGCAGCCTCGAGCCCGATGTACCCGCCGCCGATTACCACCGCGCGCTTGGCCCCGGCCGAAAGTTCGGCGCGGATGCGGTCGGTGTCGAGCTTGTCGCGGATCACGTGCACGCCGGGAAGCTGCGCGCCGGGGCACGACAGCCGCCGCGGATCGCCGCCGCCGGCCCAGATCAGCGTGCCATACCTGATCGTCCCGCCGCCCGTGATCGTGAGCGTCTTTGCCACTGGATCGATCCGCGACACGCTGGTCTCCATCAGCAGGCCGACCTGCCGTTCATCCCAGAATTGCGGAGGACGGATCATGATCCGCTCGAACGGTTTCTCTCCGTAGAGATAGTCCTTCGACAGCGGCGGGCGCTCATAAGGCGGTTCGCTGTCGCGCCCGACCATCAGGATGGAGCCGGCAAAGCCATGCTGGCGCAAGGCAAGGGCCACCTGGGCGCCGCCGTGGCCGGTGCCGACGATTACAATGTCTGATTCGCTCATAGACTAGCGGTTCAACAGGTTTCTCGCCTGGCTGGCAATCTGCGCCAGCATCGCCGGCGCTAAAGGGGTCGCACTGCGGGCCCGCGCGATCATCGAGCGGAACTGCTTGATCGCCGGCTCGCGTTCGGCGGCCCACGCGGCAATCTGCCCCTTGGGATCGGTTTTACCGCGCTTGGTCGTGGCTAGCTGCCGGAGGAACTCGAAGCGCATCTGCTGGAAGTCGCGCGCTAGGCCCGCGACCAGCAGCCGCTCCCACGGATCGGAGGGATTCATCACCGAGGCTTTCGACTGCGCCCAGTCGAGACCGAGCGTTTCGCCCAGCGCAATGAAGGCCTGGGTCAGTGGGACCGGCGGAATGCGCGTGTCGCGCGAGAGTTGCGCGAGGCCGATCGTGCCGTCGACCGCGAACAAGTTGGCGACCTTGAGCGCGAGTGCAGGGGGCGCCCCTGCATCCTCCAGCTCGGTCGCGATGGCTTCGGCATGCTCGCGCGCTTCGCGGGCGAGGAGATCGTCCACGTGATCGACCAGCACTCCCACTTCGCCGGAGACCGCGTCGATCAAGTCCGACGGCGCGCGCATGGCTCCGCCAGCGCGCAGCAAGTCTGCCATATGTCCGCGCAAGGCCGAAGCGGCCCGTTCGAACAGCAGCAGCCGGGCGCCTTCGGGCATCTTGCCCTCGTCGGTCGCCGCCCAGATCGCGTCCATGCCCAGCAGCTCGCAAGCCGAAACGAACGCAGCGGCAATCTGGTCGAGCCCGGCGCCTTCTTCCTCGGCCAGCTCGAACGGATGGATCAAGCCCATGCGGTTGACGACGGCGTTGGCGATGACCGTAGCCACGATCTCGTTCCGCAGCCGGTGAGCCAGGATGAACTTGCGGAACGGCGCGCGCATCGTTTCCGGGAAATCGTCGAACAGCAGCGGCTCGGCGGCCCTGTCGGCGGCGATGTCGCTCGCTTCGATGGCGGACTGCAGCAGCAGCTTGGCGTTGGACAGCAGAATCGCCAGTTCGGGCCGGGTCAGGCCCTGACCGTCCACCGCCCGCCGGACCAGCGCCTGGCTGTCGGCCAGGCCTTCGGTTTTGCGGTCGAGTTCGCCCGCGTCTTCCAGGAACTCGACCAGCCGGGTCTGCGAAGCGACGGCCTTGGCGCCGCCGGCCTGGGCAATCGACAGGGCGAGCGCCTGCATCCGGTTGTCTTCGAGCACCAGCGCGGCGACTTCGTCGGTCATGGCTTCGAGCACTTCGACGCGTCGCGTCTCCGACAGTTTCCCGCCGCGCTTGGCCGCTTCGAGGGCGATCTTGATGTTGACCTCATTGTCCGAGCAATCGACCCCGGCGGAGTTATCGATGAAGTCGGTGTTGATGCGGCCGCCGTGAAGCGCGAACTCGATCCGCCCGGCTTGCGTGACGCCGAGGTTGGCGCCTTCGCCGACGACTTTGGCGCGCACCTCGTCGCCATTCACCCGCAGGCCGTCGTTGGCCGGATCGCCGACTTGCGCGTGGCTCTCCTGACTGGCCTTGAGATAAGTCCCGATTCCGCCGAACCACAGTAGGTCGACCGGAGCCTTGAGGATCGCGCTGATCAGGCTTTCGGGGTCGAGCTCTTCCGCCTCTACCCCGAGCACCGCGCGTGCCTCTGGAGAAAGCGGAATGCGTTTGAGCGTGCGCGGGAACACCCCGCCGCCCTTGCTGATGAGCTTTTCGGAATAATCCGCCCAGCTTGAGCGCGGCAGTTCGAACATCCGTTTGCGCTCGGCCCAGCTGGCTGCCGGATCGGGGTTGGGGTCGATTAACACGTGGCGGTGGTCGAACGCGGCGACGAGCTTGATCGCCTTGGACAGCAGCATGCCGTTGCCGAACACGTCGCCCGACATGTCGCCGCAACCGACCACGCGGACCGGCTCGCTCTGCACGTCGACGCCCATTTCGAGGAAGTGCCGCTGGACCGAGATCCACGCGCCGCGGGCGGTGATGCCCATGGCTTTGTGATCGTAGCCCTTCGATCCGCCGCTAGCGAAAGCGTCGCCGAGCCAGAAGTCGAACTCGGCGGCGATAGCGTTGGCGGTGTCGGAGAAAGTCGCGGTGCCCTTGTCGGCGGCGACCACGAAATAGGGGTCCTCGCCGTCGTGGATCACCACGTGCGGCGGGTGCACGACCTTGGTGCCGGCGATGTTGTCGGTGATCGACAACAGCGTGCGGATGAACAGCTTGTAGCTTTCGCGCCCTTCAGTGGCCCAGGCGTCGCGGTCGACCGCGGGATCGGGCAAGCGCTTGGGATAGAAGCCGCCCTTGGCTCCGGTCGGGACGATCACCGCGTTCTTGACCCGCTGGGCCTTCATCAGCCCAAGCACTTCGGTGCGGAAGTCGTCGCGCCGGTCGGACCAGCGCAGGCCTCCGCGCGCGACAGGGCCGGCGCGCAAGTGAATGCCTTCGACGCGGCGCGAATAGACGAAGATCTCGCGCCACGGCACCGGCTTGGGCAGGTTGGGCACGAGCGAGGAATCGAGCTTGAACGCCAACGCGTCGGTGCCGGCTGGGGCAAAGGCATTGGTCCGCAGGATCGCCCCGACCAGGGCCCAGTAGAGCCTCAACAAGCGGTCGTCGTTGATCGCGGCGACGCTGGCGAGGCCGGTGCGGATTTGCTCTTCGGCGTGGTGTGAAGCGGCTTCGCGGTCTGCCTTGAAACCCGGATCGTGGCGGACCCGGAACAGTTCCACCAGCGCGCGAGTGACGGTAGGCGCGCGGCGCAGCGCGTCGACCACGGTGTAGATGGTGAAGGCGACGTTGACCTGCCGCAGATAGCGATAGAAGGCGCGCAGCCAGTCGGCCTCCTGCGCCTCCAGACCGGGGCTCACGACCAGGCGGTTGAACACGTCGTCTTCCGCCCGTGCGTTGAGCACGGCGCAGATCGCGGCCTCGATCTGCGGTGCGCGATCGAGCAGCGGCGCGGCCTCGTCTCCGTGTGACAGGCCGAGCAGGAAGTCGTGGATCGAGCCGGGTTCGGCGCCGGCAATCATGGTCGGGCGTTCGGCGAGCACCCGGAAGCCGAAGTTCTCGAGCGCCGGAACAGCGTCCGACAGCGCGACCGAACCGCCGAGCTGATAGAGCTTCATCCGTAATTGATCGGCGGGGTCGTTTTCCAGCCGGTAGAGCCGGGCATCGCGGTGGAGTGGGCGCTCCGCCTCCGCGCCCGCGAGCGCCCGCATCCGCGTGATATCCCGCGCGGCTTCGGCCGGTCCGTAATCGGTGCGGTAGGCGAGCGGGAAGGCTTCGGCATAGCGCGAGGCGAGCGCCGCGGCGCGGGATGGCTCTTCGTCGACGGCAAGCGCAGCTTCGACCGCTTCGCCCCAGCCGCGCAGCAGTTCCTGCAGCCGGCGGTCGACCAGGTCCATGTCGGGCTCGCGCCCGCGTCCGCGGAAGTCGAGGACATAGCGCAACATGGCTAGGTTGCCGCCTTCGACCAGCAAGCTCCAGTCGAGCGTATCGGCGCCGGTCGAGTCCTCGATCATGGTCTGAATCTTGAGGCGCGTCGAAGTCGACAGCAGGTCGCGCGGGAGCCAGACGAAGCCGAACAAGTGCCGGTGAAGCGGGGCCATGACCATCGCCGCGCGGGCCCGTGGCCGGTCGGCGAGCGCCATCATCGTGGTCGCCACACGCGCGAGATCTTCGTCTTCGAAACCGATCGCGAGATCGTGCGGCAGCACGGTCAGCGCATGGACGAGCGCCTTGGCATCGTGGCTTCCTTCCTGGAAACCGAACTTGTCCATCAGGTTGGCCAGCTGGCGGCGCAGTTCGGGCACTTGGGCCGGAGGTGTTCCGAGCGCGGCGCTGGTCCAGATGCCGGCGTAGACCGAAAGCGAGGTGGCCTTGCCGCCCTCGATCACCGGCACGATGAACACATCGAGCGGCACCCGGCGATGGACGTGCGAGTAAGTGTTCGCCTTGATGATCAGTGGCGCATGTTCGCGGTTGGCGGGCTTTTCGAACCAGGCGAAGGCGAGCTTGTAAGCGTCCTCGCTGAGCAGGTCCTTTGCGCTCTTCCGGCAGATCCCGAGCGCCTGCGATTTGGAGCCGTCGGGCTTGATCGTCATGTGGCCGAGCAGGGTCAGCATGCCGTCGCAGAACCAGCGTAGCAGGTCCTGCCGTTCGGGATCGGGCACCTTGCCGGCGTCCTGGCCCAGCCGCTCGCGCATCTCGGGCCAGTCGGACACCGCCACGCGGACATCGGCCAGCGTTGCGGAGAGTTCCTGCTCGAGTGTGCGGCGCTGGATGGCGTCGATCCGCTCGGTCTCGAGATAGATCATCGATTCCAGTTTCTCGCCGCTCGCTTCTCCTTCGGGCAGGGCCACGAGCTTGCCTGCTTCATCGCGGCGGGCGGGCAGAACGGGGTGAGCAAGGACGTCGATCGGCAATCCGAGCGCGGCGATGGTCGCGGCGATCGAATCGACCAGGAACGGCATGTCCTTGTTGACGATGGCGATGCGGGTGGCTCTCCGGTCACCGACGCCCGAGCGGACCGCGATGGCGGCCTCTCCGCGCTTACGCTGGTGGGCGGTTTCGAGCAGGAAAGCGGCCGCTTCGTCGAGATGGGCGGCGCCGAGTTCGGTTTCTCCAGGGAGTCGGGACACCGCTATGCGTTCGCGCAGGACCTTTGCCAGCTTTGCGTCTTCGGCCGACAATTTCTTGAACCCTTCGGCATCGCGCCGCGCGGTGGCCATATTCACTCTCTCCCGCCTCCACAAACAAGACAAACGAGGCGGCCGTGCGGTCGTTCCGACTTCTTGCGCCGATTGGCGCCACGGCCATCCCTACGAAGTAACGGCCTCCATCGTAAGCGCTAGCGAACGACGCCGCGCCTCGGGATCATACGTAGCGCCGGAGACTATCAACTCGTCGGCGTTGGTGCGTTCGATGAAGCGGCCGATCCTCTCGCGGACGGTCGCAACTGATCCCACCGCGCGGGCCTGGCCGAGATGTTCGAGCATGGCCCTGGCGGTGTCCGGCAGGGTCTCGCGATAGCCGGGGATCGGCGGCGGCAGCTTGCCCGGATCGCCAGAGCGGAGCCGGACAAATGACTGGTCCTGCGAGGAGGACAGCAACTCTGCCTCCTCGTCGGTGTCCGCGGCGATCACCGTCATCGCCGCCATGGCGTGGGGCTTGTCGAGGTAGGCCGAGGGACGGAACTGGTTGCGATAGGCGATCAGCGCGGCGTCGAGATGGTCGGGCGCGAAGTGGCTGGCGAAGGCGTAGGGCATGCCAAGCCTTGCTGCGAGCTGGGCGCCGAACAGGCTCGACCCCAACATCCACAACTCGACCTTGGCGCCAAGTCCGGGGGTGGCGACGATCGGCAGGTCGAGATCGCCGGTCAGCATGGCCCGGAGTTCGACCACGTCCTGCGGGAAGTACTCGGCCGCCTGGTGCAGGTTCTTGCGCAAGGCCTGCGCCACGATCCCCGCCGCGCCCGGCGCGCGGCCGAGCCCAAGGTCGACCCGCCCAGGGAACAGGCCGTCTAGCGTGCCGAATTGCTCGGCGATCACGAACGGGTTGTGGTTGGGCAGCATGATCCCGCCCGATCCGATCCGGATGGTCGAGGTCGAATGGCCGATGTGGGCGAGCACGACTGAGGCGGCTCCACCGGCGACTCCGGGAGTGGCGTGGTGCTCGGCTACCCAGAACCGCTTGTACCCGGCTTGCTCGGCGGTCGCTGCGAGCTTGCCGGCGTCGTCCAGGGCCTCGTGCAGAGTGCCGCCTTCGCGGATCGGGAGGAGGTCGAGGACTGACAGGGGGATCATTCGGACGGGGTCTCCGCACTTGGCTCAGCGGTCGGCTGAGCCTCGGTGGGTTCACTGAGCTGGGCCAGATAGCCGCGGGCAGTAATCGCTTCCTCGCTGTTTGGGGCGAGATCGACAACCGACTGCCAGCTTGCCCGCGCGGCGTCCTCGCGTCCACCGAGTATGGCGATCACACCGGCTTCGAGGCCGATCTCCGGGTAGCCGGGGGACAGCCTGGCGGCGGTTTCGATATAGGACTGTGCGTCGGCCAGCTTGTTCTGACGACGCGCCAAGGTCGCCGAGAGCAGCCAGGCATAAGGGCTCTGCGGGTCGAAGGTCCGCGCGCTGGTGAGTGTGGCTTCAGCTTCTGCCATTTGGCCAAGCAGGACTTGGGCCCGTGCCCTGTCGATCTCGACCACTGCACGCAACCCCGCATCGCCCGAGGCTTCGGCATCGCTCGCGGCGAGGTTGAGGTGGGTAAGGGCGGCGGCGGCACGTTCCTGGGCCAAGGCGGAATTGCCGGCCATCGCGGCGAGTTGGGCCCGGCGGTAGGGATCGCCCTCACCAAGCACCTCCCGCGCGGCAACGAACGCCTGCTCGGCCGCTTCCCAGCGTAGTAGCGAGGTATAGGCCATGCCAAGGCAATGTTGCGGATAGGTGCGGTCCGGTCCGCTGGTTTGCTCGGACCACTGGCCGGCTTCGACGATCGCGGTGGTCGGATCCTTACGGGCCTTTTCCAGACAGGCGATGAGCCGATCTTCCGCCACGGTGCGCGGTACCGGCGGGCCCGGCGCCTCGACGGCAGCCTGAGCCAGGGTGAGCAGCGATGCGGAGATGAGTGCGGTGATCATCGGAACGGTCTCAAGCTAGCGCGGCGACGGTGCGCAGGAGCAGGGCGATGTCGCTGTCGCGCGAAAGGCGATGGTCGCCACCCTTGATCAGGGTCACCTGCACGTCCTGTGAACGCAAGGCCTCTGCAAGGCGCAGTGAGATTTTCGGGGGGACGTCGGTGTCCTCCTGTCCGTGGAGCAGCCGCACCGGACAATCGATGGCGATCTCGCTCTCAAGCTGGCGCCGGTCCTGCCCGTCGGACCAGAAGCCTGGATGCGTGGGCGTGGGGTCGTAGCCATAGGCGTTTTCGGTGAAGAGTGTCTCGCCGTTCGAGAGCTGCGCCTTCTGGGCGTCGTCATAGCCCCAGTCGGTGAAGTCAGGGGCGGCGGCGATGCCCACCAGGCCAACGAGCTTTGATCCAAGCTGCTGCGCCGCAAGCAGCATCAACCAACCGCCCATAGACGATCCGACCAGCACGACTTCGCCCCGCACCTCGGCTTCGATCAGCGCGAGCACCTCTTCGGCCCAGCGCGCCAGCGTACCGTCCGCGAAATCGCCCCCGCTTTCGCCGCAGCCCGAGTAATCGAGCAGCAGACATTCTCGCCGTTCCGCTTCGGCCCAGGCCAAGAGCGCGGTGGCCTTGCTGCCGGCCATGTCGGACATGTAGCCGGGCAGGAACACGATCGCCGGGCCGGAGCCAGGGCCAGAGGCAGGGCTGTGGCGGAAAGCGATCCGCCTGCCATCGGGCATCGCGTGGAAACGGGTCTCAGGCATCGCCGCTCAGATGGAGTCGAAGCAGGCAATCGGCAAGGCGTGACGTTTGGGGGTTACCGCCGCGGCGCCGCATAACGGGCGATGTCGGTCAGTTCCTGCGCCAGCAGCAGTTCGGCCGCCTGGCTGTTCGACAGCAGCGAACGATGGAGCGCAGCGAGCCGCTGCACCAGGCGGTTGAGGCGCTTGGCGTTCCAGCGCTGCATTTGCGTCCCAAGATCGCGCGCGTCGCGCCAGAACACGCGGCGGGCCTTTTGCTCAGTCTCAAGCAAGTCCTTGATCTTGCCGTTCGGTCCGAGGCGGGCGGTGAGCTGCGCCAGTTGCGCGGCGCGGCGCTCAAGCGCGAGCAATACGGCCACTGGATTGAGCGACAGCTCGTGCATCCGCCGCAACTCGCCTGGCAGCCGATTGACCTCTCCGGACAGCACTGCGTTGACCAGCGGCATGAAGCCGTCTTCCTCGGTCTTGGCGCCAATCGCGTCGAGCGCTTCCTCGCTGGCCTGGCGCGGCGCCTGGGCCGAAGCGTCGACATAGAGCGCGAGCTTGGTGACTTCGGACTGGGCGAGCCTCACATCGAGCCCGGCCGCTCGCGCGATGCGCTCAGCAAGATCGCCGCCGAGCCTGAGGCCGGCCGCATCGGCCATGCGCCGCACTTCCTCGGTCACCGACTTGAGGTCCGGCGGATGGAACATAGCTACCAGCCCATCGCCGCGACCTTCGAGGAGTTTGGCAGTGCGCGACTTGTCGGTGGCGCTGGTCGCCACGATCAGGATCGGGCAGGCCCCCTCGCCTTCCCCGGCGTCGATAACGTCGAGCAGGGTCTTTACCGCATCGTGCGCCTCGTCGCCGTTGGCGCTGACCAGGATGTGGCGGGTTCCGGCAAAGAGCGAGTTCGAGCGCGCCTCGTCGCCTAGACGCACGGGATCGGATTTCAGGTCACCGCCCGAAAAATCTACCCGCTCACCCGGGTCGGGCAGCATGGCGATGAGCCGGGCCGCGGCGGCGGCTGCGCCTGCCTCGTCCGGGCCGCAGAAGAACATGATCTTCGCCTGCTGCGCAGCGCGCGGCGCGACGGCGTTGAAGTCGCGCTGAGTGGCTTTCACGATTGCGAGCGGAGCGCGAGCATCACCCGGACCATGATCCGGTCGGAGACCTCGACGGCCAAGTTCTCGAGCGCGGTCTGTTCCGCGGCAATCGTCGCAAATTCCGACGAAACCACGTCGATGCCGGCATCCGAGCCCGCCGTCGCATCGAGCAGGATCGTGCCGTTCGACAGATCGACCAACTGGTAGCGGGCGCGCAGCGTCCGGCGCTCGCGCGACACGGTCTCGTCGGTCAGCAGGCCGAGGCTTTCGAGCTGGTCGTCGAGCAGCACGTCGAGCCGATAACGCGGCGTCGCGGTACTGCCGCCCTGCGCCAGCCTGTCCTTCAGCGCATTGCGCACGAGCCAGCCTGCGCGTCCTTCGATCGGAGCGACTTCCACCGCCGCGATCCCCTGCGCAACGGCCCCGTCACCACCGCCAGCGTACATCGGCTGCAGGCCGCAGCCACCCAGCGCTCCCAGCAGCGCGAGAGGCGCCAGCAGGGACGCGGCCCGCCTCATGCGACGATGTTAACCAGCCTGTCGGGCACCACGATCACCTTGCGGACCTGAGCTCCATCAAGGGCACGCTGGACTTTCTCGCTCGCGAGCGCAAGCGCCTCAAGCTCGGGATTGGGCAAGCCCTTGGCCACGGTCAGGGTGTCGCGCAGCTTGCCCTTCACCTGCACGGCCACGGTGACCTCGTCCTCGACCAGCAGCGCTTCGTCGACCGGCGGCCAGCTCGCTTCGGACACCAGGCCGTCGAACCCGGCGTTGTGCCAGGCTTCTTCGGTCAGGTGCGGCATCATCGGCGAGGCGAGCAGCATCAAGGTCGCGATGCCTTCGCTGCGCGTGGCCGAAGCCGGGGCCTTTTCGACCGCCGAGGTGAACTCGTAGATCCGTGCCACTGCCTTGTTGAAGGCAAGCGATTCGATGTCCTCACCGGCGGCGGCGATCGTTTGGTGCTGCTTGCGCTGCAACGCCTTGTCCTCGCCGGTCGCGGCGGCGTCGTACTGGCCGAACAGGCGCCACAGGCGCTGGACGAAGCGGCCGCAGCCTTCGATGCCGCTTTCCGACCACGGCAAGTCGCGCTCGGGCGGGCTATCGGAGAGCATGAACCAGCGGACCGCGTCGGCTCCGTAGCGTTCGACCATGTCGTCCGGGTCGACCACGTTCTTCTTCGACTTGGACATCTTGATGACGCGGCCAACGGTGACCGGGGCGCCATCGGCCTTGAGTACGGCGCCCTCGGTGCCGCGCTCGATCTCGGCCGGGCCGAAGTAGATCGGCTGGCCGTTTTCGGGGTTCTTCCGCTCGTAAGTCTCGTGCGTCACCATGCCCTGGGTGAACAGGCTGGCGAACGGTTCGGCCACGTCGATCTTGCCGATGTGCTTGAGCGCGCGCGTCCAGAAGCGGGCGTAGAGCAGATGCAGGATCGCGTGCTCGATGCCGCCGATGTACTGGTCGACCGGCAGCCACTTGGCGACCTCGTCACGGTTGAACGGCTGGTCGGCTGGTTGGCTGGCGAAGCGCAGGAAATACCAGGAACTGTTGACGAAAGTGTCGAGCGTATCGGTTTCGCGCTCGGCCGCGCCGCCGCACTTGGGGCAGCTGACATGCTTCCAGGTCGGATGCCGCACCAGCGGGTTGCCGGGAATCGAGAAATCGACGTCTTCGGGCAAAGTAACCGGAAGCTGGTCCTTCGGCACCGGCACCACGCCGCAGTCAGCGCAATGGATGAACGGGATCGGTGTGCCCCAATAGCGTTGGCGCGAAACGCCCCAGTCGCGCAGGCGCCACACGGTCTTGCCCTGGCCCCAGCCGCCACTTTCGGCGCGCTCGATGACGGCGCGCTTGGCGTCGGGGACGGTCATGCCGTCGATGAAGCCCGAATGGACCAGCACGCCCTCGCCGGCTTCTGCCTCGGTCAGCGGCGCATCGGCTTCGGCCGCCGAAGCGGCGACCACGCGAATGATCGGCAGCTCGTATTTGGTGGCGAACTCGAAGTCGCGCTGGTCGTGGCCCGGCACGGCCATGATCGCGCCGGTGCCGTAGTCCATCAGCACGAAGTTGGCGATGTAGACCGGCAGCCGCTTGTTCGGATCGAACGGATGGACCGCCCCGATGCCGGTGTCGAAGCCGAGCTTCTCGGCGGTTTCGAGCTCGGCCGCTGTAGTCCCGCCAGCGCGGCACTTCTCGATGAACTTGGCCGCATCGCAGTTGGTCTGCGCGACAGCCTCGGCCAGCGGATGATCGGGCGCGACCGCAACGAAGCTGGCGCCGAAGATCGTGTCCGGGCGCGTCGTGTAGACGTCGAGCGTATCGCCGTTGGTCAGGTCGAAGCGGAACTGCAGGCCCTGGCTCTTGCCGATCCAGTTCTCCTGCATCAGCCGGACTTTCTCCGGCCAATGTTCGAGCGTGCCGAGGCCGTCGAGCAAGTCCTGCGCGAAGTCGGTGATCTTGAGGAACCACTGGTTGAGCTGGCGCTTCTCGACCACCGCGCCCGAACGCCAGCCGCGCCCGTCGACGACTTGTTCGTTGGCCAGCACGGTCTGGTCGACCGGATCCCAGTTCACCGCGCTCTGGCGGCGATAGACCAGGCCGCCTTCGTACATGTCGATGAACAGCGCTTGCTCGTGCCCGTAGTACTCGGGATCGCAAGTGGCGATCTCGCGGCTCCAGTCGAGCGCGAAGCCGAGGCGTCGGAGCTGGGCCTTCATCGTGGCGATGTTCTGGTAGGTCCACCCGGCCGGGTGCACGCCTTGTTCCATGGCGGCGTTTTCGGCCGGCATGCCGAACGCGTCCCAGCCCATCGGGTGCAGCACTTCATGCCCGGTCATGCGCTTGTAGCGGGCGAGCACGTCACCCATCGTGTAGTTGCGCACGTGGCCGATGTGGATGCGCCCCGAAGGATAGGGGAACATCTCGAGCACGTAGCTCTTGGGCCGATTGCTGTCGCTGTCGGCCTCGAAGCAGCGCGCTTCGTCCCAGGCACGCTGCCAGCGTCCGTCGGCGTGCGACGGATCGAAGCGCTGCTCGGTCATGGTGTGGTTCCTAAATTAGTCCGGAAATCAGGCGGTCATCCAGCCGACGCGGCGCGGCGCAAATCGCGTGCCTTGGTCAGGATGATGTCCTCGAGCTTCTGCACGGTCGCCGCCTGCACAGGCGCTTCGACCCAGGTTCCGCCCTGCTGAACCTGGCGGCTCGCCGCGATGCGCAGCGCGTCGGCGCGCAGATCCTGGTCGAGGATCGAGACCGAAACCTTGACCCGCTCATTCGGGTTCTGCGGATTGGAATACCAGTCCGTCACAATCACTCCGCCCGAGCTGTCGGCCTGCGTCAGCGGCATGAACGACAGCGTCTCGAGGCTGGCGCGCCAGAGGTAGGAATTCACCCCGATATAAGTGACTTGCGAAGCCGCGAGGTCAGCCTTGGGCTTCTCTTGGGTCATGCCGCAGGCCGCTAGGCCGAGCGCCAGTGCGCCGAGCGTCAGGCCGCGAGCGCAAGCCTGGACAGAATCCCGGCGAAGATACGTGACGGTGGTGGTCTGCAATGCCATTCTCGGTCCTAAATCCAGCTACGGGCCCGCGTGATCCGAGTGCGCTCTATAGCCCGTGATGGGCAAGCGGCAAGGTGCCACGCGTGTCTCCTGAACAAGGACATCGGCCCGTGAACGCGAGCTTAATCCTTCGCGTCTGCGTTAAGCTATTGTTGAGCCTCTGCAACACTCTGCGAAAAGCGGCGCCAAGGGGTTGCTCTTGCTGGCAAACCAACTGCGGGTAGCATACCTTCACAGATGTGAGGCGAGTCGCAGCCGATTCATCAGGCTGCTGGTTCGCGGGCGTCAGGCACCATTCAGGTGGTCTGGCGTTATAGAGTTAACAGGGAAAACGGGGCTGGAATCCGTGTCGAAGAAGATGGCCACTCGCAAACGGAGCCGCTGGGCAGCGATAGCTGCTGCTGGCGTGCTCGTGTGCGCCGGGTTGCCGACTGCCGGGCTTGCGCTCGGCGCGCTCGACAACGATGCCCGTCTCGTCACGGGTGGCAGCTTCGTCACCCTTACCCCCGCTTCGGTCGATCCTCAGCTCGCCGCCTTCGTGGCCAAGCACACCGATGGCGGGGCCCGCCTGATGCGCTTCACGCCTGCTGGCGTGGCCGAACGTAGCAGCCGCTCTGTGACGGTTGCGGTACGCGTGAACGCGGACGAAGCCCGCGCGATTTCGGTGCGCGGTGCCATCGCCGCGGCGCTGGACCAGGTTGCCAGCGACGCCGGTGCCCGCATCGCGCCGACACGCTACAATCTCGGCATTTCGCGCGGATATCAGAACTTCGCCAAGCCGGAGCCGTCGCCGGCGCGTATTTCGAACACGCTCTCGGACGCCAGCATTCCTGACCTGGTCGAGATTAAGCCCGCGACCGAGAAGGTTGAGCAGAGCCGCTTTGCACCGCGCGTCGAGATGGAACAGCAGGCCAAGACCGGCTCTACCCCGCGGACCATCGATTCGCGGGCAGACCAGATGGTGGACATCGGCGCCGGTTATCGCGTGACGCGGAACCTCGATGTTACCGCCGGTGTGCGGTATTCGCAGGAACGTGACCGTCTCGCTCCGGTGGCTGCCGCCCCGGCGAAGGACAACCAAGCAGTCTACGTCGGAACCCAGTTCCGCTTCTAAGCCATTCAAGAAGTAGCGCGCGGCAAAACCCCGCTTCGGCGGGGTTTTCCTTGCGTGCCGCCGGACCCGGCTTAAGGTCTGGGGAATCCAGTAGGCAAGGGAGCGGACATGGCACGCGTTGCAATCGTTACCGGTGGAACTCGCGGAATTGGCAGAGCGATCAGCGAAGCGTTGAAGGCCGATGGCCTGACTGTCGTCGCCAACTATGCGGGCAATGAAGAAAAGGCCCGCGCTTTTACCGATGAAACCGGCATACCCGCTTACCGCTGGGACGTGGGCGAGCACGAAGAAGTGCTCGAAGGCTGCAAACGTGTGGAGCAGGAGGTCGGCCCGATCGATGTCCTGGTCAACAATGCCGGCATCACCCGCGACGGGACCCTCCTGAGAATGAGCTTCCAGGATTGGCACGACGTCATGCGGATCAATCTTGGCGGATGCTTCAACATGGCCAAGGCCTGCTTCCCGGGCATGAAGGACCGTAGCTGGGGCCGGATCGTCAACATCGGCTCGATCAACGGCCAGGCCGGGCAATATGGCCAGGTCAACTACGCCGCGGCGAAGAGCGGCATCCATGGCTTCACCAAGGCCCTGGCGCAGGAAGGGGCGCGGTTCGGCGTTACCGTGAATGCCATCGCCCCGGGCTATATCGACACAGAGATGGTCGCCGCCGTGCCGGAAGCGGTGCTCGAAAAGATCGTCGCTCGCATTCCTGTCGGGCGCCTTGGCCACGCGGAAGAGATCGCTCGCGCGGTTGCGTTCCTGTCGTCGGAAGACGCCGGATTCATCACCGGGTCGACCATGTCGGTCAACGGCGGCCAGCACATGTATTGAACGGGTGGCTACGCCGTACCACCCCCCGGTCAAGCGCTCGGTAGAGATCGCCGGTCACAAGACCTCGATCAGTCTCGAGCCCTATTTCTGGTCCTTGCTGAAAGCCGCGGCCGAGCGCGAGGGCGTTCCTATCAACGCCCTCGTCGCCCGGATCGACGTGGAGCGGATCGCAGTCGATGATCCGCCGGGCTTGGCCGGGGCTATCCGGATCTGGTTAGCCGTAGAGCTCGCCCGTCAATAAGTGGACGGCGGATCGCTGGCCGGAAAGCTCTCGTCGCTTGCTTGGTCAGCCGCGGTCCATTCGCGCCGGGGCTTGTCGCCCATGGCCTCGGGGCCGGCATCGCGCACTTGGGCGAAGTTATCGTCAACCGGGTGGTCATTCGCGAAGGCAGCGCGACCGTTATTCTTCGATTTTTCCATATACTTGTAACCGACGAAGCCCAGAACTCCGAGTGCGGCCAACCTGATAAGTCCCATGATGCAACCATCCTTTCTGCCCACGCCAAACGCGCAAAAGAGGCGAAGGTTCACCGAATCTTATGCCAGTCTCGTCTAGTCTCACGGCACGCCCAATTAGGTTGACCGCGATGTTCAACGCTTCATAGTGAGACGCACAGTGAGCAACCGCAAACCCATCCGCAAGGCGGTGTTCCCCGTCGCAGGCCTCGGAACCCGGTTCCTGCCCGCGACCAAAGCCATTCCCAAAGAGCTGCTGCCGATCGTCGACAGACCGCTGATCCAGTACGCGGTGGACGAGGCGCGCGAGGCGGGGATCGAACAGATGATCTTCGTCACCGGCCGCGGCAAGACGGCGTTGGTCGAACATTTCGACATTGCCTATGAACTAGAGACCACCATGGGCGAACGGGGTAAGGACCTCTCGGCGCTCGATTCCACGCGCTTCACGCCCGGCAACCTGGTGACAGTGCGCCAGCAGGTCCCGCTCGGCCTCGGCCATGCGATCTGGTGCGCGCGATCGATCGTCGGAGACGAGCCGTTCGCGATCTTGCTGCCCGATGAACTGATGGTCGGGAAACCGGGCTGCATGGCCCAGATGGTCGAGGCTTATAACGAGGTCGGCGGGAACCTGATCTCGGTACTCGAAGTGCCGCGGGAAGAGGTGTCGAGCTACGGCGTCATCGATCCCGGTGCGAGCCAGGGCGCGCTGACCGAAGTGCTCGGCCTGGTGGAGAAACCGCCGGTCGACCAGGCGCCTTCGAACAAGATCATCTCCGGGCGCTATATCCTGCAGCCCGAAGTCATGCGCACGCTCGAAAACCAGGAAAAGGGTGCCGGTGGCGAAATTCAGCTGACCGACGCCATGTCCCGCATGATCGGTGAGCAGCCGTTCCACGCGGTGACCTTTGCCGGGGACCGCTACGACTGCGGCAGCAAGATCGGGTTCGTCGAAGCCACTCTGGCGCTGTCGCTGGGCCGTGAGGACATCGGTGCCGAAGTGCGGCAGATGGCGGAGCGCCTGCTCGCGCGGTAGCCGCCATCAAAAAAGGCGCCGGTTGGCGCCTTCTTCAATCTTCGTTCGAAGCTGAGATCTTATTCGCCGCCCTGGCCGCCCTGGCCGACCGCAACCTGCGCCAGCATGTAGGGGCGCGGATCGACCGCTTCACCCGAGACGCGGACTTCGTAGTGCAGGTGCGGGCCAGTCGAACGGCCGGTGGTGCCGATGTAGCCGATGAGCTGACCCTTGGTCACTTGCTCGCCAGCGGCAACTGCGTAGCCCGAAAGGTGCGCGTAGCGGGTCTGAAGTTCGCCGCCATGTTCGATCTGGATGTAGTTGCCGTAGCTGCTGAAGCGCTCGGCGCGGGAAACGACGCCATCGGCGGTCGCGTAGACCGGAGTGCCCATCGGGCCGGCGAGATCGATACCCTTGTGATTGCGGCGGCCGCCCAGGACCGGGTGGACGCGCATGCCATAGTCGCTGGTCATGGTGACGCCGTTCACCGGCATCATCGAGGGGATCGACACCTTGGTGCGCGGGGCGGTGGCGATGCCGGTGGTGTCCATCGAACGCCAGCTGGCGAAGAGTTCGGCAAATTCGCGGTCGCCGGTGCCGGTGGCCGCGTTCTGGGCGTCAACCGCGCCTGTAATCTGCGTCGCGGCAGCCGTTTCGTTGGCCTGAGCCGGATTCGCCACGAGGGCGAGGGCAAGGCCAAGGAATGATCCGAGCTTGAAAAACATGCGACCGTTTTTCCCCATCCAAACCGGCCATGCTTTCCGCAAGACCGGCGACTTTCGTTTCGGACCAATCGGCTGGCGCACTGTTTTAATTGCGCTCATGTCCGGTCCGGACTGAATTATTTTGAGATGGTCGGAACCCCCCGCCGTCTCGATGAGTAGGGTCTACGGGCGAGAAAGTTAACTAGGCAACACCGGCGTAGAAATCGCGCGGTAGACCGGCTGCGAGACGCGCTGAGTCGTTGAATGGAGGCTTCAGGGACCCCCTGAAGTAATGATTCACTAACCATTTCCAGTGCGATTCCGGCGCATTGCCGCGCGTTTGGCAGTGCGTTTTGAAGTGCCTTGCCCCGGCCGCGACGTGCCGGATTTCGTCGTCAAGGATTCGCTGGAGGATTCGCGCGCCGCCGTTATCGCCTTGTTCCAGAAGGCGTTCCCGCATAGGCGGCGTGACGTCGAGACCGCGCGCTTCGAGCACCATCGGCACTACGGCGAGTCGCGCGGCGACGTCATGCCTCGTTTCATGGGCCGCCTGCCACAGTCCGTCGTGCACCGGCAGCGCGCCGTAGTGCGAACCTAGGGTCCGCAGCTTCCGTTCGATGAGCGTGAAGTGCATCGCTTCGTCGGCCGCGACCGCGATGAAGTCGCCGACGAACTCCTGGTCCATCTCACCGCCGAAGCGTCCGGCCATGTCGAGCGCAAGGTCGATGGCGACGAACTCGATGTGCGCCAGCGAATGCCACAGGGCGATGGCCGCCCGTTGCGAGCCGCCCTTCTTTCGCTTGGCCATGTGCCTTGGCGCCAACAGCTCAAGCCCCGGAACAGCAGCGGGCCGCTCCGGCATCGGTGCGGCGAAATCCCACGCCAGATCGCCGCGTCGCCAGGCACGGGCGAGGGCGCGGGTCGCCTTGACCTTTTCCCGGGGCTCGCCGGTCGAGAGCGCGCTGGCAATCGCTTCGGCGACGGAAGTCACAGCGCCTTGGCCGCCTCCAGCACTTCGGCGGCGTGACCCTTGACCTTCACCTTCTCCCACACGCGGGCAATCCGCCCCTCGGCGTCGATCAGGTAGGTGGTTCGCTTCATGCCCATGAACAGACGGCCGTAGAGGCTCTTCTGGTCCCACACGCCCAGGACATCCGACAGGCCACCGGTTTCCGCGTCGGTCGCGAGCGGCGCGGTCAGGCCGTACTTTTGGGTGAACTTCACGTGCTTCGCCGGCGGATCCTTGCTCACCCCCAGCAAGGCCGTGCCGGCCGCCTCGAACTGCGGTTGCAGGTCGGAAAAGTCCTTGTTCTCGACCGTGCAGCCGGGGGTGTTGTCCTTGGGATAGAAGAACACCACCAGCTTTTGGCCGCGATAGTCCGAAGCACGGACCGGGCTGCCGTCGGGCCGTTCGAGGGCGATGTCGGGGAAAGGGTCGCCTACGCCAGCTACGTTGCTCATGGTTCGATCTCCAATTCTTCGCCGAACAGATCGGCCCAGGTTGCGGCAATCCCATGGCGCGAGGCGGACAGCGCTTGCAAGAGGTGGGCGTAATCCGGCTGCTCGCAAGCCGCCGCCAGGGCCGCCTGGGCTTGCGCAGGTGGCTCGATGCAGTCGGGTGCCAGCAAGCGCGCCGCGACCAGCAGGCGGGCCTGCAGGGCGAAATAGGCGGCAAACTCGGGCGGCAGGAAGCCCGCGTCGATGAGCTCGCCTATGGCCTCCACGAGCCTGGGGTTGAAGGCGCGGCGTTCACGCAGCTGGAGGAAATGGACGATGAACTCGCAATCGACCAACCCGCCACGATGGAGTTTGGCGTCGAGTGGGCCAGCGGGCGGTTTGTGCGAGGCCATGTCGGCGCGCATCGCCAGTACGTCGGTGTGCAGCTTTGCCGGATCGCGCGGGGTTTCGAGAACGTCGCGCACGATACCGGCGAGGCGCTCGCGAGCCGTGGCCGGACCGTAAACCGGCCGGGCGCGGCATAGCGCCATGTGCTCCCAGGTCCAGGCGTCCTCGCGCTGGTAGCGCTCGAAGCTATCTAGGCTGACCGCGATCGGCCCCTGATTGCCCTGGGGCCGTAGTCGGGTGTCGACCTCGTAAAGCGCCCCTTCGGCGGTGGCGACACTCAAGGCTCCCGTGACGCGCTGCGCCAGCCGGTTGAAGTAGAGCGAAGCGGTGAGTGGGCGCTTGCCATCCGACTCCAGGCCGATCTCGCCGGTGAACAGGTAGACGATGTCGAGATCTGAGGCGTGGGTCAGCGCCCCGCCCCCTAGGCGGCCGAGGCCCAGCACCAGGATGTCGTCGCCCGGCACCCGGCCGTGCACTCGCTCGAATTCCGCCTTCGCTGCATCGGCCGCGGTCGCCAGCGCCGCTTCGGCGACACGCGACAGGCCGGCGGCGATGGCCATCGGATCGTGCTGGGCCTCGATCAGCTGGACGCCGAGGGCGAAACGCTCCTCGCCGACGATCTGGCGAATTCGGTCGAGCTGGCGCTCGTAGTCGTCGCCTACGTCGGTTGCGCGCATGCGGTCCGCGAGGTCCTCGACCGAGCCGGGCAGATCGAACGCGCTGCTGTCGATCAGTCGGTCGAGCAGTTCCGGGCGGCGCGCCAGTTCGTCGGCCATCGGGCGGGCGAGAGTGAGGATGCGCAGGACGAGCGCGAGTAGGCCTGGCCGTTGCTCGAACAGACGGAACAAATTCACAGCGCTCGGCAGGCGGCCGATCAGGCTCTCCCAGCGGGTCAGGGCATGGTCGGGGTCCGGCGCCTGGGCCAGTGCGTCGATCAGGTCGGGCAGGATGACATCGAAGGCCGCGCGCGATTCGGCGCCGCGGAGGCTGCGGATGGTCTCGCGCCAGTGCGCGGCGCGTTCCTGGAGCTGTTGCCGCACTTCCGGATCGATCGCGGCGCGCGATGGGCTCGTCGGCTGCTCGCCTTCACCCAGCAGCTGGTCGTAACGCTCGGCGACCTGGGCGCAGATCCCGCGCAGCTCCTCGATCAGCTCCGCCCCGTTCGCCAGTCCATCGAGCCGGGCGACATTGTCGAGCGCGGCCTCGTCGGTCGGCAGGGAGTGGGTCTGACGGTCATCGACCATCTGCAGCCGGTGTTCGATCATCCGCATGCGATCGTAGGACTCGCCGAGGATGCGGGCGTCGCTCTCGTCGATGATGCCCTCTTTCGCCAAGGCGTCGAGCGCAGCCCGTGTGCCGCGCAGCCGCAGCGCCGGGGTGCGGCCGCCGTAGATCAGCTGGTGCGTCTGGGCGAAGAACTCGACCTCGCGAATCCCGCCGCGGCCGCGCTTGATATCGAAGCCCGGCGCCGGCTCGCGCGGGCCGCCGAAGGCCTGGCGGATGCGCGCGGTCAGGCGGCGGATCTCCTCGATCGCCATGAAGTCGAGGCTGCGGCGCCAGATGAACGGGCGCAGCGCGGCGAGGAACTCTTCGCCTGCGGCAATGTCTCCACTGGACGCGCGCGCGCGGATGAACGCCGCGCGCTCCCAGGCCAGGGCCGAGCTTTCGTAGTGGCTGAGCGCGCCGTTGAAGGGGATCGCCAGCGGGCTGACCTCGGACGCGGGGCGCAGGCGCAAGTCGACGCGCATGACGTAGCCGTCGCCGGTCTGCTGGCTGAGCATTTCGACGATGGTCCGGGCATAGCGCTGCGCCGCTTCGCCGGGCTCGTCGCGGTCGAGGCGCGGCAGCGTCTGCGGGTCGTAGAGCAGGATCGGATCGATGTCGGAGCTGTAGTTGAGTTCACCTGCGCCCTGCTTGCCAAGGGCGATGGCGCTGAAACCCCGTGGCTCGGCGTCGGGCACCCGGCGCGCGATCGACGCAGTGATCGCCCGGTCGAGCGCATAGTCGGCGAACCCGCTGAGTTCGGTCATCACGCGCGTCAGCGAGAAGTCACCGGCGAGATCGCCGATTGCGACCGTAGTCGCGAGCGCAAGTCTCTCCCGGCGCAACGCGACGCCCACATCCGGCGCGCCTTCGCCCGCTCGCCGTGCCGCAACTATCGCCGCTTCGCCGTCACCCTGCGCGAGCAGCTCGGTCAGGTCGGGCTGGCGCGACAGGGCCAGATTGAGGAAGGGGGAGTGCGCTTGCGCCCGTTCGATCGCTTTCTGCCATGCGGTACTCATCGGGCCTGACTGCATGGGCCAGGCAACAAGGGCAAGATTAATGGTTGGGACATTGGTTGCGGCGGAGCGGCGGCTTTGCCAAAGGCATGGGTCTAGCCAGCGAGGTCGTACTCATGCTCAAGATTGTTAGTGCGGGTGTTCTTTCTCTCGCCGCTGCCGCCAGCGCGATGGCTGCAGGGGGTAGCGTTCCCCAGGTCGCCGCTGGGCAGATCTCCGAAGCCACGGTGAAGGAGGGTACTCGCGTCCTCTCCCTCGATGAGTTCGAAGGCCGCGCACCGGGTACTCCTGGCGAGGAAAAGACGGTCGCTTACCTGGTAGAGCAGTTCACCAAGGCGGGTCTCAAGCCGGGCAACAACGGCAGCTGGGTGCAGGACGTGCCGCTGGTCGAGATCACCGCCAGCAACTTCAAGCCGCTGACGATTGCCGGCAATGGCACCAGCAAGGGCTATACCATCGCCAAGGACTGGGTCGGCGTTACTTATCGTGAACAGCCGCGGGCTGACCTGGCGCCGAGCGAGATCGTGTTCGTCGGCTACGGCATCAACGCGCCGGAGAAGGGCTGGAACGACTATGCCGGGGTCGACATGCGCGGGAAGACCGCGCTGATCCTGATTAACGATCCGGACTACATGTCCGAAACGCTTGAAGGTCAATTCAACGGTAGGGCGATGACCTATTATGGCCGCTGGACCTACAAGTTCGAAGAAGCCGCGCGCCAAGGTGCGGCAGCGGCGATCATCGTGCATGACACGTTCCCCGCTGCCTATGGTTGGGGCACAGTCGAAAGCTCGTGGACCGGCCCGCAGCCGCACTCGGTGCGCAAGGACGGCGGGGCCGACCAGACGCAGGTCAACGGCTGGGTGCAGCTGCCGGTGGCGCGCGAGATCGCCCAGGCGGCGGGCAAGAACCTCGACGACCTGATCGCCGCTGCCGGCAAGCCCGGCTTCAAGGCGATGCCGCTGGGGATCACCGCCTCTACCGGGTTCGACAACGCGATCCGCCGGTTCGATTCGAAGAACGTCGTCGCCGTGCTGCCGGGCAAGACCCGTCCCGACGAATACGTGCTGCACACCGCGCACTGGGATCATCTGGGCCGCTGCACGCCGAACGCCGCGGGTGACGACATCTGCAACGGCGCGATCGACAACGCCACCGGCACCGCGGCGCTCGTCGCGCTCGGTGAAGCGCATGCCAAGGCTGGTCCTGCCGACAGGTCGCTGCTGTTCGTCGCGGTGACGGCCGAGGAATCGGGCCTGCTCGGCTCCGAGTATTTCGCCGACAACCCGACGGTTCCGCTCAATCACATCGTCGGCGGTCTCAACATGGACGCCCTGTCGCTCGCCGGACCGGCGCGCGATGTCAGCGTGATCGGCGGCGGGAAGAGTGAGCTCGACGACTACCTCAAGGCGGCGCTGGCGGATCTCGGCCGCGTGGCTACGCCCGATGCCTCGCCGCAGGCCGGGTATTACTATCGCTCCGACCACTTCAGCTTGGCCAAGCGCGGGGTGCCGATGTTCTACGTCAAGAGCGGGCAGGACCTGGTCGACGGTGGTCGCGAGGCGGGGAGGGCGTTCGAGGCTGCCTATCGCGAGCGGGCCTATCACATGCCCGACGACGAGTACGATCCCAACTGGAACTGGGGCGGGGTGGTGCAGGACTTGCAGCTGTTCTACCGCCTCGGCCGCACGCTGGCCGAAGACGACAAGTGGCCCAACTGGCTGCCCGGCGACGAGTTCCGCCGCATTCGCGATGACAGCTGCAAAGGTGAAGGAGGCTGTTGAAGCCATGACCGTGTACATGCCCGCCGAGTGGGCCCAGCAGGACTGGATCTGGATCGGCTTCCCCGCCGACGGGTCGCTGTGGGAACAGGACCTGATCCCCGCGCAAGAGCAGATGGCGGCCTTCGCCAACGCCGTGGCGGAGACCGGCCAGGAAGTGCGCCTCGTCGTGCGGGATGCCGCCAACGAGGCACGGGCGCGCGAACTGGTGAGCGCGAGCGTGGTGTGCGAGCGGCACCCCTTCGGCGACATCTGGATTCGCGACTCCGGGCCGTTGGTGCTTTTCGACGGCGAAGGGCACCGCTTCGCGCAGCGCTTCGGTTTCAACGGTTGGGGCGGCAAGTTCATCCTCGATGGCGACCAAGATGTCGGCGCATCCATGGCAAAGGCCGGGCAGTTGCCGGCGACAATGGCCGACTGGATCCTCGAGGGCGGGGCAATCGACACCGATGGCACGGGCCTGGTGGTCACCACGGAGCAGTGCCTGCTTCACCCGAACCGCAATCCGCAGCTGACCAAGGCCGACATCGAGCTGCGCCTGCAGCGCGACCTCGGGTTCGACCGCATCCTGTGGCTCGGAGACGGACTGCTTGGCGACCATACCGACGGACACGTCGACAACCTCGCGCGCTTCATCGCGCCGGGTGTCGTCGCGATCCCGGTGCCGAGCGGGACCGACGATCCCAACGTCTCGGTCTACGCCGATGCGCGGGCGCGGGCGCTCGATTTCGGGCTCCAGGTGCGCGACGTGCCTTCGCCGGGACGGATGGACGAGGCCGGCATCGTCGAACCGGCGAGCTACATGAACTTCGCGATCTGCAACCAGGTCGTGGTGGTGCCGACCTACGGTTCCTATCACGATGACGAGGCCGTCGAGGTTATCGCCGACCTGTTTCCGGGCCGTGCCGTCGTGGGTCTGCCAGCCGAAGCCGTGCTCACCGGCGGGGGCAGCTTCCACTGCGCCAGCCAGCACGCACCGACGGTGGTTTAGGACTTTCTTAAGTTCCGGGGGGGACACTGCCTGACATGAGCAAAGCTATTGCCCTTACGCGTACCGCCGCCCGTCATGGCGAAGAGATTGCGCGGCTGGTGATCGTCCTCGCCAGCGCCGCGGCGCTGATCCTCGCCGGGCCGGCACTACCCTTCTAAGAGCTGGACGGCCTCAGGGCTTGCCCGCGTAAGCCAGGTAGACCAGCGGATAGGGGCGTCCTTGCGAATCCGTCGCCGAGCCGCCCGTGCGCACGAAGCCTAGCGATTCATAAAACGGCAAGGCGTTCGAGGCCTGCTCGCTCGCATCGACCGTGGCGTTTGGGGCCATGGTCAGCGCGTGATTGACCAGCTTGGTGCCATAGCCCTGCCCATGAACCGCCGGATCGACGAACAGCGCGTCGATCATGTCGCCGTCCATGGCGAGGAACCCGACCGTCTGCTCGCGTTCGTCGAGCGCCAGCCAAAGCTCGGCTTCCGGAAGCCAACCGGCGAACATCGCATCGATCTCGACACGATGTTCCGGTGTCAGGAATTCATGCGTGGCATCGGTCGCATCGCGCCAGATTTCCAACGCGCGCGATACATCTGCAGGAACTCCGAAGCGAATGCTCACCGCAAGTCGGGCGGCGTCGCCTCGGCCTTCAACAGGGTGATCGCTTCGTCCAGGGTAAGGATACGCTGCTCCTGTTCGCCCAGGGTGCGCAGGGCGACAGTGCCTTCTTCGGCCTCGCGCTTGCCGACGACCAGCAGGTGCGGGACTTTATGCACCGAATGCTCGCGCACCTTGTAGTTGATCTTCTCGTTGCGCAGGTCGGTTTCGACGCGGATGCCCGCCGCACGCAGCTTGTCCGCGGCTTCGGTTGCATAGCCGTCGGCGTCGGAGACGATCGTTGCCACCACCGCCTGGACCGGAGCGAGCCAGACCGGCAGCTTGCCGGCGAAATGCTCGATCAGGATGCCGATGAACCGCTCGTAGGAGCCGAAGATCGCGCGGTGGAGCATGATCGGGCGGTGCCGCTCGCCATCCTCGGCGATATAGCTCGCGTCGAGACGGTCGGGCAGCACGCGGTCGGACTGGATCGTGCCGACCTGCCAGGTGCGGCCGATCGCGTCGGTCAGGTGCCATTCGAGCTTGGGCGCATAGAACGCGCCTTCGCCGGGTAGCTCTCCCCAACCGTACTCTTCGGTGTTGAGCCCGGCGGCAACAACCGCAGCGCGCAACTCAGCTTCGGCCAGGTCCCACATCTCCTCGGTGCCGAAGCGCTTGTCGGGCCGCAGGGCGAGCTTGATGTGATAGGTGAACCCGAAGTCCTTGTAGATCCGGTCGGCGAGCGCGCAGAACTTGCGCACTTCGTCGACGATCTGGTCCTCGCGGCAGAAGATGTGCGCGTCGTCCTGCGTGAACTGGCGCACGCGCATCAGGCCATGCAGCGCGCCGTGCGGCTCGTTGCGGTGGCAGCAGCCGTTCTCGTAGAAACGCAGCGGCAGGTCGCGGTAGGACTTGATGCCCTGGCGGAAGATCAGGATGTGCGCCGGGCAGTTCATCGGCTTGAGCGCCATCCAGTCGGCGGCGTCGGATACCAGCGGCCCCTCGTCCTCGACGTTGGGGACTTCGTCGGGGATGACGAACATGTTCTCGCGATATTTGCCCCAGTGGCCGGACTGTTCCCACTGGCGGGCGTCCATCACTTGCGGGGTCTTGACCTCGCGATAGCCGGCTTCGTCGATCGCGCGGCGCATGTAGGCCTCGAGCTCGCGCCAGATCAGGTAGCCCTTGGGGTGCCAGAAGACCGAGCCGTGCGCCTCTTGCTGCAGATGGAACAGGTCCATCTCCTGCCCCAGCTTGCGGTGATCGCGCTTGGCCGCCTCTTCCAGGCGAACGAGGTGCTCATTGAGCTGCTTCTTGTTGAGCCAGCCCGTGCCGTAGATCCGGCTGAGCATCGCGTTCTTCTGGTCGCCGCGCCAATAGGCGCCCGACACGCGCGTCAGCTTGAAGGCCTGCGGATCGAGCTTGCCCGTGCTGGGCAAGTGCGGCCCGCGGCACATGTCGAGCCAGTCGCTGCCCGAGCGGTAGATCGTCAGCTCTTCGTCAGCCGGCAGTTCGGCCGCCCATTCGGCCTTGAAGCTTTCGCCATGATCCTTGAACCAGGCGATCAGCTGGTCGCGCGTCCAGGCCTCGCGCGTCAGCGGTTTGTCTGCCGCGATGATCTCGCGCATTTTGGCTTCGATCGTGGGCAGGTCTTCGTCGGTGAACGGCCCGCGCGCACCGGGTGCGAAGTCGTAGTAGAACCCATCCTCGGTCGCGGGACCAAAGGTGATCTGCGTGTCAGGCCACAGCGCCTGCACCGCTTCGGCAAGAACGTGGGCATAGTCGTGCCGCGCCAGTTCGAGCGCATCCGCCTCATCCCTCGAGGTGACCAGAGCGAGCTGCGCATCGCCTTCGAACGGTCGCGCAAGGTCGCGCAGCTCGCCGTTGACGCGGGCGGCCAGGGCCGCTTTCGCGAGGCCCGGCCCGATCGCCGCGGCGATATCCGCAGGCGTCGAACCCGGTGCTACTTCACGCACGGAACCATCGGGCAAACTAATCTGGAGCATCTCGTTCAATCTGAATCCGTAAGGTTTTGCGCGACGCGCCATGACACAAGCGAGAGCGCTTCGGAAGATCGCGCGGACCTAATGATGCTTCGCGTGGGGAATGCCAGTTTGCAACACCAACGCAAAAACTTAGAACCTGGACGTTATTTAAGAACAAGACGGTTGAATTTCGACCCTTTTCCGTTAAATCCCTGCCCGCCAAGTAGGGGAGTCTCGAAAGATGAAGTTTAAGAACGCACTGGCGGCCATTGCCCTGTCCAGTTTCGCTATTGCCCAGCCGCTCGCCGCCAGCGCAGCTCCGGTCAGCATCGAGCGCACCAGCTCGGTCAGCTCGGAAGAAGAAGCCATCGGTGGCGCCAGCACGCTGTGGATCGTGTTCGCCGCTCTCGGCCTGACCGCGCTGATGATCGTGCTCCTGACCGACGGCAGCAAGGATCCGGTCAGCCCGTAACGCTGACTTGGCAGACTTGAATTTGGAGAGGCCCGCTGAAAAGTGGGCCTTTTCTTTTGTCCGGCGCTTGACATTTATAACCATATAGGTTATATGCCCCGCCGTCAGTTGACACCTGACAAGCGACGGGGGCGGGAGCGGTAGCGCTTCGTTCTCACTCCCGCAGCTAAGGCCGGCGCCCTCTCGTGACATCGTCAGAGGGTGTCCAGCGTAGGATACGGGGATGACAACCGTTGGCGGGACCTGCGAGCCCTAACCGCCAGTGCCTCCTATCCGACAGGGCCGAGCAGCGAGTTTTGGTCGCAGCCCTCGCCGCCGTTCGCATTCCATGCTCGCGCAAGGCAATCCTGTGACGCCCAGGCCGCGCCGGCCTTTGCCCGTCCGCGATTTCACTTGGCGTTAGGCCCGCGTTCGCCAGCGGGCGTTCCCGCTTGCCCTCAATCTCCGCCGTCCGGTTCGTGGTGAGCTTGTCGAACCACGCTGGCGCTGCGCTCGCGTCCTTCGACAGGCTCAGGACGAACGGAAAAAGGGAAGGAATATGTCACGCAAAGGCGCAAAGGCGCGAAGAGGTAGCTCGACACCTCTCCCCCTTTTCGTCATTCCCGCGAACGCGGAAACCTAGGGCGGAACAGCGCACGAGAGCTGACTGGGTCCCCGCGTTCGCGGGGATGACGAAGGGTGGAGTTTGATCTTCGCGCCTTTGCGCCTTTGCGTGACCCAAAATCCTCCCTGTCGCGCAGCGACGGAGAGGATCGGGATCTAGCTAGTCGGAACCGAAAACGTCCCCGAAACCCGGCCGCTCTGCGAACCGCGCGGACCGGCGCCGCCGTCTACGGTCGACAACCCGCTGTTGAGGTCGATCACCAGGCGCCCGCCGTTGAGCGTATCGCCTCCGCGCCGGAGCGAAACTCCGCCCGACAGGATGATCACGCGCCGGTTGAAGTCATAGACGCCGGCCGCGCCCTTGGCGGTCTCGTCACCGCGTTGCACGGTCACGCCGCCCGTCGCGTCGATGCGCTGGATCTGCAGCGATTCCTCGTTGGTATAGGCAACCGTGGTGCGCGCTGCGGTCAGCTTGAGGTCGCCCTGCGTGATCACGACATTGCCCGACAGGATCACGCGGCTTTGCCGGCCCTGCAGTTCGATCCTGTCCGCCGCATAGTTAACCGGCTGGTTCGAATTGAACCCGGCGATCCCCTGCGCCCCAGCGAGCGAGGAGAAACACAGCGCCACGAGACCCGCGGCAGCAAAGGCCCCCGCAAACGAGCGCGCGGCAAGACTTGAAAGCGAGCGAGTGCGGGCAGTCATGCAGCAGTCCTTACGCGGGCGACGAGTTCATGCAAGGCCATGGTCAGGGCATCCTCATCTGGCCGGGCACCATCCGTAGCCGCGCGTTCCCGTCAAGCGCGACCACGCGCTCTTCGAGGTTGGCGTCGAGCCGGTCGGCGGAGAAGGTCCCCGCCGGAACAGCGCCCTGGACCCCGCCGGCGCCCTGGACGGTGCGGTTCGGCAAGTCGATCGAGACGTTGCGCATGACCATGTTGTAGCCATCCGCGGCGTTGAAGCGAACCACGCCGTCGATCGCCACCCTCTGGTCCTCGATGTAATAGCGGCCCGCCGGAGCCACGAGCAGCGCCGGGCCGCCGGTGAGCTGAATTTTCGCGGTAAGGTTCGAAAGCTGGACCACAGGGTCGGTGGCGCTGTGCTGGACAGCTTCCCCGGCCTGGAGCGTGTAGGGGCGATCCTTGCTGTCCCGTCCACGATACATCGCATGGTCGACGCGCAGGCGATCGTCCGCGATGGCGGCCTTGTTGCGGTCGAGCATGAAGCTGACCTCGCCGCGCGGGCCCAGCGGAGTGATCAGCATCAACGCCGCAACTGCGCCGACCAGCGCGGGCAGGCCGATCGCGAGCACCCGCACAGTGCGGTCGAACGAACCGCCCGGTGCTGCAAATGCCCGGCGCCGGTCGCGGATATTGTCGGCTTGCTGGCTCATCGCTCCTTACCGGTTAACCTGGGGGCCGGTTAGGCCGGAAACTCAGTCGTGAGTGAAAATGTCCTTGTCGGCCCAGCCGGAGAGATCCAGCCTGGCACGTGTCGGGAGGAAATCGAAACAGGCCTGGGCCACTTCGGTGCGCCCTTCGCGGGCCAATCGCTGCTCGAAGATCTCAACCATGCGATGCAGATAGCGCACGTCCGATGCCGCGTATTCGCGCTGCGCATCGTTGAGGACCGGGGCGCCCCAATCGCTCGACTGCTGCTGCTTGGAGATTTCTTCGCCGAGCAGTTCGCGGACGAGATCCTTGAGCCCGTGGCGGTCGGTGTAAGTCCGCGTCATCTTGCTGGCGATCTTGGTGCAGAACACCGGCGCGGCCATGACGCCGAGGTAATGTTCGATCGCGGCAAGGTCGAAGCGGGCGAAGTGATAGAGCTTCACCCGCGCCGGATCGGCCAGCACGGCCTTGAGGTTCGGCGCGTCGTAAGCGCTGCCCACGGCGAAGCGGACCAGGTGTTCGTCACCCTGCCCGTCGCTGATCTGCACCAGGCACAACCGGTCGCGCGGGGTGATGAGACCCATCGTTTCGGTGTCGACGGCGACCGGGCCCGGCGCGAGCACGCCTTCGGGGAGGTCTTCTTCGTGAAAATAGACTGCCATTCCGGGCAGCCTTAGGCGGATTGGGGATAGAGGGAAAGAGGCGCTGGCCGCCCGTGTTCGCGGCACCTAGTTTCGCGGCGATGAGCGAGACTGTTCCCGATAGCTGGCGCCCGGCGCTCGAAGCCGTGCTGCAGACCCCCGAGGCGCGGCGCCTGGGCGGCTGGCTCAAGCAGGAAGAAGCGAGCGGCAAGGCGATTTTCCCGCCACGCGGCCAGCGGTTGCGGGCGCTCGAACTGACGCCGCTCGATGAGGTGCGGGTCGTGATCCTGGGGCAGGATCCTTATCATGGGCCGGGGCAGGCGCATGGGCTGTCGTTCTCGGTGCCGGAGGGCGTGCAGGTGCCTCCCTCACTGGTGAACATCTACAAGGAGCTGGAGAGCGACCTCGGCATTGCCCGGCGTTCGAGCGGTAACCTTGAGCATTGGGCGAAACAGGGCGTGCTCCTGCTCAACAATTCGCTGACCGTCGAGGCGGCCAAGGCTGGGAGCCACGCCGGCAAGGGCTGGGAGGAGATCACCGATGCGGCGGTGGCCGCCGTGGCGCAGCGTGAGGCGCCGAGCGTGTTCATCCTGTGGGGCAATCACGCGCGCAAGAAGGCGGCGCGAGTGGCCGAGCTGGGGCCCGGGACGCGGCATCTGGTGTTGACCTCGCCGCATCCGAGCCCGCTTTCGGCCTATGCGGGGTTCTTCGGATCGAAGCCGTTCAGCAAGGCCAATGCCTTTCTGGAGGCACAGGGGCGCGGCACGATCGAGTGGTAAATCCTCCCCGAGCTCGTCTCGGGGAGGTGGCGGACGCCGCAGGCGGCTGACGGAGGGGTCGGCGGAAGAACGCAACACCCCTCCACCATTCGCTTCGCGAACGGTCCCCCTCCCCGAGCAAGCTCGGGGAGGATCTAAGCCTCGGCCAATCCCATCCACTCGTAGGCCGACGTCTCCGGCCCGCTCTCGTTGACCGTGGTCCGCCGCATGTCGCGGCGGTATTCGTTCGACAGTAGCGGCGTCGCGGCGTGCATGGTGCAGCGATTGTCCCAAATCACCAGGTCATGCTGCCGCCAGTGGTGGCGGAAGACGAACTTGTCCTGCGTCGCGTGGGCGTAGAGTTGTTCGACCAGCGTCTCGCCCAAGGTCTCGTCCAGGCCGATCACGCCGATGCAGTGGCCGCCGACGTAGAGCGCCTTGCGGCCATAGGGCATCTTGCGAACGAGCGGATGATCGACCGGCGGGAAGGGGATGATCTTGCGCATCTCGGGCGTGATCTCGCCCTTCAGCCCGGCGCGGCGGCGGCCTTCCCAGAAGTCGTGGACGCCGATGAGATCTTCGATCTGGATTTTCGTGCTGCCCGGCAGGTCGTCATACGCGGCGCGCGCGTCGGCGAACAACGTATCGCCCCCGGCCTCGGCAGGCGGCGTCTCGTGGCCGAGAAGCAGCGACCACTTGGTCGGCATGGCGTGGAATGAACTGTCGGTGTGAAACCGCTCGGCGCCCTGGGCGAGCTTATAGCCCTCCGCGCCATAGGCGATGATCTCGCCGTCCTTGTCGATATTGCCGGCGTAGAACAGGTCGAGGTCGATCACTCGCTTGCCCTGCGGCCGCGCTGCACCGGGGATGCGGCTGGGAATCTCGAGTGGGCCGAAAGAGCGGCTGAAGCGCTTGTGCTGTTCGTCGGTGATCTGCGCGTCGCGAACAACCAGCACCCCGTATTGCGCCATCGCCGCTTCGACGGTTTCGATCAGTTCGGCATCGGGTTCGCAGGTGAGGTCGGCGCCGGTCAGTTCGGCGGCGAAGAGGGGGTGTAGCGGTGTCACTTCCATCCGCGGCAAATAGTTGATTGGAACAACTGTTGCAAAAGGAACCGCCTCGGACGACACGGTCAGGTGTGGGAAAGACACTCGATTGGGGGATCCTCGAAGGATCGGTCGGGCCGCGCGTGCGGCTGTTGCGCAATGCCTTGTCGGCACGTTCGATAGCGGTTTCAGCGCCGTACGGTTTGCCGACCGGGTCGCTCACGGTGCTGGCCCTGATCGCGGCCAATCCGGGAAGCTCGCAGAGCGCGCTGGCTCAGCGTTCGGGTCTCAACAAGTCGGCGCTGGTCGGGATCGTCGATCAGCTCGAGACTCGCGGGCTGGTCGAGCGCGGACGGGTGGCGAACGACCGGCGGCGTTACGAGGTCTCGGTCACAGTCGAGGGTGAGCGGACGATGCAGGCGCTATTCGCGGCGGTGGATGCTGAGGAGAGGGCGATCCGTGAAGCGCTGGGCCCGAATGAGCTGGCGACGCTGCTGGGGTTGCTCGACCGGACGATCGGGGCATTGGAAGACTGACGCTACCGCGTCAGGGCAACCGTGTGCCGTGCGTTTCGCGAACCGGGATGCCTGTCGGATCGAAGCCCTCGAGGCAGAACACGTTGATCCCGTAGTGGTCGGGCAACATGCGCTTCCGATGGAAGGGATAGATGCCGCAAGTCCCGCAAAAGAAGTGTCGCGCAACTTCGGTGTGGAAGCGGTATTCACGCAGCGCGTCTTCGCCAGCGAGTAGCTCGAAGCGGTCCTCGTGGACGGCCACCATCAGCGCGTTCTTGCGGCTGCAGATCGAGCAGTCGCACGTGGTCAGCTCGGGAAAGTCCGTGGTCACGGCAAAGCGCACCGCGCCGCAGTGGCAACTTCCTTCGTAGCGGGCTGGAAGGCGGGAGCTAATCTTCTGATCCCCCGCCCTATCCTTAGCGCGGCAGTTCGCTCACGCCCATCAGCGCCTCGTCCACCGCGCGGGCGCACTGGCGGCCTTCGCGGATGGCCCAGACGATCAGCGACTGGCCCCGGCGCATGTCGCCGCAAGCGAAGACGTTCTCTTCCGAAGTGGCATAGTCGACCACGTTGGCGTCGACGTTGCCGCGGTCGGTCAGCTTGACGCCCGACTGGGCGATCATGCCCGGCTTCTTCGGACCGAGGAAACCCATCGCCAGGAAGATCAGGTCCGCCTTGATCACGAACTCGCTGCCCGGAACTTCCTTCATCTGGCCGTCGACCCACTCGATGCGGGCGCACTTGAGGCCGGTGACCTGGCCGTTTTCGCCGACCACTTCCTTGGTCAGCACCGACCAATCGCGGTCGACGCCTTCTTCGTGGCTGGAGGAAGTGCGCAGCTTCATGGGCCAGTCGGGCCAGGTCAGGTGCTTGTTTTCCTTCTCGGGCGGCTTGGGCATGACCTCGATCTGGGTCACGCTCTTGGCGCCCTGGCGGTTCGAGGTGCCGACGCAGTCGGAGCCGGTGTCACCGCCGCCGATCACGATCACGTCCTTGCCGGTGGCGACGAGCGTGCCGCGCGGGGCGGCGCGCTCTTCGGCGTCGCCGGCGTTGCGCTTGTTCTGCTGGGTCAGGAATTCCATTGCCAGGCGCACGCCCGGCAGTTCCGAACCCGGAATGGTCAGCGGACGCGCATCCTCGGCGCCGCCGGCCAGGACCACGGCGTCGAAGTTCTCGCGCAGCGACTTCATCGACACGTCGACACCCACTTCGGTGCTGGTCTTGAAGGTCACACCCTCGGCTTCCATCTGCACGGCGCGCCGGTTGATGAGGTGCTTTTCCATCTTGAAGTCGGGGATGCCGTAGCGGAGCAGGCCGCCCACGCGGTCGGCCTTCTCGAACACCGTCACCGAATGGCCGGCACGGGCGAGCTGCTGGGCCGCTGCAAGGCCTGCCGGGCCGGAGCCGATCACCGCCACGCTCTTGCCGGTCTTGTGCGCGGGCACTTGCGGCTCGATCCAGCCTTCCTTCCACCCGCGATCGACGATGGCGCATTCGATCGACTTGATGGTGACCGGCTGGTCGATGATGTTGAGCGTGCAACTCGCCTCGCACGGGGCGGGGCAGACGCGACCGGTGAATTCCGGGAAGTTGTTGGTCGAATGGAGATTGTCCAGCGCCTCGCGCCAGTCGCTCTCGTAGACGAGATGGTTCCAGTCCGGGATCATGTTGTTCACCGGACAGCCGTTGTGACAGTAGGGAATCCCGCAATCCATGCAGCGCGCTGCCTGGTTCTTGATGCCCTCTTCGCTGTGGGGAACCACGAATTCGCGATAGTGGCCGATCCGCTCCTGCGGATCCGCATAGCCACGATCCTGCCGCTCGACTTCGAGGAAGCCTGTTACCTTACCCATTTCGTGTGACCCTTACTCAGCCGCAACCGTGGCGGCTTCTTCGCGCTCGGCTTCGAGCTGCTTCAAGGCGAGCGAGTAATCGCGCGGCATGACCTTGATGAACTTCGAAAGCGCGTTGTTCCAATCATCGAGCAGCGCAGCAGCCCGCTTCGAACCGGTGTGGAGCTTGTGCCGCTCCACCAGGATCCGCAGCCGCTCCGCATCGTGGCGCAGCATGTCGCCCATGCCCGCGTCGTCGACATGGCTTGCGCGCTGTTGCGGCAGGCCGGTGCCTTCGTCTTCGCTGGCGGAAGCGTCGATCGCGACCAGGTCGACCATGGCGAGGTTGCAGCGGTCCTTGAAGGAGCCGTCCTCGTCATAGACGTAGGCGATGCCGCCTGACATGCCCGCGGCGAAGTTGCGCCCGGTGCGTCCGAGCACCGCGACCACGCCGCCGGTCATGTATTCGCAGCCGTGATCCCCGGTGCCCTCGACCACCGCGACGGCGCCCGAGTTACGCACCGCGAAGCGTTCGCCCGCGACACCGTTGAAGTAGGCCTCGCCCGCGATCGCGCCGTAAAGGACGGTGTTGCCGACGATGATGTTGTCCTTCGGATCGCGGTCGACGTGGGCCGGTTGGCGCACGATCACGCGGCCGCCCGACAGTCCCTTGCCGACATAGTCGTTGGCATCGCCGACCAGGTCGAGCGTGACGCCGTGGACCAGCCAGGCGGCGAAGCTCTGCCCCGCGACGCCGGTGAAGGCGATGCGCAGCTGGTCGGGCTTGAGGCCGGGGTGGCCATGCTTGCGGGCAATCTCGCCCGACAGCATCGTGCCGACCGTGCGGTTGACGTTGCGGACCTGGCGTTCGAGCACCACGGTCTCACCGCTGTCGATCGCCGAACGCGAGGCCGCGATCAGCTCGTTGTCGAGCGCGGCGTCGAGGCCGTGGTCCTGCGTGCCGGTCTGATAGAGCGAGTGACCTTCGGCCGGCGGCACCTGGTGCAGCAGGCGCGAAAGATCGACCCCGTCGGCCTTCCAGTGGCTGATCGCCTTGTTCATGTTGATCCGGTCGACCCGGCCGATCATCTCCTGAACGGTGCGGAAGCCCATCTCGGCCATGATCTTGCGCAGCTCTTCGGCGACGAAGAAGAAGTAGTTGATCACGTGCTCGGGCTGGCCGGTGAAGCGCGCGCGCAGAACCGGGTTCTGGGTGGCGACGCCGACCGGGCAAGTGTTGAGGTGGCACTTGCGCATCATGATGCAGCCGGCCGCGATCAGCGGCGCGGTGGCAAAGCCGAACTCGTCCGCGCCGAGCAGCGCGCCGATGGCGACGTCACGACCGGTGCGAAGGCCGCCGTCGACCTGCACCGCGATGCGGCTGCGCAGATCGTTGAGCAGCAGGGTCTGCTGGGTTTCGGCGAGGCCGATCTCCCACGGGCTGCCCGCGTGCGTCAGGCTGGTCAGCGGCGACGCGCCGGTGCCGCCTTCGTAGCCGGAGATCGTCACGTGGTCGGCACGCGCCTTGGAGACGCCCGCGGCAACCGTGCCGACGCCGACTTCGGACACCAGCTTGACCGACACGCGCGAGGCCGGGTTCACGTTCTTGAGATCGTGAATCAGCTGGGCGAGGTCTTCGATCGAATAGATGTCGTGGTGCGGCGGCGGGCTGATGAGGCCGACGCCCGGCGTCGAGTGGCGGGTCTTGCCGATGATCTTGTCGACCTTGTGGCCGGGCAGCTGACCGCCCTCGCCGGGCTTGGCGCCCTGGGCCATCTTGATCTGGATGTCGTCGGCATTGACGAGATACTCGGTGGTGACGCCAAAGCGGCCCGAAGCGACCTGCTTGATCGCCGAACGCATGGTGTCGCCATTGCCGAGCGGCTTGAAGCGCTTGGGATCCTCGCCGCCTTCGCCGGTGTTCGACTTGCCGCCGATGCGGTTCATGGCGATCGCCAGCGTGGTGTGCGCTTCCCAGCTGATCGAGCCGTAGCTCATCGCGCCGGTAGCGAAGCGCTTGACGATGTCCTCGGCGGATTCGACCTCGGAGATATCGAGCGGCTTGTCGGCCTTCTTCAGCTCCATCAGCCCGCGGATCGTCAGCAGGCGTTCGGACTGCTCGTTGATCGACTTGGCGAACTCTTCGTAGTTCTTGAAGTCGTTGCCGCGGACCGCGTGCTGCAGGTTGGCGACCGAGCTCGCCGTCCAGGCGTGGTCTTCGCCGCGCAGGCGCTGCTGATAGATGCCGCCGACGTCGAGCATCTTTTCGTAGATCGGGTTGTCGCCATAGGCAGCCTGGTGGCGGCGCACCGCTTCCTCGGCGGCCTGCTTGAGGCCGATGCCTTCGATCGTGGTGGCGGTACCGGTGAAGTACTTGTCGATGAACGCGGTCGACAGGCCGACCGCGTCGAAGATCTGCGCGCCGCAATAGGACTGGTAGGTCGAGATGCCCATCTTGGACATGACCTTGAAGATGCCCTTGCCGATCGCCTTGACGTAGTTCTTGCGGACCTGCTGCGGTTCGAGATCGGGCAGCTTTTCCTGGCGGATCTGCTCGAGCGTTTCGAACGCGAGGTACGGGTTCACCGCCTCGGCGCCGTAGCCAGCGAGGACGCAGAAGTGATGCACTTCGCGCGCTTCACCGGTCTCGACCACCAGGCCGGTCTGCATACGCAGGCCCTGGCGGACGAGGTGATGGTGGACGGCGGCGGTGGCGAGCAGCGCCGGGATCGGGATGCGATCCGGGCCTTGCGCGCGGTCGGACAGGATCAGGATGGTCCGGTCCTGCAGCACGGCTTCGGTCGCGGCCCAGCACATTTCCTTGAGCGCCATTTCGAGGCCATCGGCCCCGGAAGCGGCGTCCCAGGTGATGTCGATCGTCTCGGTGCGGAACGCGCCGTCGAGCACCTTCTCGACAGAGCGGATCTTCTCCAGGTCGCGGTTGGTCAGGATCGGCTGGTCGACTTCGAGCCG
The DNA here is from genome assembly GCF_001427865.1 of Altererythrobacter sp. Root672. Classification (NCBI taxonomy): domain Bacteria; kingdom Pseudomonadati; phylum Pseudomonadota; class Alphaproteobacteria; order Sphingomonadales; family Erythrobacteraceae; genus Altererythrobacter; species Altererythrobacter sp. Root672. Next base: position 97,559 of record NZ_LMHH01000003.1, read on the forward strand.
CTTGTGCGTGCCGGCGTCCTGACCCAGCAGGTTCGGACGCGGGCCGATCATCGAGGTCAGGCTCATCACCAGTTCTTCGCGGATCGGGTCGATCGGCGGGTTGGTGACCTGGGCGAAGTTCTGCTTGAAGTAATCGTAGAGCAGGCGCGGACGGCGGCTCAGCACCGCGATCGGCGTATCGGTGCCCATCGAGCCGAGCGGATCGTCGGCCTGCGAGGCCATCGGCTCGAGGAACTTGGTGATGTCCTCTTGCGTGTAGCCGAACGCCTGCTGGCGATCGAGGAGGCTGGTGGCTTCTTCGCGCACCGCTTCCTGGTCGCTCTCGATCGCTTCGAGATCCTTGAGCTTGTACTGCGCCTGGTCGAGCCACTGCTGATAGGGCTTGGCCTTGGCCAGGTCCGCCTTGAGCTCTTCGTCCTCGACGATGCGGCCCTGTTCGAAATCGATCAGCAGCATCTTGCCCGGCTGCAGGCGCCACTTGCGGACGATGTCCTCCTCGCGGAACGGCAGCACGCCGCTTTCCGACGCGAGGCAGACGATGTCGTCGCGGGTGATCGAGAAGCGCGCGGGGCGCAGGCCGTTGCGGTCGAGCGTGGCGCCGATCTGGCGCCCGTCGGTGAAGGCGACGGCAGCGGGGCCGTCCCACGGCTCCATCAGCGCGGCGTGATATTCGTAGAACGCGCGGCGCGCCGGATCCATCTGCGGATTGCCGGCCCAGGCTTCGGGCACCAGCATCATCATCGCATGGCTGAGGCTGTAGCCACCGAGCAGCAGCAGTTCGAGCGCGTTGTCGAGGCAGGCGGTATCCGACTGGCCGTGTGGGATGATGGGCCACAGCTTGTCGAGGTCGGCGCCTAGCAGCGGCGATTCCATCGTGCGGCGGCGGGCGTTCATCCAGTTCACGTTGCCGCGAACCGTGTTGATTTCCCCGTTGTGCGCCATGAAGCGGTACGGGTGCGCCAGCTTCCAGCTCGGGAAGGTGTTGGTCGAGAAGCGCTGGTGGACCAGGCCGAGGGCGCTGGTGCACAGCGGATCGCGCAAGTCGTTGTAGAAGCTGCCCACCTGGTTCGCCAGCAGCAGGCCCTTGTAGACCACGGTGCGGCTGGAGAAGCTCGGCAGGTAGAGCTGGGTGATCTCCGGCAGGTTGTGCTTCTCGGCCAGCTCGGTCAGCGGGTTCTGCGTCTGCTTGCGGATCACGATCAGCTTGCGCTCGAAAGCGTCCTGGTCGGCGCAGTTGTCACCGCGGCCGACGAAGCACTGGCGGATCACCGGCATCGAGGCGAGCACGGCCTTGCCCAGGCCATCCTCGGTCGTCGGCACGTCGCGCCAGCCGATCAGGGTCTGGCCTTCCTTGGCGATGAACTTTTCGAACTGGCTGGTGATGAATTCACGCGCTTCGTCGTGCTGCGGCAGGAAGCACATCGCCACGGCGTAATCGCCCAGCGGCGGCAGGGTCAGGCCTTCGCCTTCGGCCCAGCGACGATAGAGAGCATCGGGGATCTGCACGAGGATACCGGCGCCGTCGCCCAGCAACGGGTCACTGCCCACCGCGCCGCGGTGGTCCAAGTTGGCCAGAATCTCGAGCGCCTGGCTTACGATCGTGTGCGATTTCTCGCCCTTGATATGGGCGACGAAGCCCACTCCGCATGAGTCGTGCTCGTTACGGGGATCGTAAAGGCCCTGAGGCGCGGGGTACTCGGTCAAACTCGTCTTCCTGTCTCGATCCGGGCGACCACAGTCTCGCTTCGACACCGGACCAGCGCGGCAACGAAGCGCGACTCACCCGGCACTGGGTGCCTTCAAAAATGTCGCGAGGGACCCCCATGACGACAGGAAGGTGTTTTTGCAAGTTTCCGGTCGCGCCAAAAATGGCGCTCGTCACCCGTAAGCGGGTGAGAATCGTCTTATGGATTACCGCTCAACTGTTGCAGTTTGGCCAAAGCGGCGCGCAACGACACCTCGGCGTCGGTGGTATCTAGCCGTTCTTGCGCCTCTTCCGGCTCATCTGCGGGTTCGATTTCGTCCTCGGCTTCCGCTTCGCTGGCTTCGATTCGGATGAAGTCGGACCTTGGCAACGCAAAGGGATTCTTCATCTCGATCAGCGAGCCAAAGGCGTCATCGGATTCGATTTCGGCTTCGACTTCCTCATCGACTTCCGCTTCGGCTTCGTCGGTTCCCGGCTGGAGCGACGGATTGACGAAGGCTGCCGTGTGCATCGGGATGGAGAACCCCGGCATCGGAGCGTCATCGAGCGCGTCGACGTTCAAGTGATGCAACCAGTCGAAGAACGGCGGGCGCTTAGCAGCGGGCTCCTCCTCGGCCGGAAGCGGCGCGATCGGAGCTTGAGCCGGAGCGGCAGGCTCGACCTCGACGGCATAGGGTTGAAGCGGCGGAGGCGCCGGCTGCTGCGTGGAAGCCAGCCATTCGCGACGCCGCTTCACCGTATCGGCAAAGCGCGCGACAAGCTGCGTGATGTCGAGATCGTCCAAGGGCGTGCTTGGCGACGCAGGCGGGGCAGGTTCGGGAGCGGAGGCGGCTTCGATCGCGGGTTCGGCCTCGGGCCATTCCGGCGCGTCGGAAGACTCTACCGCCTCGAACTCTTCGACGGTTTCGACTGCCGGCACCGCCTCAATCGCCTCGTGCGCATCCTCGACGAAGGGGATTTCAGCCGCGACCGGGGATTCGAAGTCGTCTTCGGCTCTCCGCCATTCGTGGAAACCAGGTTCGGGCTCGACCTCCGTGACGGGCGGCTCGGCATCGTATTCGGCCGCTTCGCCATAGGCCGGGGCATGGGCGTATTGCGGTTCGGCGTCCGGGGGGATTCTTTCGACGGCCGGCCCGAGATCGGCAATCGTCAGGGCACGGCGGCGGCGGAGTGGGTGATTCGTCGGCTCGCTCTCGCCGCTGGTCTCTTCGGCGCCGCTATCAGCCGCGACATTGAACGGCCTGCGCGGCGCGTCAGGCGCGCGGAGCGCTGTCTCATCGCGGGAGCCGGCGCCGGTCACCCTGCGGGCAATCTTGAAACCCAGCACAGCGCCAATCGCGCCGAGCCCGACTGCAACGATCAGCCTGGCGCTGACACCGAGCGGCGGCGCGGCGGCGGTGACCAGCGAACCGATGCGAGACATTTCGACCACGCGTTCGAGCAGCGCCACCGGGAGCAGCAGGCCACCCAGCCCAAGCAGGGCCGTAAACCAAAGGGCTACGATTGCCGGAAACGCCGGATGCCTGGTGATGGAACCCGAACCGACTCGCGCCGCAGAATTATCGAGACTTTTCTTAGTCATGCTGTCCTTGACTGTGCCATTGCTGGCTTGCCCTGTCACGCAGCAGCTGGGACGGGGAGGGTTTGTCCGAGACCTAGAAGTCCCTGGTAAATGACCTGATAACGGCGCGCATTGAGAACCCAATCATGGCGCTCGGCGACATGCCTGCGCGCGGCCTCCCGCAGGGCTGGCCACGCCTCCCGCCGTGCCAGAAGCGCCGCCAGTGCGCCCGCGCAGTCGGCAGGATCGTCAGGAGCGAACAGAGTGCCGGTGACCCCGTCGGTGATCAGTTCGCGATGTCCGCCGACAGAGGATGCGGCAACGAGCTTGCCTTGCGCCATCGCCTCGAGCGGCTTGAGCGGGGTGACGAGGTCGGTCAGGCGGCTTGCCTTGCGCGGATAGGTCATGATGTCGCACAGCGAATAGTATCGCTCGACCTCGCCGTGGGGCACGCGGCCGACGAAGCGGATCGCCGAGGCAGCGGGGGAGGCTTCGGCAAGCCTGCGCAAGTCTTCCGCCATCGGCCCACCACCGACCATCAGCAGCCGCGCCTGGGGCTGCTTCTCCAGCAGCGCCGGCATCGCCTCGATCAGGTCGTCGAGCCCTTCGTAATCGTAGAAGCTGCCGATGAAGCCGATCACCGGCCCATCGCCAAGGTCGAGATCGCGCGCCAACGGTTCGTCGCGCGCGATGGGCGAGCCGAACAGCTCCAGATCGACGCCGTTGGGCATGATCCCGATCTTGCCCGCCGGAACCCCGCGAGCGATCAGGTCGTCGCGCAGGCCGTGGCAGATCGTCACCACGGCATCGGCGCCGGCAATGACCCGGTTTTCGAGCGCGCGTGTCAGGCGATACTTGAGCGAGCCCTCGCGCCCCATGCCGTTGCCGACCGCGGCGTCTTCCCAGAAAGCGCGGATCTCGTAGACCAGCGGCAGCCCCAGGCGGCGCGCGACGCGCAAGGCCGCCGTGCCGCAAAGCGCTGGCGAGTGGGCGTGCAGCACGTCGGGCCGCCATTCCTCCGCCAGGTCGCCGACCGACTTGGCCAGGGCATCGATCTCGCGCCATTCGCGCAAGCCCGCGGGTCCAGAGCTGACGCCGGAAGTGCGGTGGAAGGTCAGGCCGTCGGCCAGCTCGATATCGGGCCCCCCGGCTTCATGTCGCAGGCCGGTGATCCCCCGCACCTCGAGGCCGTTGGCGATCTGGGCCTTCATCAGCGCACGCGTGCGGAAGGTGTAGCCGCTGTGCATCGGCAGCGAGTGATCGAGGACGTGGAGAACCCGCATGATGCATCTGCATCTGCCACGGCAAACTTAACGGCGCGTCAACCGAACAAGGTTACTTCCTGCCAACTTGAGCTCCCAGGAAAGACCGGGGTCCGGGATTGGTTGATATCTTCACCCTAGCGCTGACGCACGGCCTGTTGGCCGTTGCGATCTGGCGCCTGCTGTTCAGGCCCGACCTCGACAGCGAAGAAGGACCTGACGGCCGCGATCGCCCCTGGCTGCGCAAGCGCGGCGACACCGCTGGAACGAGCGCGGCCGATGATTGACATCGCCCTGCTCGGGTTCATCGCGCTGGTGCTCACGCTCGGGCTGAAGCGGCCGTTCGTGTGGGTCCTCGCCTATATCTACATCGACGTGGTCGCGCCGCAGAAGATCGGCTGGGGGATCATCCAGTCGGTCCCGGTCTCGATGATCGCTTTTGCGGCGGCCTTCGGCGGTTGGCTGCTGCTCGACAACAAGCAGGGTAGCCGGTTCACTTTGCGCCAGGCGCTGGTGGGGCTGCTGCTCGGCTGGTGCTTCTTTACGACGCAAACCGCCGACTTCCCGGTAGAGGCCGCGACCAAGTGGGCCTGGGTGTGGAAGGCGATGGTGTTCGCGCTGTTCCTGCCGCTGACCCTGCGCACGCGGCTGAGGATCGAAGCGGCGGTGCTGGTGATGGTGCTGTCCATCGGCACGATCATCATCAACGGCGGTATCAAGACGGCGCTCGGCAGTGGCGGCTATGGCGCCTTGTCGTTGCTGGTGAACGACAACACCGGGCTCTACGAAGGCTCGATCCTCTCGACCGCGGCGATTGCCGTGATCCCGCTGGCGCTGTGGCTGGCGCGGCACGGGACGGTGTTCCCGCCTGATCGTTGGGTCAAACTGTTCACTGCGGCGCTGATCCTTGCCTGTGTGCTGATCCCGATCGGCACCGCTGCGCGCACCGGGCTCGTGTGCCTAGGCGTGCTCGGCGTGCTCATGCTGCGGTCGGCCAAGCGGCGTTTTCTCTACGCCTCGCTTGCTGGGGTGGCGCTGTTGGTTGCGGTGCCCTTCCTGCCGCAAAGCTACCTCGCCCGGATGAACACGATCGCCGACCATGAGGGCGACGAGTCCGCCTCGACCCGGGTGCAGGTGTGGGCCTGGACGCTCGATTACGTCGCCGAGAACCCGCTCGGCGGCGGGTTCGACGCCTATCGCAGCAACAAGTTCACTTACGAGACCCGCACGGTCGTTGGCGAAGGCAATAGCCGCACGGTCAAGTCGCAGGTCGTGACCGACCACGGCCGCGCTTATCACTCCTCGTACTTCGAGATGTTGGGCGAGCAGGGCTGGCCGGGGCTGTTCCTGTGGCTCCTGCTCCACGGCCTTGGCCTGTGGCAGATGGAGCGCATCCGCTGGCTGTTCGGTCGCCGCAAGGGCGAAGGCGAGGATGGTGCCGCCACCTGGCAATGGGGCCTCGCCACGGCCTTGCAGCAAGCGCAAGTCATCTACCTCGTCGGGGCGCTGTTTGTTGGCATAGCCTATCAGCCGTTCATCCTCATGCTGATCGGCCTGCAATGCGCGCTGTGGGCCTATGTCCGGCGCACCGAACACCGGCCTGCCAAGGCGCAGTTCCGCCGTGCAGCGGCCGAGAAGCCAATCCCCGTTTCGGGATAGGTCGGAAAGCCCTCTCCCCTTGGGAGAGGGTTGGGTGAGGGTGATCGAGCGAGGCGCCAGAGACCCTCACCCCGACCCTCTCCCAAGGGGAGAGGGAGAAGGCTTGCCCCAAGCCCCTCGCTCGCGCGATAAGGCGCCCGATGGATGCGCAGCCCGCCTTGGGGATTGCCGAGATCCTCGGCATTGCCGCCAGCATGAGCCTGCTCGCCGGGTGGAGGCTCTACGTGGTGGTGCTCGCCACCGGGATCGCCATGCGCAGCGGAGTCATTCCGCTTCCCGAGCACCTCATGGGGCTGCAGATTCTCGCCAGTCCCTGGGTCATGGCCGTGGCCGCGATCGGTGCGCTGTGCGAATTCTTCGCCGACAAGGTCGCCTGGCTCGACAGTATCTGGGACGCGGTGCACACGCTCGTGCGGCCGCTGGGTGGAGCGCTGCTTGCGCTTGCGATCGTCGATCCGGGCGATCCGGCGACGCAGGCGATAGCGTTCCTGCTTGGCGGGGGCGGTGCGCTACTGGCTCATGGCGGCAAGGCCGGAGTGCGGGCAGTGGTCAACACCAGTCCCGAACCGGTCAGCAATGTGGCCGTCTCGACCGTTGAGGATGTGACCACGGTCGGCCTGCTGTGGCTGATCTACCAGCACCCCTATATCGCCGCGGCGGTCGCCGTCGCGCTGCTGGCGCTCACGATCTGGCTTTTGCTGCTGGCGAGAAGGGTGATCCGTAGCTTGTTCCGCCCGCGCCCACCGGCCGACCCGCCGGCTTGATCAGCCGCGCGCGTTGGCGCGGAACCAGTCTTCCACCACCGGGGCGATGCGGGTCCGCCACTTGCTGCCGTTGAAGATGCCGTAGTGGCCGACTTCTTCGGCCAGGTAGTACTTCTTCTTGGCGTCAGGCAGGTGTTCGGCGAGGTCGAGCGCGGCGCGGGTCTGGCCGATACCGGAAATGTCGTCCCGCTCGCCCTCGATAGCGAGCAGCGCGGTGTCGCGGATCGCATCGGGATCGATTGGCTTGCCGCGGTGGACGAACTCGCCCTTGGGCAAGCTGTGCTTCTGGAACACGTGCTCGATCGTCTGGAGGTAGAACTCGGCGGTCATGTCGCACACCGAGAGATACTCGTCGTAGAACCGCTTGGTCGAGGCAGCGCCTTCCTGGTCGCCCAGGGTGAGGTGTTTGAACATCTCGTAGTGGCTCATCATGTGGCTCTCGATGTTCATCGAGAGGAACCCGGCGAGCTGCAGGAAGCCCGGATAGACCTCGCGCCCGCCGCCCGGATAGTTGAGCGGCACGGTGGCGATCACATTGCTGGCGAACCAGCTGAGCGGCCGGGCCATGGCGACGTCGTTGACAGAGGTCGGGCTGGCGCGGGTGTCGATCGGTCCACCCATCATCGTCAGCGAGGACGGACGGCAGGGGTCCTTGTCCGCCGACATCACAGCAGTGGCGGCGAACGCGGGAACCGAAGGCTGGCACACCGCGAGAACGTGGGTGTCTTCGCCGATGAAACGCAGGAATTCGATCAGGTAGTCGATGTAATCGTCGAGGTCGAAGTGACCGGCGTCGACCGGGACCATCTTCGCGTCGGCCCAGTCGGTGATCCAGATCTCCTGGTTCTCGAGCAAGCGGGCGACGGTGCCGCGCAGCAAGGTGGCGTAGTGCCCGCTCATCGGTGCAACCACGAGGACCTTGGGCGATCCCTGGGGAAGCCCTTCCCGCTTGAAGTGGCGCAGGCCGCCGAAGGGTTTTTCAAACACGACGGTTTCTTCGACCGCACGCTTCTTGCCATCGATCTCGACGGTCTCGATGTTGAAGACCGGCTTGCCGCGTTCCTCGTAGAGGTGGGCGAAGACCTGCAGCGCGCTGGCGATGATCGGCCCGGTGCCGAAATAGCCCATCGGCAGGGCCGGATTGTTCAGCAGTTGCGCCCCTATCGCCGCCCAGTTGCCCGCGCTGTTGAACAGCGACTTCTGCATTTCATAGGCGTGGTAGAGCAATAGAGGTCCCCTGTCGGAGTCGGCGCTGAGAGTGGCGCGATTAGACGCTCTTAGGCGTTAAGTTGCAACGCACCATTCGAGACCGACATTTCTCCAACCCTGCCAAATCGAATGCCGCCGGGCCATTGCCGCGCGGGTCCGCAGGCACTAGATGCCCGCGGCATGGCCCGCCGCCCCACCAAGCCCGACGTCGAACCGGCAACGTCCCTCGGGCCGTTGCGCATGATCTTTGCCGCTGCATCGCAGTACCCCAGCAAGGTCGTCCTGGCGCTTATCGCGCTGGCGATCACCGCTGCGGCTACGCTGGCGATCCCCTCCGGCTTTCGCCTGATTATTGACCGCGGCTTTGCTGCGGGCTCCGATCCGGCAGAGATCGCGCGCTGGTTCCGCTATCTGGCGATGATCGTGATCGTCCTGGCGCTCGGCACCGCTTGCCGGTTCTATTTCGTGAGCTGGCTGGGTGAACGGGTCGTCGCCGACATCCGCCTGGCGGTTCACAACAACCTGCTGCGCCTCTCCCCCGGCTTCTTCGAAGAGAACGCGCCGAGCGAGATTTCCTCGCGCATGACGGCCGACACAGCGCAGATCGAACAAGTCGTGGGGACCACGATCTCGGTTGCCCTGCGCAATGCGCTGACCGCGATCGGCGGGGTTGGCTACTTGCTCTATCTCGCGCCGGACCTGGCCGGCATGCTGCTGATCGGCGTGCCGGTGGTGCTGCTGCCGATCGTCTGGTTTGGGCGGCGGTTGCGCAGCGTCTCGCGCGAAAGCCAGGACCGGGTGGCCGACGTTGGTTCGCGGGTTTCGGAAGTGCTCGGGGCGATGAAGATCGTCCAGGGCTTCAACCAGGAATCGCGCGAACAGCAGCGCTTCAGCAGTACCGTCGAGGCGACGTTCGACACGGCCCGCCGGCGCATCATGCTGCGCGCGGTGATGACCGGTGTCGTGATCGCGCTGATCTTCGGCGCGATCACCCTGCTGCTGTGGCGCGGGGCGATCCAGGTCGCCGAAGGCACGCTTTCGGGCGGTACCATCGCCGCTTTCGTGCTCACCGGGATGCTGGTGGCCGGGGCCTTCGGTTCCTTGACCGAAGTCTATGGCGACCTCCTGCGTGGAGCCGGTGCCGCAAGCCGCCTCAACGAGTTGCTCAACCAGAAGCCGGAAATCGCCCCGCCTGCCCGTCCGCTGGACCTGCCCGTGCCGCCGCGCGGGGGCCTGTCGTTCCAGAACGTCACCTTCCGCTACCCGACGCGGCCTGACGCCCCGGCGATCCACGAGTTCAGCCTGACCATCGAGCCCGGCGAGACCGTGGCCATCGTCGGCCCTTCTGGCGCGGGCAAGTCGACGATCTTCCAGCTGGCGGAGCGGTTCTACGATCCCCAGGCCGGCACCATCCGGCTCGACGGCGTGCCGCTGGTCCAGGCCGATCCGGCCGAGATCCGCCGCCGCATGGCGTTGGTGCCGCAGGAAGGCACGCTGTTCGCCGCCAGCGCTCGCGACAACTTGCGCTACGGCGCCTGGGACGCGAGCGAGGATGCGATCTGGGACGCGGCCAAGGCGGCCAATGCCGAGACTTTCCTGCGCGAATTGCCGCAAGGCCTCGACACGTACCTTGGCGAAGGCGGAGCGCGCCTTTCGGGCGGACAGCGCCAGCGCATCGCCATCGCTCGCGCACTGCTGCGTGACGCACCGATCCTGCTGCTCGACGAGGCGACAAGCGCGCTCGATGCCGAGAGCGAGCGGCTGGTGCAGCAGGCGCTCGAACGGCTGATGGAAGGGCGCACCACGCTGGTCATCGCCCACCGCCTTGCGACTGTGCGCGCCGCGGACCGCATCGTGGTCATGGACCACGGCCGCATCGTGGAGGAAGGGACCCACGCCCGGCTGAGCACCGCGGGGGGGCTCTACGCCAGGCTTGCAGCGCTTCAATTTGATGACACCGCCGCCGCATAAGGCTCGGTTAATCGACAAAGTATCAATTGCAACCGACGAGCGACCCCTGCATTTGCGTGCGGGGCGCTAGACGATAGCACCAGTTTTATGGGCCGCCGACTCGCGGACCCCTGCCCATTGAAAGGCCACGCATGTTCCGCAGCATTCTCGCCGTTGGAGTTTCCGCCGCCGCTCTTGCCTTGTCGCTGCCCGCCGCCGCGGAGGAAGAGCGTACCCCCACCCCGACGATGGAGTTCGGTTCCTGGGGCTTCGACCCTGCCGCGCTCGACCAGTCGGTGAAGCCGGGTGACGATTTCTTCGAATTCGCCAACGGCAAGTGGGTCAAGGCCAACCCGATCCCGTCGGAATACACCCGCTTCGGCGCGTTCAACATCCTGCGCGAGAAGTCGACCGCTGACGTCGAGACGCTGGTCGCCACCCTCGTCGCCTCGAACCCCGCTGCTGGCACGCCCGAGCGCCGCATCGTCGATGCCTACAACACCTTCCTCGACACCGCCGCGATCGACGCGGCCGGCCTCGACCCGGCGCAGCCTTACCTCAATGAGATCAAGCAGGCGCCCGATCTCGCCTCGCTGGTCGCGCTGTTCCCCAAGGCGGGCATTCCCGCGATGATCGGGGCCTCCGTCGATGTCGATGAGATGGACCCGAACAGCTACCTCGTCATCGTCGGCTTCGACGGGATGGGCCTGCCCGACCGCGACTATTACTTGGTCGACAACGAGCGGAACACCGAGATCCGCGCCAAGTACAAGGAATACCTGACCTACGTGCTCGGCAAGGCGGGTTACGCCGATGCCGCCGCCACGGCCGAGGCGGTCTACAACTTCGAGCACAAGGTTGCCGAGCTCGAGTGGGACCGCACGGCGCTGCGCAACAGCGACCTGACCTACAACAACCTTTCGCGCGACGAGTTGCTGGCGCTCTATCCGGGCTTCCCGATGGCCAAGCTGCTGGACGCCGCACAGTTCAGCAGCGTGCAGACGTTCAACGTGCCGCAGCTGCCGCCTGCGGCTGACGAAATCGCCGAGCTCGAGCTTACCCCCGAGATGGTCGCCAAGATCGGCGGCGGTACTCCGGCGATGATGAAGCTCCTGACCGAAACCCCGCTGCCGACGCTCAAGGCCTACATGTCCGCGCGCTTCATCAGCGATAACGCATCGGTGCTGCCGAGCGACATCGATGCGGCCAACTTCGCCTTCTACGGCAAGTTCCTCCAGGGCCAGGAAGAGCAGCGGCCGCGCTGGAAGCGCGCCATCGCCTCGACCGAAGGTCAGCTTGGGGAGCAGCTCGGCGCGCTCTACGTGCAGAAGTACTTCCCGCCCGCGAGCAAGGCGGCGATGGACGATCTGGTGGTGAACCTGCGCAAGGCGCTCGGCGTCAGCCTGGCCGAAAACGACTGGATGTCGGAAGAGACCAAGAAGCAGGCCGTCGCCAAGCTGGATTCGTTCAACCCGAAGATCGGCTACCCGAACGAGTTCGAGCAGTACGCCGGTCTCACGATCACGCCGGGCGATGCCCTGGGCAACCGCGTCCGCTCGATCGACTGGGAGATCAACGACAACCGCGCCAAGCTCGGCAAGCCGGTCGACCGGGCCGAGTGGGGCATGCTGCCGCAGACGGTGAACGCCTATTACAACCCGGTGTTCAACGAGATCGTGTTCCCGGCCGGCATCCTGCAGCAGCCGTTCTTCGGCCCCAGCGCCGATCCGGCGGTCAACTATGGCGGCATCGGCGCGGTGATCGGCCACGAGATGGGCCACGGGTTCGACGACCAGGGGTCGAAGTACGATTTCAGCGGCGCGCTCAAGAACTGGTGGGCCGATGCCGACCGCGCGCAGTTCGAAAAGCTCGCCGACATGCTGGCCGCGCAGTATGACACCTACTGTCCCTACGACGACGGCAAGACCTGCGTGAACGGCCGCTTCACCCTGGGCGAGAACATCGGCGACGTCGGTGGGCTCAGCTTGGCCTATCGCGCTTACCGCATGTCGCTGAACGGCAACGAAGCCCCGGTGATCGACGGCCTGACCGGCGACCAGCGCTTCTTCCTCGCCTGGGCGCAAGTGTGGCGCTCAGCACAGCGCGAGGCGGCGGGCCGTCAGCGGCTGCTGACCGATCCGCACAGCCCCGAAGACTTCCGCACCAACGGCGCGGTGCGCAACCAGGATGCCTGGTACAAGGCGTTCAACGTGAAGCCGGGCGACGCGCTGTACCTGCCGCCGGAAGAACGCGTTCACATCTGGTGAGAATGCGGCGAGGCGTGGGCGGCGTTGCTTGACTTCGCCGCCCTCGCCCTCGACACGCAGGCCCAATGGGACTGACTCTCACCGCCATCCTGCTCGGCATCGTCGAAGGCCTGACCGAATTCATTCCGGTCTCCTCCACTGGCCACCTGATCCTCGCATCGGAGCTGCTCGGCTACGACGCAGCGGAGTGGGCGCAGTTCAATGTGATAATCCAGCTCGGCGCGATCCTGGCGGTCGTGGTGCAGTACTGGCGGACCTTCTGGGACGCCGGGATCGGGGTCCTGAAGCTTGAGGCCCACGGCCTGCGCTTCGCCCGCAATATCCTGGTGGCGTTCCTGCCTTCCGCGCTGCTCGGGCTGGCGCTCAAGGACTACATCGACATCCTGCTCGGCAGCCCATCGGTGGTCGGTTGGGCCCTGATCCTGGGCGGCCTCGCCATCCTCGGGATCGAACGGGTGGCCAAGCCGGGTCCCGACACCAGCGTGGCGGACCTACCGCTCAAGCAAGTGTTCGGCGTCGGCCTCGCTCAGTGCGTTTCAATGATCCCCGGCGTCAGCCGGTCGGGCGCGACGATCATGGGCGCGCTGGCCATGGGCATCAACCGCAAGACCGCTGCCGAATTCTCCTTCTTCCTCGCCGTGCCGACGATGATCGGCGCTTCGACATTGGAACTGCTCGACAGCGGATTGGCCGTACACGGCAACGTCGGCTGGGACGAAATCGCAATCGGTTTCGTGGTTTCGTTCGTGGTCGCGCTGGCGGTGATCAAGGCTTTCGTCGCCTATGTCAGCCGCTATGGTTTCGCGCCCTTTGCATGGTATCGGATCGTCGCCGGCGTTGTGGCGATTGTGTGGCTTTGGAGCCGCTAGTTGCCACTTTTCCACCACATCTTCGGAACCAAGCCCGCCTAAGGGGATTCTAGACCTCATCGAGGTTTTGAGTGCCGCATATGGGTTTGATTTTCCTGCTTCTCGTCGGCGCAATACTCGGGTGGGTTGCTGCGATCATGATGCGCGCGGAAGACAGCCGCGGCATACAGCTCAATATCGCGGTGGGTATCGCTGGAGCGATGTTTGCCGGGATTGTGCTGAATCCGCTGCTTAACGGCGGCAGCATCGTTGAAGGCAGCTACAGTGTCGACAGCCTCCTGACGGCTTCGTTGGGGACGGTCGCCATGCTTTGCCTGCTCAATGTCTTACGTAGCCGGGAAACCCGCTGAACTGCCCGCTTTTGGGCTTCTACCGAGACTGCAAGCGCGGTTGGGTCGCGTAGGTTGTCTCCTACACTGTGAAGGGGTGTAACATGAAGAAACTGCTCACCATTGCATCGGTCGCTGCCCTCGGGCTCGGACTGGCGGCTTGCGACAGCGCTCAGGAGAACGCTGTCGAAAATCAGGCCGACGCGGTCGAAGAAACGGCAGACGCCCAGGCAGATGCGGTTCGCGAAGCCGCTGAAGGTACCGCTACGGAAGCGGCCGCCGAAGCCACGGCTGATGCCATCGAAGCGACGGGCGAAGCCAAGGCTGACGCCTTGGAAGACAAGGCCGACAAGATGGACGCCGCGCCGAACTAAGCCATTCACGGTAGCATGCCGGAAGCCGGTCTCGGGCATTCCCCGGGGCCGGCTTTTTCTTGTCAGGTCGGTATAGCGCCGGATCCGCGGCCACCCCGCAGGTGGTATTCCTGGGTGCCGAGATGGAGCACGTCATCGACGTCGATCACTGCCGAATTGGCGTACGTGAATCCGGGGTCGAGGCTGCGATAGAGCCGGTCGAAATCTCGGTCGACCGTCTGGTGGTAAAGGTCGGCGAAGCTCTCGATAATGAAGTAGGTCGGCTGCAAGTCGTCGATCACGTAGTCGGTGCGCATGACCCGATCGACGTTGAGCATGATCCGGTTGGGCGACTGGCCTTCGAGCGCGAACACCGCCTCGCGCGGGCCGGACAGGATGCCGGCGCCGAAGATGCGTAACCCGTCGGATTCCTGGATCAGCCCGAACTCCACCGTGTACCAGTAGAGTGCGCCCAGCGCCTTGAGCCGGTTGTAGCGCATCGCCTTCCAGCCGGCCTTGCCGTATTCCTGCATGTACTCGGCGAACACCGGATCGGTCAGGAGCGGGACGTGGCCGAACACGTCATGGAACACGTCGGGCTCCTGGATGTAGTCGAACGTCGCCCGGCTGCGGATGAAGTTGCCGGCCGGGAAACGCCGATTGGCCAGATGCCAGAAGAACACGTGATCCGGGATCAGCATCGGAACCGGCACCACACTCCAGCCGGTCATCGCGCCAAGTTCGGCTGACAGGCGGTCGAACTCAGGCACGCCGCCGCGCCCCAGGTCGAGCTTGTCGAGGCCGGCGAGAAAGGCGCTGCATGCGCGGCCGGGAAGGATATCCAGCTGCCGGGCGAAGAGGTCGTCCCAGATGGTGTCGTCGTCGGTCGAGTAATCGCGCTGCGCCGGTTCGAGCCAATCCTCCCCGACATGGGCAGGACGCTTGAGCGGCGCGGTGAAGACATCCCGCGAGATGTCAGGAAGCGCCGTAAAGTCCGGTTCGAGTTGACTTATCGTGGCCATGGGAACTCCGGGCGCAAGGTAGCATGCGCTACCTCAACGGCCAAACCGGAAGCTGGGGTCCCCAGGATTCCGACCCTAGCGTTCGTCCGCCGCAGTTTCGCTCGCGGTCGGCTCAGGCGCTGGTGTCGTGACCGATTCCTGCGGCAGACGCTGGGCGTCGAGCATTTCGGCCGCTTCGTCGAGCGTGCGCGCTTCGCCGGCGGTCACCCCACCGGGCCCGGAATCGTCGTCCCCAGAACCGCACGCCGACAGCAGAGCCGCGGCTAGAGCGCAAACAAGCAGGGCGGGCGGGAATCGTCTCCCGCCCGCCCCGCCAAAACCTGCAAGCGGCAACTCAGTTCGCGCCGGTTGTCGCAGGAGCAGCAGCAGCGTCAGCGGCGGCAGCAGCATCGGCGGCCGCAGCAGCAGCCGCGTCACCGGCGGCTTCGGCCGTATCGACAGCTTCCTCGGCGGTCTTGGTCGCGTCCTCGGCAGCGTCGGCAACGGCGGCTGCGCTCGGATCGGGCACGTCGCTCATCGCTTCGTCGGCGGGAAGCTCGACGCTGTCGGCCATCGCGTCTTCGGACGCATCGCCGGAACCGCCGCAGGCGGCGAGGGCCAGCGAAAACGCGGAAGCTGTTGCAATCAGGGCGATTTTCTTCATTCTTTGGGGCCTTCCTTGGCAATCGGGCAGCAGTAAAGTGCCTCTTCCTCCTGGTCCTGACCACGCTACCGCAGCGCGCGAACCAAGAAAATGGCTAAACTTGGGCAAGCGCGGATTGCCTTGCGGCGGCGTTCTGCCAGAGCATCCTGATGGCTGAGGCGTTGGCGGTAATTGATGGGGCGGAGCAGGCGCTGCGCCGGGTGTTCGGTTTCGAGCATTTCCGCGGCGTGCAGCAGCAAGTGGTGGAGCGTGTCCTCGCTGGCCAGTCGACGCTCGCGGTTATGCCGACGGGGGCCGGCAAGTCGCTGACCTACCAGCTTCCGGCGACCATGCTGCCGGGCTGTTGCGTGGTGATCTCGCCGTTGATCGCCCTGATGCATGACCAACTGCGTTCTGCCCGGGCAAACGGCATTCGCGCCGCTTCCCTGACCAGCGTCGATGGCGACCGCGAGGCGACGATCGACGCTTACCGCGCTGGGGAGCTGGACTTGCTCTACGTCGCCCCGGAGCGCGCCAGCCAGTCGCATTTCCGTTCCCTGCTTTCGGTTGCCCCGCCCGCGCTGTTCGCTGTCGACGAGGCGCATTGCGTGTCGGAATGGGGGCACGATTTCCGGCCCGACTATCGCCAGTTGCGGCCGTTGATGGATGCGTTCCCCGGCGTGCCGCGGCTCGCCCTGACGGCCACGGCGGACGCGCATACCCGTGCGGATATTCTGGCGCAGCTCGGTATTCCCGACGACGGCCTGGTCGTCGCAGGCTTCGACCGGCCGAACATCCGTTACGCCATCCGTCACCGCGAAAACGGGGCGCGCCAGCTTGTACAGCTGATGAAGGATCAGCCCGGCCCGGGGATCGTCTACGCCCCCACGCGCAAGAAGGTGGAACAGCTGGCCGAGGCTCTCGGTGCTGCAAGCGGTCGGCCGGTCCTGCCCTATCATGCCGGCCTTCCGCCCGAACAACGCGCCGCGAACCAGGCCGCCTTCGTCGCCAGCGAGGACATGGTCATGGTGGCGACGATCGCGTTCGGCATGGGGATCGACAAGCCGGACGTGCGCTTCGTCGCCCATGCCGGGATCCCGAAGTCGATCGAGGCCTATTACCAGGAGACGGGCCGTGCGGGCCGCGACGGGGACCCCGCCGTGGCGGTGATGCTGTGGGCGGCGGCGGACTTTGCGCAGGCCCGCCAACGGCTCGAGGAAGTGGAGCAGGCTCGGCGCGGCGGTGAGCGGGCGCGGCTCGATGCACTCGCGACCCTGATCGAAACGCCGACTTGTCGCCGCGCCATACTGCTGCGTCACTTCGGCGAGGATCCGCCCGAACGTTGCGGCAACTGCGACAACTGCCTGGAAGCGCCTGGCGTGCTCGATGCGACCGAGCTGGCGCGCAAGCTGCTCTCCGCGGTCTACCGCACCGGCCAGAGCTTCGGATTCGGGTACCTGCAGAAAGTGCTGACCGGCAACGCCGATGAGCGGGTGACGCAACGCGGGCACGACCGCCTGAGCGTGTTCGGCATCGTCGACGGCGATGAGGCGAGGTTGCTCCAGCCGCTCAGCCGCGCGCTGCAGGCTCGCGGCACGCTTGTCGCCACCGAACATGGTGGGCTGAAGCTGGGGGGTGACGCGCGGACCATCCTCAAGGGCGAGGCGACAGTCGAGATCGTCCAGCCCCCGCCCGCCGGTCGCAAGGGACGGCAGCGGCGTGACACCGCCAATCCCGTGGACGATCCGCTGTTCGATGCGCTGCGTGCGTTGCGCCGTGAACTGGCGAGCGAAGCGCAAGTGCCGCCTTACGTCATCTTCCACGACGCGGTGCTGCGCGAAATGGCGCTGATGAAGCCTGCGACGTTGTCGGCGATGGGAGAAATCTCCGGCGTCGGCGCGCGCAAGCTCGAGGCTTATGGCGATGCCTTCCTGGCGGTGATCAAGCGGCATTGAGCGTTTCAATCCTCCCCGAGCTTGTCTCGGGGAGGTGGCGCGCGCCGCTAGGCGCGTGACGGAGGGGTAGGCGGCTAAACGCAACACCCCTCCAACATCCGCTTCGCGGACGGTCCCCCTCCCCGAGACAAGCTCGGGGAGGATTTGATCCTCCTTGACCGGCATAATCTATGATATAAATATGATATCATAATTACGTCGAAGGAGATTCGTCATGTCTGAGGGGAAGGGCGCCATGCAACGGAGCCAGGAGCGGCCGGCAAGCACGTTCAACGGCTATGCGTTCCTGTTTCTGTGGCTCGGCGCGATTGGGGTCGGCATCTGGCGCATCATCATGTTCAACACGCATGGGCCGACCGCGCTTGGCGGCTGGCTGCTGCTCGGGTCCATCCTGTCGTTCGTATTGATCCTGACAGGGTTCTTCATGATCCAGCCCAACACCTCGGCGGTGATCACGCTGTTCGGCGAGTACCGGGGCACCGAGCGGACGCAGGGCTTGCGGTGGATCTGGCCGTGGATGGGGCGCAAGAAGATCTCGGTCCGGCAGAACAACATCCATTCGGAGCGGATCAAGATCAACGACCTGCGCGGCAATCCGATCGAGATCGCCTGCAACGTCGTGTGGCGGGTGTTCGATACGGCGCAGGCCGCGTTCGACGTCGACGACTACCGGGCGTTCGTGAACATCCAGATCGACGCCGGGCTGCGTACCGTGGCTTCGCGCCATCCGTATGACGACTACGAGGAGCACGAAACGACGCTGCGTTCGCATGGCGACATCGTGAACGGCGAACTGCGCGCCGAGCTCAATGAACGCCTGTCGCACGCCGGCATCCTGGTCGACGAGGCAGGGCTGACCCACCTTGCCTACGCGCCCGAAATCGCCGGGGCGATGCTGCGCCGCCAGCAGGCCGAAGCGGTGATTGCCGCGCGGGCCAAGCTCGTGCTCGGCGCAGTCAGCATGGTCCAGATGGCGCTGGAGAAGCTGAGCGAGGAAGAGATCGTCCAGCTCGACGACGAGCGCCGGGCGACGATGGTCTCCAACCTGATGGTCGTGCTCTGCGGCGAGCGGGAAGTGAGCCCGGTGTTGAACGCAGGAACGCTCTACCAGTAGGGCCAGACTCGTGCCGCAATCACCCAAGAAAGCCTTCCCCCTCCGGCTCGACCCGGCGCTCTACGAGACGGTCGAGCGTTTGGCGGCAAGCGAGTTCCGTTCGGTCAACGCCGAACTGGAGGTCCTGCTGCGCGAGGCGCTCGGGCGGAGGGGGATCAAGGTTCCAGCGGCAGAGCGCCCGCGCCGAGGGCGACCGCCCAAGCAAGGGGACTGACGATGCTGAACGATGACAAGCCTTGGTTTCGCCGCAGGCGCTACGGCTATGGCGCTGGGGCGCCGATTGCCTGGCAGGGATGGGCGCTTCTGGCGTACTACATAATCGCGCTCACCGGGCTCAGTCTCTTTGCGCCCCAGGCGCGTGGGATTGAATTGTCGCTCGTGGTTATCGCCATGCTGGTCCTCACCGGAATTCTCATCGTGGTGGCGAAGAACCGCACCGAAGGGGAGTGGCGCTGGCGCTGGGGAGAAGACGACTGAGCCGGACCCGAACGCTTCCGGCTGGCGTGGCGCTGGCAAGGCGCTAGGCTAGCGCAAAAGGACCAGGGAGAGGCCAGCCATGAAATTCGGGGTGTTCGACCATGTCGACGACAGCGGCCTGCCGCTCGCCGAGCATCTCGAAGCACGTCTGCGGTTCGCCGAGACTTACGATCGGTGCGGCTTCCACTGCTATCACATCGCCGAACACCACGGCACGCCGCTGGGCCTGGCGCCCTCGCCCGGCGTACTGTTCGCGGCGCTGAGCCAGCGGACGAAGCAGCTGCGGTTCGGTCCGCTGGTCTACCTGCTGCCGCTCTATCATCCGCTGCGGCTGGTCGAGGAAGTGGCGATGCTCGACGGTCTTTCGAACGGCCGCTTCCAGCTTGGTGTGGGGCGTGGCGTTTCTCCGATCGAGCTTGGGTTCTACGGGCTCGACATGGCCGAGCAGCGGGGACGGTACGACGAGACGCTGGAGGTCCTGCTCAAGGGGCTGTCTTCCGACCGGCTCGACTACCAGGGAGAGTTCTACCGCTTCGAGGACGTGCCGATGGCGCTGCGCCCGGTCCAGCGCCCACATCCGCCGCTGTGGTATGGCGCGGGGAGTCCGGACTCGATCCGTTGGTGCGCGCAGAATGGGGTGAACATGGTCACGCTCGCTCTGGGTGAGCGCGTGCGGCAGGGCACCGAACTCTACCGCTCTGAATGGCAGGGGGCGGCGGACGCGATTCCGCTGATGGGCGTCAGCCGCCACATCCTCGTAGCCCCGACCGACGAGGAGGCGAAGGCGCTGGTCCGGCCCGCCTATGCGCGCTGGCGCCAGAGCATGGCCAAGCTGTGGGAGGAGCGCGGCAACGGCTTCCCCCTGGCCGCTCACCTACCGCTCGAATGGGATGCGGCCGAGGCGATGGGTCACGGCTGTGCCGGCTCGCCCGCGACGGTCCGTGGCTTCGTGGAACGCGAAGCGGAGGCGGGCGGGATCAACTATTTCGTCTCGGCCCTGGCGTTCGGCGATCTGCCCGCCGAGGCGGTGATCCGCTCCGCCGGGCTGTTTGCCGAGCATGTCATGCCGGCCTTCGCCGGAAAGTCTTAGCGGGCCGTTTACCTTTATCGTTTAGCTCGCAGGCCGATGGAATCGGTCGATCAACTCACGCTTCGCCGGCCCTCGCTCGGATGGCTGGGGCTGTTTGCAGCGCTGGCCGTCGCCGCGATTCCCGCCGCAGCGCTGTTCGCCCAGGAACGGGTGCGGCCCTTCATCGTAACCGAGACCGGGCGCGGATTTGAGAGCCTCCAGCTGGCGGTAAACACGATCGGCGAAGGGCGCGGCACGATTGCCATCGCGCCGGGCACTTATGCCCAATGCGCGGTACAGACCGCGGGCGTTGTCAGTTACGTCGCCACCGAACCCGGTACCGCGATCTTCGACGGCAAGACTTGCGAGGGCAAAGCCGCGCTCGTCCTGCGTGGGCGCGGGGCGGAAGTGTCCGGTCTCGTGTTCCAGGACATGCGCGTTCCCGATTTCAACGGCGCCGGCATCCGGCTCGAAAGCGGCAACCTGACGGTGGCGCAGAGCTGGTTCCGCGACAGCCAGCAAGGCATCCTCACCGCGACCAATCCCGGCGGCGTGATCGTGATCGACCGCTCGACTTTCTCCCGCCTCGGCACTTGCGAGGGATCGGGCGGTTGCGCCCATTCGATCTACATCGGCGACTACGGGCAATTGCGCGTGACGCGCAGCCGTTTCGAGGAAGGGCGTGGCGGCCACTACGTGAAGAGCCGCGCCGCGAAAGTCGAAATCGCCAGCTCCAGCTTCGACGATTCGCGCGGCCAGGCGACCAACTACATGATCGACTTGCCCGATGGTGCGGTGGGCCAGATCAGCAACAACCGGTTCGTCCAAGGCCGCGACAAGGAGAACTACTCCGCCTTTATCGCGGTCGGAGCGGAGAACCACGCCCACTCAAGCGTCGGCTTGTCGATCCTCGGCAACGACGCCCGGCTTGCTCCCGGCGTCGAGCGCAGCACCGCGTTCGTGGCGGACTGGACAGGCGATGAACTGGCGCTCGGCCAGAACAAGCTCGGTGTCGGCCTCAAGCCGTTCGAGAAGCGCTAGCGATTGGTCGGCCGCGCTAGTCGGAAGGCCGGCGCGAAGGTTACCGACGACGCCGGAATCTCATCCGTAAACGGAAGCGTCTGGAAGTACTCGGCCAGCGGACCCGTGATGTGCAGCGGGGTGTCGCGCACGAAGCCGAACCGGCTGTAGAGCGCGGGATCGCCGAGAAGTAGCACGCCTTGCGCGCCAGCCTCTCGCCAGTGCTTGGTGCCGGCTTCTACAAGTGCACGGCCAATCCCCTGCCCCTGCAAGTCGGGGCGTACTGAGATCGGGCCGAGGGCCAGCCAACCCTCCTCGCCACCCGAGAGTATCGCCGGCGAATAGGCGACGTGCCCGACGATCTCTCCATCCTGCTCCGCGACGAGCGACAGCGACAGTTGGCCATCGGCGCGCAGGGCATCGACGATCGCGGGCTCGGTCCCTTCGCTGTGCGGATGACCGGTGAAGGCGGCCTCTGTCACTTCGAAAATCGCGGCCTCGTCATCCGGGCGTTCGGGTCGGATCGTCAAGTTGCTCATCGAAGAAGATGTCCTGCGGCATCACGCTTGGTGGCGAGGTAGCGTTCGTTGTGCGGGTTGGCCGGCAGCTGATGCGGCACGCGTTCGCCGATGATCACTCCGGCCTGTTCGAGCGCGGTGACCTTGGCCGGATTGTTGGTCATCAAGCGCACCTCGCCGACCCCCAACAGCGCCAGCATTCGTGCAGCAACCGGGAAGTCGCGCGCTTCGGCGGGAAGGCCGAGGCGACGGTTGGCCTCGAGCGTGTCGAATCCCTGGTCCTGCAGCTCATAGGCCCGGAGCTTGTTGACGAGGCCAATGCCGCGGCCCTCCTGCCGCAGGTAGAGCAGCACGCCCCATCCGCCGGCAGCGGCCTCGGCCGCCATCGCCGCCAGCGCAGCGTCGAGTTGCGGACCGCAGTCGCAGCGGAGCGAGCCGAGGATGTCCCCGGTCAGGCATTCCGAGTGCAGGCGAACCAGCGGCACTCGCTCGGAGGTCTGCCGGCCGATCACCAGTGCGACATGCTCGCGCGTGTCGTCGGGACTGCGGAAGACGACGACTTCTGCCTCTTCGACTGCGGCCACCGGGAGACGGGCGCGCGTCGCGATCGTCAGGTTGGCCGGATCGAGGAACGCGGCGACATCGGCGACTTCCAGTGCAACAGGCTCACCAGCTTGCTCGGGCGCCACGAGGAACGCGGGCAGGATCCCGGCGATCCGTGCCAGCTCCATCGCCGCGGCGGCCTCCTCTGGCCAGTCGAGGTGTTCGGCCAGGAAAGGACCTTTGAGCGGCGCGGCCAGGTCGAGCGAGGGATCGGCGATTGGACGGGCGGCAATCAGGTCGATCGGCTCGCCCGAGCGCAACAGTACCGGCGAATGCGGATCGGCGGCCTCGCGCTGGTTGGCGAGCTTGAGCGTGACCGCGCGGGCGGCCGAGACCAGCGCGAGTTGCGAACTGGCCTGCCCCGGAGCGGTCTCGACCGGCAGCAACACGGGTGCCTGGCCGATCTTCAGCGGCCATCCGTGGCGCAGCGCATCAACGGCC
This sequence comes from Altererythrobacter sp. Root672, assembly GCF_001427865.1. NCBI lineage: Bacteria > Pseudomonadati > Pseudomonadota > Alphaproteobacteria > Sphingomonadales > Erythrobacteraceae > Altererythrobacter > Altererythrobacter sp. Root672. Next base: position 120,328 of record NZ_LMHH01000003.1, read on the forward strand.
TGCGCCGCCCGCCTAGAAGGCGAGCTGGAGCTCAGAGATCGAACTCCGTGATCAGCGGCACGTGGTCGGAGGGCTGCTCCCACCGGCGGGTTTCCTCGACGATGCTGTGCGCCGTCGCCTGCCGCGAAAGATCGGGGGAGGCCCACATGTGATCGAGCCGGCGGCCCTGATCCTTCTGCCGCCAGTAAGAGCGATAGCTCCACCAGGAGTAATTGCGCTCAGGCGCCGGAATGAACTGCCGGCCAAGATCGGCCCAGCCATGCGCGTCGCGGAAGCGGTCGAGCGCTTCGCATTCGATCGGGGTATGGCTGACGACCTTGAGCAGGGCCTTGTGGTCGTAGACGTCGCAGTCGAGCGGGGCGACATTGAAGTCGCCCACGATCAGTGTCGGCCGGTCGAGCGCTTCGGCCCAGCGCGTCATCCGTTCGAGGAAGTCGAGCTTCTGGCCGAACTTGAGGTTCTGCTCGCGATCGGGAATGTCGCCACCCGCGGGGATGTAGACGTTCTCCAGGATCATGCCCTGGCCCGGGCCGAGCAATTCGACGCCGACGTGGCGCGCCTCGCCGTTATCCTGCCAGTCGTGCCGCCCGACTTCGCGCAGCGGAATGCGACTGACCGTGGCGACGCCGTGGTAGCCTTTCTGCCCGTGGACCACGCGATGGGTGTAGCCGAGCGCTTCGAACGCGGCGTGCGGGAACTGTTCTTCCCGGCACTTGATCTCCTGCAGGCACAGCACATCGGGTGCCTGTTCGGTGAGCACGCGTTCGACCTGTTCGATCCGCAGGCGGACCGAGTTTATGTTCCATGTAGCAATCTTGACCATCGGGGTCGGGATAGGGACGGCCTTGCCGCGCTGCAAGGCCAACGCGCGATGATCCCGGGCAATGAAAAACCCCCGTCCCGGGGGCATTGGGACGGGGGTTCATCTTGAGCGTTCGTCACGCTTGCAAGCCGGCATCTCTCGTGAGGACAGGGCAACAGGGGGGAAACCCGCCTCCATCCGGCTTACTTTTGCACTCTATGGAACGCGGGCTTTCTCGTAAATGAATGACGGTTAGCGACTGGTCGCAAGGCACGGGCGCCCTGCCGACAATCGTTCAGCGCGGGCGACCGACTGCGGGGCGCGGATCGCGGTAGGTGAAGGCGCTGTCAGCGACGGGGACGCCAAAACGCTGGTTCGAAAGGCGTACCGTGGTCCGCTTGTTCTGCGCGTCGAGCGCAACCCAGCTGCTCAGCTTGAGCCCGCCTGGAGCGTCGGCGGAGCGGGTGAAGATTAGCGTGATGGTCCCGTACTCGGGCTTCTTCGTATCCTTGACCTCGATGCTGAGCACATCGGGATTACCGGTCGGAAGCAGCTTGCCGTAGCGCTTAACGTCGCGGCTGGGGTCGAGCAGCGCTCCGAGAGGAGAGTTGCTGATCGGCCAGCGCGACAGCTGCGCCACATCGTAGTCGATCAGGGTCAGCGAGCGGCCGTTCGAAACGATGAGCATATTGACGCTCTTCTCGTACTCGAAACGGATGCGGCCCGGCGCCTTCATCGTCAGCACGCCGCGCAGGGTCTGTCCGCCACGGTCGGTCTGGGCGAAGTCGGCCTTCATGGTCGTGATGCCGCGCAACGCGGCCACGACCTGGTCCAGTTGATCGCCTTGAGCGGCAGCAGGCGCCAGCGGAATCGCCAGCGCGGCAGGCACGGCAAGAGCCAGCGCACCCGCGAGGGCGGTGCGCAGCGGCATGGCGGTGAGTTTGGTCAAGATATCCATGGTCCCCGAGGTAGATACGGGGCATTGAACCTGTTGTGAACCCGGGCGTTCCCAGGGTTCACCGCAGCGGCTGGATTACTTGATCTTGCCTTCCTTGAACTCGACGTGCTTTTTCGCCACCGGGTCGTACTTACGGAAGGACATCTTCTCGGTCGTGTTGCGCGGATTCTTCTTCGTCACGTAGAAGAAGCCGGTATCCGCGGTCGAGTTGAGCCGGATCTTGATCGTTGCGGGCTTCGCCATCGTCTGATTCCCAAAATCGGTGAGGGCACTTAAGGCCCGAAACAATAGGGGCGACGCGCAAGGCGCCGCCCATCCGGGCGCGCCTTTGCTTCGAGACGGGCGAAAAGTCAAGCTGCGAGGCAGCCGCTACCAGTCAACCTTGCCGCGATTGGACTTCACCGTGCCGCGCGCCTTCTTGGACTTGAGGCGTTGTTCCTTGCCCACGCGGTTGACGCGGGTCTTGGCCCGCTTCTTGGGCTCGACCTGGGCCTGCTCGATGAGCTCCAACAGGCGCGCGCGGCCGTCCTCGCGGTTGGCCTCCTGTGTGCGGAAACTGCGCGCCGTGAGGACGATCTCGCCACGGGCGGTCATCCGCGTTCCGGCGAGCGCCTTGAGGCGGTGGAACACGGCTGGCTCGAGCCGCAACGCGAAGACGTCGAGCCGCAATTGCACCGCGGTCGCGACTTTGTTGACGTTCTGCCCGCCCGGCCCCGAGGAAGCGATGAAGCTCTCCTCGACCAGTTCCAGCACGCGCGCGGCGAGCGATTCGTCGTTACTCGGCATCACCGAAGCCAAGCGCCACGAAGTCGGCGGGAAGCGGCGCTACGGCCAGGATCGGCGGCTTACCCTCGCGCGGGATTTCCAGACCGGCCGCGTGCAGCATCGTGCGCGGGGCGCCGCGACCGTTGCCGTAGACGGGATCGCCGAGCAACGGCAGGCCAATGCCGCTCGCCGCATGGACGCGAATCTGGTGGGTGCGCCCGGTCTCGGGCAGGAACTCGACCAGCGTGTGCCCACCGCTTTCCGCCAGCACGCGCCACCGGGTCAGCGCCGGCTTGCCCTTGCGCGCCGGGATCATCCGCCAACCCTCGGCCTCGGAGCTGATCTTACTTAGCGCCAGCTCGACTGTCCCCTCGCTCATCGCAGGAACACCCGCGAGCACGCCGAGGTAACGCTTTATCGGCAGGCGCGCCTCGAACGCGGCTGAGAATCGCTTCAGGGCTTTCGGATTGCGGGCCAGCAGCAAGCAGCCCGAGGTGTCGGTGTCGAGCCGGTGGACCGGCACCGGCGGGCGCTGGAAGCCCAGCCTGAGGTCGTCGAGATGGTCGCCCAGCGAAGGGCCGCCCTTGCGCGGCGTCTCGATTGGCAGTCTCGCCGGCTTGTCGATCACCAGTGCCTCGCCGTCTTCGAACAGGATGGGGATGGCGTTCATGCGAGGGCTCCAGCGATCCGCCGCATGGCTTCATCGAGTACCGCATCATCGGCGGCGAAGCTGATGCGGAAGCCGTCGCGCCCGCCAAATGCGCTCGCCGCGACGACGGCTACGCCATGTTCGAGCAAGTGCAGCGCCAGCTTGTTATCGTCGTGGTCGAAACGGTCCATCAGCGGCTTGGCATCGATGAAGCAGTAGAAGGCGCCATCGGGGACCGGGGTTGAAAGCCCGCGAATCTCGCGGACCGCGCGCACCACCTTGTCGCGCCGCTTGCGGAATCGTTCGCGCCAGTCGTTCAGGAAATCCTGCGGTCCTTCGAAGGCCTCGGTCGCCCCGGCCTGGCTGATGGACGAAGGGTTGCCGCTGCTGTTGGACTGCAGCCGCCCCATCGCCTCGATCAACCATTCGGGCCCGGTGGCGACGCCAATGCGGAAGCCGGTCATCGCGTGGCTCTTGGACACGCCGGAGACGGTGCAGATGCGATCCGCCAGGTCAGGGCATAGCGCGGCGAGCGTGGCGTGCGGTTCGTCGGTGTAGTTGAGCGGGGCGTAGATATCGTCCGACATCACCAGCACTTGCGGGTGGCGGCGCAGGACATTGGCGATACCGAGCAGCATCTCGCGCGGATAGACCGCGCCGGTCGGATTGCCGGGGCTGTTGAGCAGCAGCCAGGTGGTGCGCGGGGTGATCAGCGCTTCGAGGTCGCTCGGCTCGAAGCGGAACCCGTGCTGCGGGTGAGTGATCAGCGGAATGACCTTACCGCCGGCAAAGCGCACGATCTGCGGATAGCTGACCCACCAGGGGCTTGGCACGATCACCTCGTCCCCTTCGCCCACGGTCACCGCGAGCGCTTCGAAGATCGCCTGCTTGCCGCCGGCGGTGACGATGACCTGCTCCGGTCGGCAGGCGATGCCAAGGTCGCGGCGGAAGTGCAGCGCGGCCGCTTGCTTGAGCGCCATGGTGCCGGTGACCGGGGTGTACTTGGTCTTGCCCCCGTCGAGCGCGGCCTTCGCGGCCAGGATCACGTTGTCGGGCGTGCGGAAGTCGGGCTCTCCGACCGACAGCGAGATGATGTCGCGCCCGGCCTCGCGCAGCGCGGTCGCGCGGTCGGTCATGGCGGTGGTGCCGGAAGGCGCGATCCGGCGCAGGGCGGGGCTCAGGTGTTCGTGGCTCATGTTTTCATCCGGGCAGGCATCAGGCCGCGCAGGGCATTGCCGATGAGGAAACCGCCAGCGAGATCTTCGAGCGTCAGCCTGGCCTCTATGGCGCGGCCTTCCTCGATCAGCGCGCGGCGCAGGATTCCGGGGAGCAGGCCTGCGGAAAGCGGCGGGGTCAGCAGCTTGCCGTTGCGTTCGACGAACAGGTTGGTGAAGCTGCCTTCGGTGACTTCCCCATCGTCGCAGACGAATATGACTTCGTAAGCGCCGTTGTCCTTGGCGATCGCGAGCGCGGCATCGTGGAAGCCCCGGTCGGTCGTCTTGTGGCGCAACCGCCAGTCGCCGGGCACGACCGGAACGGGCAGGGCAACGCATTCGACGGTGCCCTCGGGCGCAGGCGGCAATGGCGCGGTTTCCAGCGAGGCTTCACCGCGGCGCGAGACCACCAGTCGTACTTTGGCGGGAGCCTCAAGCTCGAAGCACAGCGCGTGGATGCGATTGCGTACCTCGTGGCGGTCGAAGGCGAAGCCGAGCTCGGCCGCGCTAGCCTTCATCCGTTCGAGGTGCAGCTCGAGCAGCGGCATCCCTTCCTGCGGATCGAAGCGCATGGTCTCGATCAGGTCATGGCCGCCAGCGGCCTCGCGGGCGAAGCCGCCCTTGATAAGGCACTCGCGCCATTCGGCCATGCCATCGCTGTCCGCCACGATCGCGCCGCCAACCCCGAGCACCGCGTGGTGCCGGTCGTTCTCTCCGGGCGTGAGACGGATCGTACGGATGGCGACGTTGAAGGCGGCTTCGTCGGTGCCGATACGCCCCATCGAGCCGCAATAGGGGCCCCGGGCGTCGCGCTCGACCGCGTCGATCAGTTCCATGGCGCGGACCTTGGGGGCGCCCGTGATCGATCCGCACGGAAAAAGCGCGCGCACCATGTCCATCGCGTCCTGGCCCGGCCGCAACTGGGCTCGCACGGTCGAAACCATCGTATGCAAAGTGGGGTAAGTCTCGATGGTGAAGAGGTCTTCGACCTTGACCGTGCCGGCAACCGCCACTCGCGAAAGGTCGTTGCGCAGCAGGTCGACGATCATCAGATTTTCGGCCTTGTCCTTGGCCGAGCCTGCCAACTCGTCAGCCAGCGCCTTGTCCTCGTCGGGAGTCTGCCCGCGTGGGCGGGTGCCCTTCATCGGCTTGGCCTTGGCGGCGTCACCCTTGAGCGAGAAGAACAGTTCAGGGCTGAAGCTGAGCAGCCAGTGCGATCCGTCGAAGATCACGCCGCCATAGCCGGCATTGGCGGCGGGCCTGATCGCGGCATAGAGCGCCAGCGGATCGCCGCGCGCAGCCCCTGCCAGCGGCATGGTCAGATTGGCCTGGTAGATATCGCCGGCGCGGATCGCCTCCTGCAAGGTGGCGAAGGCATCGAGGTAGGCGCCGGTCGAGATTTGCGGCTGGAGCGGGCCAATAGAAGCAGGGCCCGAGCCGGCGCGTTCGGCCAGCCAGTCGGCAACCTGATCCGTGGGAATCAATTTCGGGGCGTCGAACAGGCCGAACCAAACGAGCGGGCCATCGGCCCCGGTCCGCGCGGCGGCGAGCGGCGCCAGCTTGGGTTCGAGCGCCAGCCCGGCCTCATAAGCGAGATAGCCCGCGAGTGTTCCGCCCGACGCCTTGCGGGCAGCCTCCGCGGCTTCGAGCACGGGGAGGACTTCCTCAGGCCGCCGGGCAACGAAAATTTCGCTCGGGTCTTCGAACAGCTGTGCATCGCTCGCGCCTTCCGCGCGTGCGTCGTCCAGCAAAACGAAGGGTTTGTACTCTGCCATTTCTGCGCTCTAACCGTAAATCAGCCCATGTCTATCGCTTGACCACGCGAAGAGCGCTACGCCACACTTCCAGGGCGACTGAAGGAGCGGATTATGGCGGCAATCTTCCTCGGACTCGGCGCCAATGGCGAGCGGCAAGTGCTCGAACTTTCGCGCGCCAACCGCCATGGCTTGATCGCCGGCGCGACGGGTACCGGGAAGACGGTGACGCTCCAGGGCCTGGCAGAAAGCTTCTCGAAAGATGGCGTGCCGGTGTTTCTGGCCGACGTGAAAGGCGACCTCGCCGGCCTCGCCATGCCGGGCTCGCCGACCTTTAAGAACGCGGCCAAGCTGGAAGAGCGGGCGGTCGAACTGGGCATGACCGACTATGCCTATGCCGATAACCCGGTGGTGTTCTGGGACCTGTTCGGCGAACAGGGCCACCCGATCCGCACCACGGTTTCCGAAATGGGGCCGCTGCTGCTCTCTCGCTTGCTGGGGCTGAACGAGACGCAGGAAGGGGTGCTCAACATCGCCTTCCGCTACGCTGACGACGAGGGGTTGCTGCTGCTCGACCTCGACGACCTCCAGTCGATGCTGCTCTACACCGCCGAGAACGCCGCGGCGCTGACGACCAAGTACGGCAATGTTTCGAAGGCGACTGTCGGTACCATTCAGCGCCAGTTGCTCGCACTCGACAGCCAGGGTGGCGGGATGTTCTTCGGCGAGCCGGCGCTGGAGATCGAGGACTTCATTCGCACTGACGAGCAGGGCCGCGGGCTGGTCAATATCCTGGCCGCCGACCGGCTGATGCGCAGCCCCAAGCTCTACGCCACCTTCCTGCTCTGGCTGCTCGCCGAACTGTTCGAGGTGCTGCCCGAGGTCGGTGACCCGGAGAAGCCCAAGCTGGTGTTCTTCTTCGACGAGGCTCACCTGCTGTTCGAGGACGCACCCGACGCCTTGCAGGACACGATTGAGACGGTGGTGCGCCTGATCCGCTCGAAGGGCGTGGGCGTCTACTTCGTGACCCAGAACCCGATCGACATTCCGGAAAAGGTCGCGGGCCAGCTCGGCAACCGGGTGCAGCACGCCCTGCGCGCCTTCACCCCGCGCGACCAGAAAGCGATCCGCGCCGCGGCCGAGACGTTCCGCATCAACCCTGATTTGGACGTCGCCGTCGCGATTACCGAGCTCAAGACCGGCGAAGCGCTTGTTTCGACGCTTCTGGAGGATGGCGCTCCTTCGGTGGTCCAGCGCACGCTCATCAAGCCGCCTTGTTCGCGCCTCGGTCCGCTGGAGGCAAACGAGCGTGCGGTGATCCAGTCGGTCAGTCCGTTTACCGGCAAGTACGACACGCTGATCGACCGGGAGAGCGCCGAAGAAGTGATCGCCCAGAAAGCCACCGATGCTGCGGCCACGGCGGCGGAAGTGGCGGACAAGGGGCGCGAGGAAGTCGCCAAGCGCGAGCGTCTGAGCCCGAGCATTTGGGAGAAGGCGGGCAAGCGCGCGGCGGGGGCCGTGGCCGGCTCGGCCGCAACGATTGCCGCGGCGGCGGTGACGGGGCGCAAGTCGAGTTCAAATCCGATGCGAACGGCCGCGACTTCGGCTGCCGGCTCGATTGCGACGGATCTCGGCGGGCAGTTCTTTGGGCGGTTCGTCCGCAACCTTGTCGGCGGGCTGATGCGCTAGATCCTCCCCGAGCTTGTCTCGGGGAGGTGGCGCGCGCTGTAAGCGCGTGACGGAGGGGTAAGCGGAACAACACAACGCCCCTCCACCATCCGCTACGCGGACGGTCCCCCTCCCCGAGCAAGCTCGGAGAGGATTTAGCCGGGATTAGCGGCCAGCCATTCCCCGACCTGGGTGCGCATCTTCGGCTCGCTTTTGAGGCGCTGCTTGAGCGAGGCGATCACGGTCTGCACCGGACGCCGCTCGTCCGCCGGGACGGACTCGCTGAAACGCTCCAGCTTGCCGACCATCGCCGGGTCGCGAGAGGTATTGGCGAGGCCGGCGATGTAAGTGGGGCGTCCGCCTGAATCGAGAATCGCGTCCACGCCCGCGCGGTTGGCGAGGGCGAAGTCGAACGCGAGGTCGGGGTGCTGTTCGGAGACTGCGGCGATGATGGTTGCGCTCGAGGTGCCGGCCTTGCCGGTTAGAGCGAAGTCGAGCGCGCGCTGGGCCAGAGCCTTGTCGCTGACCGCGCCGAGCAGGCGATAGTAAGCCTGGCGCTCGACCGCTGACGGGGCATTGGCGGCGAGCTTCGATAGCTCGTCCCATTCCTCCGCGGTCGCGTTGCGGGCGGCGATTGCCAGCCATGTGGTCTTGAGCGGCCCATCGAGTGCGCGGGGATTGTCTGCCAGCAGGGCGAGCCTGCGGCGGCCTTCCGCGACCACCGTCGGATCGTTCATGTTGCCGAGCGTGTTCAGCAGTTGGACGCGCAGTTGCGTATCCGCCAGTGACTCTTGGGGCATCGCGTCAAAGCCGAGCTGCTCAAGCCGCGGAAGCCAGATGTCGCGTGCGGCCTTGGCGACGGCGGGCTGGTCCGCTTCGGAGGCCACGCGATGGATTGCGCCCCAGCGAGCGACGACGCCCTCGGCCACCACCGGATTGGCATCGCCCGGCACCGCCGCGAGCATGTCGAGCCCGAGCGAAAGCGGCTGGTAGCCTGCTTCCGCCAGCGCGATGCTGTCGCGTACCAAGCCGAGCTGATCGATCGGATCGAGCGTCGGCATCGCCTTGACTAGCTGGGCGGACATTGCAGGCGAATAGAGCGTGCGGAAGTAGCCGAGTTGGCCGCCGTTCACGACCACGGCCCCGCAACCGGGCAATTCGAGGGCCGCGCTGCCTTCGAGCAGCACCCGCTTCGGATCGGCGCCTTGGGCCTGGATCAGCAGGGGCACGCGCCAGTGCTGAGGCTTGGCGGCGACCTCGTCCTTGCGGTCGCGGCTGAATTCGCTCTGGGTCAGGGTCAGATGCGTCACGCCTTCGCGGCATTCGGCTTCGGCCTTGACCAGCGGAATGCCCGGCTGGAGCGTGAAGTCGCGAGCAACCGCGACGAGGTTTGCCGCGCCCGCTTCCTCGACCGCGCGCCACAAGTCCTCGCTGGTGGTGTTCCCGTAGCGGTGGCGCTGGATGTAGGTGCGGATGCCTTCGCGCCAGACGTCTTCGCCGGCGTAAGCTTCCAGCATCGAAATGACCGCTTCGCCCTTCGAATAGGAGATCGCGTCGAACGCCTGGTTGGTTTCGGAGACGGTGCGGATCGGCTGGATCACCGGGTGGGTGGTGGCGAAGCCGTCATAGCCCATGGCTGTCTCGCGGCCGGTGACGCGAGTGATCAGCGGGTACCAGTCGGGGTTGAACTTGGCCGCCGCCTTGGTCTCCATCCAGCTGGCGAAACCTTCGTTGAGCCAGAGGTCGTCCCACCAGGCCATGGTCACGATGTCGCCAAACCATTGGTGGGCGATCTCGTGCGCGCCGGCGGTGTAGATGTAGTTGCGGGTAGCCGGGCTGGTGATGGTCGGATCGTCGAGCAGGTACTTCTCGAACGTGAGGATCGCGCCCCAGTTCTCCATCGCGCCGAAGAACTGCGATTCACCCGGGGCGGCGATGTTGTCGAGCTTGGGCAGCGGATAGGGCACGCCAAAGTAGTCGGTATAATACTCGATCAGCGGCGCCATCAGGTCGAGCGAATAGCGCGCCTGCTCGCCGCTGCCGGTGGGGCTGACGATGCCGAGATCCACGCCGCCCGGGCCCTTGGTGGACAGCCGCTCGAAGTCGCCGAGCGCGAAGAACAGCAGGTAGGACGACATCTTCGGGCTGGTAGCGAAGGTCACCAGCTTGCGCCCGTCGGGCAGCTTCTTTTCGCTGGCGATCGGCATGTTGCCGATGGCCATCTGGCCGGCGGGGACCGTGGCCGAGAGGTTGAAGGTGGCCTTGTAGCTGGGCTCGTCGAACATCGGCGCGAACCGGCGGGCGTCGGGGGCTTCGAACTGGGTGAACAGGCCGCGCACCGTCTCTCCGGTGCGCTTGTCGGGGTAGTCGAGCGCGAACAGGCCCATTGCCTGGGTGTTGATCTTGCCGGTGTATTCGATGTGCACGCGGTAGGTGCCGGGTGCGATCGGCGTGGGCGCGGCGAGCTTTACGGTCTGGGCTTCGGTATCGGTCGTGGGCGTCAGAGTGACGCGGCCGGTGCCGTCGGCGCGGGTGAGTTCGGCGCGGCCGATCTCCAGTTCGAGCGCGTGCAGCGTCAGGGCGTCGACCTGGGTGAAAACCTCGAGCTCGATCTCCTGGGTGCCGGTGAAGGTGAGCTTCTGCGCGTCCGGTTCGATATGGATCGAGTAGTGGATCGGTCGGGCCGAGCGCGGCAGATCGCTCGGCACTGAATCCGGCAGCGGGGCGAGCGTGACCGGTTGGGCGAGCGCAACCGGCGCGGAGGCTAGGGTGCTACCGGCAAGAAAAAATGCGGCCAGGGCTTTGACAGCAGAGGCACTAGCGGTGGTGCGCTTCAAGGAAGGGGCTCCGAAAATCTCCGAAGTAAGCGGCCCTAGCAGCGGGCGCCGGCCAGCGCCACGCCGCTAGTCGAGCGGTAGGCGTAATTCGGCGATCAGGCCGGCGGGCTTGCCGACTGCGGCGTTGCGGTTGCGCAGTGAAATCGTGCCGCCGTGCTGCTCGGCGATCGCGCGGGCCAGCGTCAGGCCAAGGCCAGCACCGCCGGTTTCGCGATTGCGCGAGGATTCTCCGCGGGCGAAGGGTTCCATCAGGCGGGCGATGTCGCCTTCGGGGATGCCGGGACCGTCATCCTCGATGGTGATCACCGCCTCGTTGCCTTGGCGGACGAGCGAGACGCGGGCGCGTTCGCCGTAACGGAGCGCATTGCCGATGAGGTTGCGCATGGCGCGGCGCAGCCAGGTGGCACGCAAGGCCATGGCTACGCGTTGGGTGGCGCCCAGCTCGACCGGCTCGCCCATGTCCTCGTATTCTTCGACCACTGAAGCGAGCAGCGCCGAAAGGTCTGTCCGTTCCAGCGGGTCGCTCGGCCGTCCGACGCGGGCCAACGAGAGAATGTCGTCGAGCGAGCGGGACAGATCCTCGATGCTGGCGGCCATCTTGGCCCGTTCGGTATCGTCCTCGACTGACTCGATGCGGACCCGTAGCGCCGCCAGCGGCGTCTTCAGGTCGTGCCCGATGGCGCCGAGCATCACGTCCTTTTCGTTGAGCAGCGCGGCGATGCGCGATTCCATCAGGTTGAGCGCCATGATCAGGCGACGCGTGTCGTCCGGACCGGTGGGTTCGATCTGCCCGTCGATCTCGCGCGTGGCGGCGAAGTGTTCGACACGGCGGGTCAGCGCGGCGAGCGGGCGGGTGATCCGCCGCAGCAGCAGCGCCAGGCCGCCGACCAGCACGACGTAGAGCAGCAGCGTCTGCCCGATCAGCGCGCCCAACTGGTCGGGCTCACGCTCGGAAATCGCCCAGCGCGCCACGGTCCATTCGGTCTCTCCCTGGCGCTGCAGGCCGGCGACGAGCATTCGGCCATTGGCCCAGTCGGATCGTTCGGACCGTTCGGTCCGTTCGCGGCCCCGCGATTGGGCCATGACGTAATCATCGTTGGCCACTCGGCGAGTAACGACCATCAGCTTTGCCGGGTCGATGCCCTGGTCGACCAGGATCGTGCGGAGCAGCGCCTCCCTTTCGGAATCGCGCACTTCGCCCGCTTTCAACGGATCTTGAGACGTTCTCTCGACACGCAACCGTTGCCAGCGCCCTCGCTTGGCCTTGTCAGGCCCATGCGAGTTCGGGCGGAAATCGAAGCGCGGTTCGGTGACGAGCTGGAAGGCGAGGCCGTTCGCTGCGATCATCTCGCGGCGCTGTTCGGCGGCGCGGTATTGCAGCACGGCGGAGATCGCCTGCGCCACCAGCAGCGCGAGGGCCACGGACAGCAACATCTGCCCCAGCAGGCTTTTCGGCAGGAATTTTCGCAAGTTCTTAATCTCTAATCACGTTCTGGGGCGAGGCGGCGCACGTCGGCGGCGAGGCGGTAGCCGCCGCCCCACACGGTCTGGATCAGCTTGGGATCGCGGCTGTCTTCCTCGATCTTGCGGCGCAGGCGGCTGACCTGGTTATCGACGGCGCGGTCGAACAGATGCGCCTCGCGGCCCTGCACCATGTCGAGCAGCCGGTCGCGGTCGAGCACCTGGCGCGGGTGGTTGAGGAAGGCGACGAGCAGGCGGAACTCGGCCGATGACAGGGGCACGACGATGCCCTGCGGATCGGACAGCCGGCGCTTGAGCGGGTCGAGCTTCCAGTTCTCGAACTCGTACGGCGCGTCTTCTTCGGGCGTGAGTGTGGGGCGCGTCGCGCGCCGCAGGACCGAGCGGATGCGGGCTACGAGTTCGCGCGGTTCGAACGGCTTTACGACGTAGTCGTCGGCGCCGATCTCCAGCCCGACGATGCGATCGGTTGCCTCGCTCCTGGCGGTGAGCATGATGACCGGCAGGTTCTTGGTCTCGGTAAGGTGCCGGCACAGAGACAGGCCGTCTTCGCCCGGCATCATGATGTCGAGCAGGACCAGGTCCGGAGTGTCCGAAAGCAGGGCCGAGCGCGCGCGGGCAGCGTCTTCGGCCTGTGACACGACAAACCCCTGGCGAGTCAGGTACTCGGCCAGGGGCTCACGTAGGGTCGGCTCGTCATCGACCAGCAACAGCCGCACGGGGGTGGCGGTCGCTTGGGCCGCGGAAGTAGCGCTATTGCTGTTCATCCGGCCTCGGGCGGGCGGCGGTGGTCACGGTGATTGCCACGATTGCCGCGCTGGGCACGGCGTTCTTCGCGGCTGAGGGTGCCGTCCTTGTTGGCATCGGCGCTGTCGAAGCGAGTCAGCGCGGCCGAGGCGAACTCAGCCTGGGTCACTGCGCCGTCGCCGTTGGTGTCGGCGTTACGAGCGAGGCCAAAGCCCATCGGTCCAGGGCCACCAGGTCCGCGGCGGCCCATACGGGGTCCGGGGCGCTGGTCAGGCTCGGCCTTGGCTTGGCGTGCTTCGCGACGCTCACCGCCCCGCGCGGCAAATTCCTCAGGGCTGATGGCGCCGTCTTGATTGGTGTCGATGCGGTCGAACGCGGACTTCTCGCGTGCTTCACGATCGGCCTGGTTGAGGACGCCGTCCTTGTTCGCGTCCATGCGGGCGAAGGCTTCGTTGGTCCGCTGTTCGACATCGGTGCGGGTCATCGGCGGGCGCGGCTCGCGACCGGAGCGTTCCTGGGGCGCTTCCTGCGCGAATGCGGCGCTGCCGGCAGCCAGGGCTGCGATCGCGGCAAGCGATAGGGTGAGCGTCTTGCGCATCAAGCATACTCCCATTTTGGTCTGATTGAGCAACGGGGCGCCGACCTGAAGGGAAGCAGAGGACTCGGCGCCCCGCTGCCCATGAAACCTCTTGTACGCACGCTATGTCGCATGGATTTGCCGGGAGAGGCAAAAATTGTCGCAATTTGTCGCGCGAGAGGGGTGGCGTTCACTTGCCGGCAAGCCCCTGCCGCGGGTTTCAGCGTGGACGCCCCTGGGTGCCGACACCGGGCGTTACGAACAACCCGGTCGCTTCGCCTTGAACGTCGGCGGTGTGCCATACGCCTGGCGGATTGATCGCGTATTCGCCCGGAGAGAGCGTGGTTCGTACATGCTCGCCGTCGATTTCCTGGATCAGGGTGATGCGGCCTTCGGTGCAGATCACCACTTCGGCGCCCGCCGGGTGCATTTCCCATCCGGCCCAGTCCTCGGTGAAGCGGAAGCACGAAACGAGCCGCCCATCGGTACCGTCGTCGGCATGGCGCGCGCCGTAGTCCATGTACCATTGCATCGCCCGCTCATCGCGGGGAAACTCCGGCTGCGGCACTGCGGAGCCGCCGTTGCCGAGGTGGATCGGGTAGGATTGAATGTTCGCTCCAGCCATCGCCAGGACCTCCTCAGCCGCTGAAGACGTAGGCGACCAGCTTGTTGCCCTCCGGATCGCGGAAATAGGCGCCGTAGAACTGCTCCCCACGCGGTCCGGGAGGACCTTCGTCCTTGCCGCCGTTGGCGAGGGCGAAGTCGTAGATCTGGTGGACCTGCTCCTCTCGCTCCGCCGGGAAGCCGAACATCGAACCATTGCCGACCGTCGCGGGCTCACCGTCGTAGGGCGTGATGACGCTCATCATCGCGCCTTTTTCCGGAGTGCCCCAGGCGACAGTCCGCTCCGTCGAGAATAATTGCCCATGACCGAGAATCTTCGCGATCTCGCCATAGAAGGCGGCCGAACGCGCCAGATCGTTGGTGCCCACAGTTACATAACCGATCATGACCGCACTCTCCCCTTTGCGACTCGACTCGATGAGAACATTAGTAGAACAAATCCAACATTACAAGCAGGTGCGCGCTTTTCGGATGCTACTGCCTCCGCGCGGCATCGTGATAAACTGAGTTCCGGTCGCGCCTGCCGACTGCGATCACGCTAACGACGAGTTCGGTGTCTCTCACCTCGTAGACCAGACGATAACCGACCGATCGCAGCTTGATCTTGTATCTGTTGGCGGATCCCCGCAGCTTGGCCGACGGCACGTGGGGGTTTTCCAGCCTCTCCGCCAATTTCTTCTTGAATTGGCTACGTACGGTGGCGCCGAGCCCGTCCCATTCCTTCTTGGCCTCCACCCGAAAGCGGAGGCTATAGGTCATCCAGCGACACCACGATCTCAGGACTCCCCGCCCGCGCGTTGGCGATAGCGTTGAGTTCGGCGTCCTCGATCAGGTTCAGCATCGCCTCGAACTCTTCCGCCGGCACACAATAGAACGCGGGCTCATTGCGATTGAGGATCGCAACGGCGCCGCCATTTCCAGCCGCCATGGTGCCCATAGGGTTGCGTTTGAGTTCGGTGACACTCGCTGTCACGCCGGCGAAGATGGAATGAGGCATTTCGCCCTCCGAAGGATGCTTTAGAGGGCTTTAAATAGCACTACTAAAGGCACCCTTCAAGGTGCCGCCCCACCTTACAAGGGGCTGCACGCCTCCTCCAGCCAGGCCAAGGCGTCGCCTTCAAGCTGCGGCGCGAGGACTTCACGCACTCGCGCATGGTACGTGTTCCACCACGCCAGCTCGGCCGGCGACAGCAGCGAACGGTCGACCAGCGCCTTGTCGATCGGCGCCAGCGTTAGCGTTTCGAACCCGAGCCAATCGCCTTCGCTCCCGGCGATCTTGCGCGGTTCGACAAGCACGAGGTTCTCGATGCGGATGCCGTACTCGCCGGTCTTGTAGTAGCCGGGCTCGTTCGAGAGGATCATGCCCGCGAGCAGTTCCTGGTCGGTCCCGGCCTGCCCTCCGCGGGCCTTGGCGATGCGCTGCGGGCCTTCGTGAACCGCGAGGAAGCTGCCCACGCCGTGGCCGGTGCCGTGGGCGTAATCGAGCCCGGCGTCCCACAGGAACTGGCGAGCGAGGGTGTCGAGCTGCGAACCGGCGGTCCCAACCGGGAAGGTCTGCGTGGCGAGGCGGATGTGGCCCTTGAGCACGCGGGTGTTGCGGTCGCGGACTTCCGCCGGAGCCTCGCCCGGGCCGATCCATACGGTGCGGGTGATGTCGGTCGTGCCGTCGGGGTACTGTCCGCCGGAATCGACCAGGTAGACGCTGCCGGGCTCGAGCTTGCGGTTCGTTTCCTCGCTTACGCGATAGTGCACCACCGCACCGTTGGGGCCGGCGCCGGAGATGGTGTCGAACGACAGGTCGCGCAGGTCGCCGGTGTCCTTGCGGAACGCCTGCAGGCGATCGGCGGCGGAAAGTTCGTCGACCGTACCCTTGGGCCCTTCGACCGAGAGCCAGTGAAGGAACCGTGCGACCGCTGCACCGTCGCGCGCCTGGGCCGCGCGGTGTCCCGATTGCTCGGCCTGGTTCTTGATCGCTTTGGGCAGGACTACGGGATCGGTCAGCGGAACGGCCATCGCCCCGGCGCTGTCGAGCGCGGCGAAGATCGCCGCCACCGCGCGGTCAGGATCGGCCGCGACACGCTTGCCAGAGAGTTCGCCGAGCGCCGCGGTGAAATCGCCGCGCGGCCTTACCCTCACCGCGTTCCCGAGCTTGGCGGAGACTTCCGCGGGGACCTTGCCCGGCTCGATGAACCAGTCCGCCGTGCCATCGGCATGAGCAATGACGTAGGATAACGCGACGGGGGTGCGCTCAACGTCGGCGCCGCGGATGTTCAGCAGCCAGGCGACCGAATCGAGCGACGAGATCACCGCCGCGTCGAGCTTCTTGGCCTTGAGCCATTCGGCCACTTCGGAGCGCTTGTCCGCGCTCGAACGTCCCGCCAGCGCTTCGTCCTGGATGAAGGCCTCAGCGGCGGAGGGCGTGGGCTGGTCCTGCCATACGGCGTCGATCGGATTGGCCTCGACAGCGACCAACTCCGCTCCAACATTCTCCAGCGCCGCCGCTGCCGCCTTCGCCCAGCCGCGCGTGTGCAGCCACGGGTCGAAGCCGATCTTTGCACCCTTGCCGGCGTTGGCCGCGAGCCACTCCGCAAGGCTGTCCTGAGGGACCGACTTGTATTCGTAGAGCCGCCCATCGACCTGGTCGCGCACCTGCAGGGTGTAGCGCCCATCGACGAACATCGCCGCCTTGTTCTTGAGCACCGCCGCAGTGCCCGCAGAGCCGCCGAATCCGGTCAGCCACGCGAGCCGCTGGGCGTAGGAACCGACATATTCGCTGAGGTGCTCGTCCGAGATCGGAATCACGAACCCGTCGATTCCCTGCTTTTCGAGTTGCTTCCTCAGCGCGTCGAGACGGGCTTCGTGGGTTTGCATCAGCATTGTTGCGGTCCTTTCGAGTCCTACATAGATGCACGCCATGAATGATGCCACTCCGGCGCGGCCTCCTGTCGCGGTTCGCAAGCCTTCCAGCGTGACTCACCACGGGATCACGGTTTCCGACGATTACGCCTGGCTGCGCGATCCCGGCTATCCCGAAGTGAACGACAAGGAAGTGCTCGAACACCTCGCGGCGGAGAACGCCTGGTTCGAAGCGCGCATGGCCTCGCACCAGGGCACGATCGACGCGTTGTTCAAGGAAATGCGCGGGCGGATCAAGGAAGCCGACAAGTCGGTGCCGCAGAAGGACGGCGATTTCCTCTACTGGATCGAGTTCGAAGAAGGCGCCGAGTACAAGAAGTGGTGGCGCCGCCCGGTGGGCGCTGCAGATGACGGCAGCGCCGACGAGCTGATCCTCGACGAAACGGCGCTGGCGGAGGGCAAGGAGTACTTCCGCCTCGGTGCGATCTCGACCACCAAGGACGGGCGCCTGCTGGCTTATTCGGTGGACGACAACGGCTCGGAGCGCTTCACCGCGCGGATCAAGGATATCGCCAGCGGAGTGCATCTGCCCGACGAGATCCCCGGCACGCTGTCCGCGCTGATCTGGGTCGCGAACGACAAGGGGCTGATCTACTCGCTCGCCAACGAGCAGTGGCGGACCGACAACGCCCGGCTGCACTGGCTGGGCCAACCGGTTGCCGAGGACATCGAGCTTTACCACGAGGACGACGAGGGCTTCCGCGTCTCGGCCTCGCTTTCGGCCAACGAGCAGTGGATCATCATCTCTGCCGGCGATCACGAGACGAGCGAGGTCCGACTGGTCCCCGCGGCCGATCCCCTGGCCGAACAGATCCTGGTGCGTCCGCGCGAGAAGGGCCTCGAATACGACGTCGACGAGCGCGAAGGCACGTTGTTCATCCACGCCAACGACACGCACGAGAACTTCCGCATTGCCACTGCCGCGATCGAGCGGCCGGGCGAGTGGACGACACTGATCGAGGGGTCGGACGAATTCTACCTGACCGGGTTCGAGCTGTTCCGCGATTTCTACATCGTCGAAGGTCGGCTGGGCGGTCTCGATCGGCTGGAGATCCGTTACTACGACGACCTGGCCCGCATCGAACCGATCGAGTTTCCCGAGGCGAGCTACACTGCTGGGACCGGCAACAATCCCGAGTACGAACAGACGGTGATCCGGGTCTCCTACGAGAGCATGATCAGCCCCTCGAGCACGTACGATTTCCACGTCGCCGAGCGGCGGCTGGAACTGCTCAAGGTGCAGGAAATCCCCTCGGGCTACGACCGCTCGCTCTACACCACCGCGCGGCTCGAGATCGCCGCGCGCGACGGGACGGCGATCCCGGTCAGCGTGATGTACCGCAAAGACCGCGTCGGGGCAGGGCCGCTGCATCTCTACGGCTACGGTGCCTATGGCATCGCCATCCCGCCAGGCTTCTCGACCACTCGGCTGAGCCTGGTCGACCGCGGCTTTGCCTATGCCATCGCCCACATCCGCGGCGGGGACGACCTCGGCCGGCGCTGGTACAAGGCGGGCAAGCTCGAAAGCCGGGTCAACACCTTCACTGACTTCGTCGACGTGGCGAAAGGCTTGGTCGAGCTTGGCCTGACTAAGGTTGGAAAGATCAGCATCTCGGGTGGATCGGCCGGCGGCGAGCTCATGGGCGCGGTGATCAATTCAGACCCCGCGTTGTGGGGCGCCGTCGTCGCGCATGTGCCGTTCGTCGACGTCCTCGCGACCATGCTCGACGCCTCGCTGCCGCTGACCCCTGGCGAATGGCCGGAATGGGGGAACCCGATCGAGGACCGCGCGGCGTTCGAGCTGATCCAGTCCTACTCGCCCTACGACAACGTGAAGGCGCAGGCCTATCCGCCGCTGCTGGTCACGGCCGGGCTCAACGATCCGCGCGTGACTTACTGGGAACCCGCCAAGTGGGTCGCCCGCCTGCGCGAGTTGAAGACCGACGGAAACGAGCTGCTGCTCAAGACCAACATGGGCGCCGGCCACGGCGGCAAGTCCGGGCGGTTCGAGAGCCTGAAGGAAACCGCCGAGGAGTTCGCCTTCATCCTGTGGCAGATGGGGATCAAGGCTTGAGCAATCGCTTCGCCATGACCTTCACCGCGCTCGCCGAACACATCGACGAGAACGGGCACGTCAACAACACCGTCTGGGTGCGTTGGATGGAGGACTTGGCGACGGCCCACTGGATGCGCGACGCCGATCCTGCGCATGCCGCTGCCTATGCCTGGGTCGTGACGCGGCATGAGATCGACTACCGCGGCAACATCGAACTTGGCGAGAGCGTCGAGGGTGTGACGGAGATCCTCGATCAACCGACCGGTGCGCGGTTCGACCGCCACTTCACTTTCACCGACGCGAAGGGCAAGGCGCTGGTCCGGGCCAAGACCACTTGGGCCATGATCGACCGAGAGACCGGGCGGTTGCAGCGGGTCCCGACTGAAGTTTCGGCGCCGTTCCTCGGGCCCGAGCCTTAGTCGGCATCATCGGCTCGCTACAACGTCAGACCCCAACCTACGAAAGCAAGCTCAACCTGTTCAGGGGCTGGTAGGCGAATCGTCACCATCGTCGAGGATGAGAATAAGCAAGATGACGGCAACGACGGCGCCGCCGACGATCCAGATTGTGGAATCTCCCCCAACTGCTTCGCTATCAGCGCTAACTGGCGAGGCTAAGCGAGCCGGCGCAGCTTGGGCTGTTGTGCCAACCAGCAGCGACAGAGCCAGGGTGGAGGTAATGAGAGCTCGACGGATCATGGCCACGTTCCTAACTAAAAAAGTTGGGCATTTGGCAGGCCGCTGTCCCAGTGGAGCAAGACGGCGACAGGCTTGCTGCCCGTGATTCGTCTGCAGGTTAGCTAGTTCGTTGACAATTAGGGCAAACCCGAAATCGGCCGGAGAGATTCCCCATTCGCTCTAGTTTGCCATCCTGCCCACGATCGTTGGCAGCGACGGTGGCGAAGGCAAAGTAGAAGGTCAGGAAACCCAGGATCGCTCGCCCAAAGGCCCCAGCGGACTAGGGCTCCGACAACTCCTCGCGCGCGCGGCGCTCTCGCCCGCGCACGCCTTGAAGCCGGCCGACCCCAGGCACCGGCATATCGGGTCGCCAGAAGTAGACGCTGCGCAAGTAGCCTATGTCGAACGGCGTCAGTTCGGCCGGCCCATCGCCCACATCTTCCTCGAACAATGCCAGGATCGTCGCCATCGGCTGGTCACCGTTTGTCGGGCGGGTATGGCTGAGCCCGCGCATGGTCGCATAGTCGGCCAGCTGGGTTGCGGTCATTCCCACCACCGCCTCCCGGTCGAACACAACCAGGGCGAAGTTGATGTCGTTGCGCGTGGGCAGGAGCAGGTCGGTGCTCCCTCGTACGCTCGGTCGTTGCGGCTTGCCGCGCCAGTAGGACAGCGGCGCGCCATTGCGCCATTTGGTCTCGACCACGTTCCATACCCGCACCGGCGCTTCTGCGGCGAGCAGCTCGGTCTGTTCGGATTTCTCGACCAGATTGAACATCCGCGGGTGATTTTCGGCGAGATCGCTGAGGAGCTCCTGTCCGTTGTCGACGAAGGTGACGAGAATGTTGGTCGAGCACCGTGCCCGGCCCAGCCGCAAGTTCAGCCGGGCCGCGTTGGCGCGGATGCGTTCGATGATCTCGTCGGCCAACTCGGGCTTGAGGCCCTGCACGGCTGGGCAGATCGGTGTGGTGATCCGCGCCAGGGCTTCCTCGTAGAGACGGCCGGTGTCGACGCGGCTCACGTCGAGCGCCTGTTGGTACACCTCGTCGCGTGTCGGAGGGGCCACCTTGCCGGTAACGATGATGCTGTTCTCGCTCTCGGCAGGATCGGGGGCCGGTTCGCTCGACGGAGCGGCCGGCGTGTCTTCCGGGGCGGGCTCGGTGGCGTGCGCGGATGTCGCGATCAGGATCGCGAGTGTTAGCGTGGCAGCGCGCCAGACAGAGAGCATTCCTGGCCCCTCTCAGGTGGGGCCGGCAGGCTGACCTAGATTTCCCGTGCGATCAACCAGGAATGATGAAGGCCTAGGCCAGCGCCTGCTCTACCGGGAGCAATTCATAACCCAGCTCTTCCGCCACCGCCGGATAGGTCACTCGTCCGGCATGGACGTTGAGCCCCTCCGCGAGATGGGGGTCGCGGCGCATCGCTTCTTTCCAACCGAGGTCGGCGATCTTCAGCGCCCGCGGCAGAGTGACGTTGTTCAGCGCATAAGTGCTGGTGCGGGCAACCGCGCCGGGCATGTTGGCGACGCAATAATGGACGATGCCGTCGACCACGAAAGTCGGATTGTCGTGCGTCGTAGGATGGCTGGTCTCGAAACAGCCGCCTTGGTCGATCGCCACGTCGACCAGCACCGCGCCGACCTTCATGCACTGGAGCATGTCGCGGGTGACCAGCTTCGGGGCGGCAGCTCCCGGCACCAGCACCGCGCCGATGACCAGGTCTGCGCTGCAGATGGCGTCGGCGATGTTGGCCTGGTTGGAAAAGCGCGTCTTGGCGCGGCTTTCGAAGTGGATACCGAGCTTTTCCAAGGTGTCGGGATTGTTGTCGAGCACCGTGACATCTGCCCCGAGGCCGACGGCCATTTGCGCGGCATTGAAGCCGACCACGCCGCCGCCAATCACGATCACCACGCCAGGCATGACGCCGGGGACCCCGCCCAGCAGTACGCCCCGGCCGCCGTTTTCCTTCTCGAGCGCAGTGGCGCCGGCCTGAATGCTCATGCGCCCTGCGACCTGGCTCATCGGCTTGAGCAGCGGCAGGGTGCCGCCGGGGCCGGTCACGGTCTCGTAGGCAATCGCCGTCACCCCGGACTTGACGAGATCGGCGGTCTGCTCGGGATCGGGCGCAAGGTGGAGGTAGGTGTAGAGGATCTGGCCTTCGCGCAATTGGGTGCGCTCTTCGGGTTGGGGTTCCTTGACCTTCACGACCATTTCGCAATCGGCGAAGATCGGCGCGGGCCTCTCGAGTACTTTGGCGCCGGCATCACGATACTGGCCATCGTCGGCCCCGATGCCGAGCCCCGCCCCGCTCTCGACCCAGACCTCATGCCCGTGGCGGACAAGCTCCTTGGCGCTTTCCGGCGTGAGGCCCACGCGGTACTCGCGGTTCTTGATCTCTCGCGGGCAGCCGATCAGCATGAGCATTCTCCTTGAGGGCTTTCGTAAGTGAGCCGCTGTCGGGGCGCAATCAAGGGCTTGGAGATGAACGGGTGAACGGGAAGGGACTTGCACGGACGGGATGCGCCTTGCTCATTGGCGTGGCCATCGCCTTTCCGCTGGGCTTCATGCTCGGCGGACGGAACACTTCCTCCGAAGTATTGCCCCGCCAATCGTCGCAAACGGCGACGAGGCGCGAGATCTTTTCGCCCAAAATTCTCAGCGATCCGTATTTTCTCGAACAACAACGCCGGAACGTAGAGGCACTGGAAGACGTTTGCAGGCGGACGGGACAGTCCTGTCGCGAAGCGAGGGAAGCGCGGCATTGGCTTGAGAAATTACCCATTAAGGAATAGCCTGCGACATGCCTGGCTCGCGCGTCGCATGACGCAGTCACTTGATTTTTGGCTTTGCGAGTGCTTTGTGGGTGCAATATGGTGAAAATAAATCAGTACTTTAGCACGGTTCGCACCGGGATCTGGCGGGCCGTGCTGCCGATGGCATTGGCGGCGTCATTCTCGCTGCCGGCACACGCGGAGGGGGCTGGTTCACTCCAGCTGCACTCGCTGATCGTCGAACAGGCCAAGGGCGACATGCTCGCCTTCTATACTCACCGCGATGGGCAGGTGTGGATAAAGAACGGTCAGCTTGACCCGGCGGCGCATGCGTTGCTGAAACTCGTCCAGACAGCTGAATTCGACGGGCTCGACCCGGCGACGCTGGGGGCGACAGAGCTGGCAAATGCCATTGCCCTGGCAGAGCAGAACGCGTCGCCAACGAACCTCGCAGCGGCCGAGCTGTTGCTCTCGCGCACGCTGGCTACTTACGCGGCTGCGATCAGTAACACTGGAAACAATTCCATGTTTTACGAGCACGACGTGCTGAAGCCGGTCGAACCGGCCGCGCACACGGTGCTCGACGCGGCCGCGGCCGCGCCGTCGCTCACGGACTACGTGTCGCATATTCAGTGGATGCACCCGCTTTACGGCGAACTGCGCCAGAAGCTGATGGTCCAACCCGATGCGGCGTCGATGATGCTGCCGGCGACGGCCAGCCTCAACCGAGTGCGTGCCCTCCCGGCTCCGCCCTGGTCGCGCCACGTCGTGATCGACATCGCTAGCGCCAGGCTGTTCATGTACGAAGGCGGCCAGGTGGTTGATTCCATGAAGGTCGTGGTCGGCAAGGTCGATACCCAGACGCCGATCATGGCGGGCTATATCCGTTACGCCACGCTCAATCCGTACTGGAACGTGCCCGGCAACCTGGTGCAGAAGACGATTTCGAAGAACGTACTCGCCCAGGGTATCACCTATCTGCGGACACGGGGTTACGAGGTCATTTCGGAGTATGGCCCAAATGCCCAGGTGCTCGATCCCAACTCCGTCAACTGGCAGGCGATCCGCGACGGATCTGTCGAACAACCTGTTCGCCAGAAGCCCAGCGCCGCCAACGCGATGGGCAAGGTGAAGTACGAGTTCCCCAACCCGATGGGTATCTATCTGCATGATACGCCCGACAAGAAGTTGATGCTTGAGAGCGCACGCCAGTTCAGCAATGGCTGCGTCCGACTGGAAGACGCGGCAAGGTTCGGCCGCTGGTTGTTCCAGGGCTCAATGCCGACCGTCGGGGCGTCTCCCGAGCAGCGGGTCGACCTGGCCGAGCCGGTACCGATCTACATCACTTACCTGACTGTACAGCCGAGTGGCGGTGGACTGGCCGTCGGTCCCGATCCTTATGCGCGCGACCGGACTGATCTGCCCGCGCTCGCTCGCCTGCCCTAATGACCTCCGTCCGCAAGTTGTTGCAGCAATGCAACAGCAACCTACGTATGATGTAAAACTAATCTTCCTCAGGAACACAGCGCGGGCCTGTGAGTCGTGAGGAAGACTGTCGCCGACGCGTGGACGGGTGTGGGATCCGTCGGGGCGACAGATGATTTGAAGGGGAATCCAATGCGAAAGATTGCATTAGGCCTCGCAACTGCCGCGGTCGCTCTGTCGACTCCGGCGTTAGCGCGCGAAAATGCGGTTTACGCCGGTGTTGAATTCGGTGGCATGATTACGAACGACCTCAAGATCGACGTAGACGGTCTAGACGACGCAATCATCCTCGACACTGACTTCGGCTATGACGGCGATGTCATCATCGGCTACGACTTCGGCGGGTTCAGGCTCGAAGGCGAAGCGGCTTACAAAAAGGCCCGGATTGATGAACTGAGCTCCCAGGTGCTGCTGCCTGGTAACGGTGCCATTGTTACCACCACGGTCCCGGCCGGCGGTGGCAGCGCCAGCGCTCTCAGCTTCATGGTCAACGGCATGCTCGACTTCGGCGACGATGATGGCCTTTCGGGCTTCGTCGGCGGCGGTGTGGGCTGGGCCGAAGTCGGTCTGAACAATGCTCGACTCTATGACAACGTGCCGCCGTTCCTTGACGACAAGGATTCCGGCTTCGCGTGGCAGGTCATCGCGGGTGTACGTCAGGCGATCAGCGACAGTGTCGATGTGACCCTGAAGTATCGTTACTTCAACGCCGGTGGTGTTGATCTCGACGATGGCACCCGTCTGGGTGAGACTTCGTTCAGCTCGCACAGCTTGCTTGGTGGCGTGGTGTTCAACTTCGGTGGTGCGGCTCCGCCGCCGCCGCCTCCCCCGCCGCCTCCGCCGCCTCCGCCTCCGCCGCCTCCTCCGCCGCCTCCGCCGCCGCAGACCAAGACCTGCCCGAACGGTCAGGTGGTCCCGGTTACGGCAGCGTGCCCGGCTCCGCCGCCTCCGCCGGTGGCTCCGGTGGGCGAACGCGGCTAACGCCAGGTTCGGACCTGAAAGAAGGGTGGCACGCAACAGCGTGCCACCCTTTTTTTTTGTGCGCTTGAGCCGTCTGTCGGTGGTTCTTGAGATCCTCCCCGAGCTTGCTCGGGGAGGGGGACCATCCGCGCAGCGGATGGTGGAGGGGCTCTCGCGCTCTTCCGCTTGCGCCTCCGTCACGCGCTTTCAGCGCGCGCCACCTCCCCGAGACAAGCTCGGGGAGGATCTAACTTGCCGGGGCTGCTGCCGTCCCGGCTCAGCTTCGCTTGAACAACCCCAGGTCGATCGAATCCCCGACCGCCTTCAGCCCAGCGTCGCTGCCGTGCAGGTGGTCGCCCATGTGATAGCCGTCGCGCATCTGCCGCGGATCGGCAGGGTCGGCAAAGGCGGTATCAAGGCGCACAGTGCCGTCGAAGGTACCGCTGTTGAGGATCCAGTCGTTGATCTTCTGGCGCGCCGCCTCGCCTTCCTCCGACCAGTAGCTGGCCCCCTTGTACGGGCCGATCGGCGAACCGATCACCTTGATCCCCTTGGCATGGGCACGAGCGACGATCTGCTTGTAGCCGGCGATCATTTCCTCGACATTGAACTGCGGCTGGTCGAGGCCCGGCAGCTGCGGACCACCGGCGCGAACGCCGAAGCGGTTGCCGATGTCGTTCACCCCTTCGAACACGATGATGTATTTCACGTTCGGCAGGCTCAACACGTCCTCATCGAAGCGCGACAGGGCGCTTTCGCCCATGCCAGGGCTTAGGATCCGGTTGCCGCTGATCGCCTGGTTGGCGACGGCCCATTCCTTGCCCGCGTCCTGCAGGCGGTTGGCGAGGATGTCGGGCCAGCGGCGATTGGCACCTGGGGTCGAGCCGACGCCGTCGGTGATCGAATCCCCATAGGCCACGATCGTGCCCAGGGCGTCGGGCGAGTCCACTTCGATGCCTGACAGGAACGCGCGGAACTGCTTGCGGTCGACCGGTTCAAACGGTTTGCCAACGAAGTTGCCCGGCGGCGACACCGCCAGCTCGTCCGTACCGGTGAGGTGGCAAGTGCAAGGCCCGGTAGCCTTGGGCAGGTAGATCTCCACCTTCATCCGAGCGAGGTCGGGCACGTTGACCTCGACCGCATCGCTCACGAACGGCGCACCGCGCGGGATCACCGCCGATGCGTCGCCGCCAAAGGTCAGAGTGCGCGCCGTGCCGGGCACTTCCTTGCCCGCATCGTCGATCTGCACGATGCGCGCCGCGCCGATCTCCAGCGGGACCGTGCCGTAGCGGTTGGAAAACCTCACCCGCAGCTTCTTGCCGCCTTCGCTGAGCCGCAGGATCTGAGTCAGCGTGGCATTCTCGTAGGAAGCGGCCGCGAACGGCCCTTCGGTGCCCAGCGGCGCGTGCGGGGCGGCAGTCCAGCTCGCCACCCACTCGGCCTGAGCCGGCGTAGCGAGCAGCACCGCAGCGGCGCCAGCGAGCCAGTATGTTGCAGACTTCATTCTTGTCCCTCCCAAGACTTCTGTTGGAGCCTTCGCGTCAGCGGCGATAGACCCAGTAGTTCGGACCCATCCTGGCTTCCATTTCCGCCAGGCACTCCTTGTGAATCTCGCGCACCCTGGCCGGAGTCATGGCCTCGGCCGGATCGATCTCCTCGATCGTCAGCGTCGACTTGTCCTCGTAGAGGTGCTCGCCGGTCAAGAGCGCTTGGTCGTTGTAAGGCCAGATGAACGCCTGACGGCTGGAGACGAGGTAGAGCCCGTCATCCTTTTCGACCTTGTGGCCGATCTTCTTGAGCTCGGTGCCGGTCGACATCTGATGGAACCACATCTCGTCGGCGATGCCCCAGTCGGCGACCGCAATCTTGTCGCCCGAATTCCACAGCACGATGTCGCCAATGCTCGAATAGAAGTCGAACACGCCCTTGCGCCCTTCGACCTGGAACGGGCTGTCACCCCAGGTGATGTGGTACTTGGGATCGTCGGCCATCATGTCGGGCGCGGTGATCTCTTCGAACATCGCTGCGCCTTCGAGATGCACGTGGCGCCAGTAGTTGAGCAGGATCGCGCGGTGCAGCGGGCTTTCGGTCCGCTCGTAGAGTTCAAACGTCGAGTCCATGCAGTGATAGACTTCGGCTTCGTACTTGCTGGTCATGGCCTCTCCGCCGGTTATGTTTGGCGCGACTATAGTGCGCGTTTGCGGGAGAGCGAGAGCGATCAGTCGCGACCACGCAAACGGGCGGCGCGGCGCCGGCGCCAGCCGAGAATGCTCCAGCAACTGCCGAAGGCCACACAGCCGACGGCAACCGCGACGATGACGACAGTCAACGACCCGAAGAAGACCGCGCCGGCTATGCCGAGCACGATCTCGATCAGGATTTGCAGGACATCCCTCATCGGGCAGCGCTTCCGCCGCCGGCCTGTTCCAAGTTCTCTCCTCTGGGCAGTGTGGAACGCTTAGGGGGTAGCGGTAGATGTAGGCGTTGGTGTGGCCGTGGGAAGCGTTGCGGCCGGCATGGCGTCGAAATCGGCCGCGCTCCGCGTCGTCACCAGGTCGGTGCTGTCGCCGCGGGTCAGCACCACCAGGCCCTGGACGGGAATCTCCACGTAACGATCGGGATCGCTGTTCTCGACTTCGACCAGCAGCCGGTCGACCCGGCCATCGGGAGCGCGCAGGACGGTCACGATGTCGCCTCGTGCGGTCCCATCGGTGCCGAGCAGGTCGGCGTCGAGTATCTGCAACTCAGTCAGTCCCAACGCCGCCGTTTCGGGCCCTGCAGCGGTTGCCGCAGCTTCGGCGGCATCCTCGACCTTGTCTTCGGCGCGATCGGTGCTGGAATTGTTGCACGCCGCCAGGAGAGCGGTCGCGCCTGCAAGCAGGACAAGGGTTGATTTCATGACAAAGGCCTCCGCGGCGCGCGGCGAGTGGTACCGCGCCCAAGTGCAACTGATTGGCGAGTGAAGGGGTTCCCCTGGTGCAAGGTCAGAGCGCGTTGCCATCCCTATCGCGGTAGATCTCGCGCCGTCCGACGTGGTTCGCCGGTCCGACCAACCCGTCCTCCTCCATCCGCTCGATCCACTTGGCCGCGGTGTTGTAGCCCACGCCCATCTGCCGCTGGAGCCACGATCCGCTGGCCTTCTGCGCCTCGAACACGATCTGGCATGCCTGGCGGTACTTGCGCTCTTCCGGGTTGTCGGAGGCGGTGAAGTCGTCCTCGAAGCTCATGAAGCTGTCTTCGGGCTCTTCGGTGACGGAATCGACGTATTCGGGCTCGCCCTGGGCGCGCCAGTGGTTGGCAACGTCCTCGACTTCCTCGTCGCTGACGAACGGGCCGTGGACGCGCCGCAGGGCGCCGCTCGACGGCTTGTAGAGCATGTCGCCCTTGCCCAGCAGCTGCTCGGCGCCTTGCTCGCCCAGGATCGTGCGGCTGTCGATGCGGCTGGTGACGTGGAAGCTGACGCGCGTCGGCAGGTTGGCCTTGATCACGCCGGTGATGACGTCGACCGAGGGGCGCTGCGTCGCCATGATCAGGTGGATGCCCGCGGCGCGGCTCTTCTGGCTGAGACGCTGGATCAGCACCTCGATCTCCTTGCCGACCGTGACCATGAGGTCGGCCAGTTCGTCGACGATCAGCACGATCTGCGGCAGGACCGCGTAGTCGAGCTGTTCTTCCTCGACCAGTTCCTCGCCGGTGTCGGGATCGAACCCGGTCTGGATCCGGCGGCCGAGCGGCTTGCCCTTGGCGATGGCCGCCTTCACCTTGTCGTTGAAGCCGTTGATGTTGCGCACGCTGATGTCGCTCATCATGCGATAGCGGCGCTCCATTTCCTCGACCGCCCACTTGAGCGCGCGAACCGACTTCGCCGGCTCGGTCACCACCGGCGAGAGCAGGTGCGGGATGTCGTCGTAAGTCTTGAGCTCGAGCACCTTGGGATCGATCAGGATCAGGCGGCATTCGGCCGGGGTAAAGCGGTAGAGCAGCGACAGCAGGATCGTGTTGAGGCCGACCGACTTGCCCGAGCCGGTGGTGCCCGCGACCAGCAAGTGCGGCATGGCCGCGAGGTCCGCTACCACGGGCTCCCCGGCGATATCCTTGCCGAGGATGATCGGCAGGTTGCCCTTGCTGTCGGCGAAAGCCTCGCACGCCGCGAGTTCCTTGAAGCTGACCATCTGCCGCACGGCGTTCGGCAGCTCGATGCCCATCACGGTCTTGCCCGGGATCGGACTGACGCGTGCGCTGATCGCGCTCATGTTGCGGGCGATGTCTTCGGCAAGGCCAATCACGCGGCTGGCCTTGATGCCGGGGGCCGGTTCGAGCTCGTACATGGTCACGACCGGGCCGGTGCGGACTGCGGTGATCTCGCCCTTCACGTTGAAGTCGTCGAGCACGTTTTCGAGCAGGCGCGCGTTGCGTTCGAGCGCAAGCTTGTCGAGCTTGGGCGCAGTGTCCTTGGGCGGATCGGCGAGCAGGTCGAGGCTCGGCAGCTGGTAGCTGTCGAACAGATCCTTCTGCGCCTTGCCCATGGTCTTTGCGGGACGCGGTGGCTGGCGGGAGTCGGCGATTTCGGGCGGCTTGCGCGTGGGGGCGGTCTCGTCGATCTCGCCAAGCGGTTCGGCGCGCGCGGCCCGGCGATCTTGCCGTGTCTTCGCGAGTTCGGGATCACGACCCTGGCGCGACGGCGAGCGGCGCATGATGCCGGGCAGGGACATGAGCCGAGCCCAGTCGAATGCGAAGACCCGCGCCGCCAGAACCGTACCGCTAACCAGGCAGACGAGGCCCAGGCCAAGACTGGCCCAGAACTGCCCCGCCTCGGGTACGCGCCCGGCAATGGCCCTGATCCCGTCGGAGCCGAGCAGACCGAAGATCCCGCCGAGCGAGGCCGGCATGTCGAACCAGGCCTCGACCGCGCTGCCTCTGCTGGCGAGTGCGACAGCCGTGCTGATCAACGCCATGGCCAGCAGCAACAGCGCCAGGGTGCGCCACCAGCGGCCGCCATGCGGGGTCTGTTCGTCCCCGGCATCGCGCCACAGCTTGCTGGCAAAAGCGTAGAGCATCGGCAGGAACAGCACGGCGACGAGGCCGAACAGGAACAGCGCCCGCTCGGCAGCCCAGGCGCCGGGGCGGCCCATCCAATTGGCGACTTCGCCGCCGGCGGCAGTCGAGGCCGAGGGGTCGGTCTGGGTATAGGAAGCGAGGGCCAGTGCGAGGAACACCGTCGCCAGGCCCAGCACAGCGGCGCCGGTGAGCTGGGTGGCGCGCGCGAGCGAGCGCCGGAACGCGGCGCGCCAATCCGCCCGTTGCGCCCCCGTCATTGCGCGGCTGGCCATGTGGTGTTCCCTCTACGTCCTTGTGGCCCCCATAATCCTCCTCGGCAGACTCGCCGTCAAGAATCAGGGGAAAGATAGCCCGTCTATCGCCGCCCAGCGGGGCCAGCGGAGCCGGTGGGCGCTGTGAGGGTTCATCCCGCCGAGCGCAATCACCGGCATGCGGGCATGCGCCGCCATGAGGCGAAAGCGCGCGGGGCCGAGGGTTTCGGCCTGCGGATGCGAGCGGGTCGGGAACACCGGCGAGAGCAGCACGCCGTCGGCGCGCTTGAGGTTGGCGAGCGCGATGTCGGCGAGGTCATGCGCCGTTGCGAGCGTGATTAACCGGCGTGTCGGCCAGAGGGCTCTGGGTGCGCCGTAGGCCCCGTCGGCGCCCCATTCGAGCGCGGTAAGCGCGCTGTCGGCGAGGATCAGGAGGTGCCCTCGGGCGCGAGCGATACGCCGCAGCTCGAACCAGCGAGCGACGCGCTTCTCCGGTTCGAGGTGATAATGGCGGTAGATGAAGCCCGATCCGCGCGGCAGGCATTGCAGGGCGCGCTCCAGATCGGCGTCGTTGCGCTCGTCGGAAATCAGCCACAGGTCCGGCAAGGTCTGGCATCCACGCATTGCGCCGCTATAGCGCGCCCGATGGAAAGCGCAGCCACCCTGCTTGCCGAGGTCGAAGACCGTATCGCCCACGCCTGCCGCGTCTCCGAGCGCGAGCGCAGCGAGGTCACGCTGATCGCCGTCAGCAAGACCCATCCGCCCGAAGCGGTCGAGAGCCTGATCGAGGCCGGGTGCCGGGTGTTCGGTGAAAACCGCGTGCAAGAGGCGCAGGCCAAGTGGCCGGAACTGCGCGAGCGCTATCCGGGCGTGCAATTGCATCTCGTCGGCCAGTTGCAGTCGAACAAAGCGGACGAAGCGGTGGCGCTGTTCGATGCGATCCATTCGCTGGATCGCCCGAGCCTTGCCCAGGCCCTTGCGCGCGCGATGCAGAAGGCCGGCAAGGCCATTCCGTGCTTCGTGCAGGTCAACGTCGGCAACGAGGAGCAGAAGGGCGGTTGTGCGATCGCCGAGCTACCTGGCCTGCTGGCCGAAGCCCGCACTCTGGAGATTCCCCTCGCCGGGCTGATGTGCGTGCCGCCGCTCGGGATCGAGCCGACGCCGTTCTTCGCCTTCCTCGACAAGCTTGCCCGCGACAACGGCCTGGAGGGGCGCTCGATGGGCATGAGCGGTGACTTTGAAACGGCGATCGTGCTCGGAGCGACGCATGTGCGCGTGGGCACGGCGCTGTTTGGGGGACGGGGCTAGTCGACTACCCGATCCTCCCTGTCGGCGAAGCCGATGGGGAGGGGGACCGCGCGAAGCGTGGTGGAGGGGCGGGCGCAGTGCCACTAGCCCCTCCGTCAGCCGCCTGCGGCGTCTGCCACCTCCCCATGACTGCTTTGCAGCCACAGGGAGGATTTAGGCCATCTCGGCGTCTGCTGGCTCTCCCGCGGCCTTAAGCAAGGCCCGTTCGACCTCCTTCAGCCTGTCTTGCGCGGTCACCTTCCCGCCCAGCAGGTCTGTGACATAGAAGTTGTCGACCGCGCGCTCGCCGTAGTGGGTGATGTGTGCCGAGTTCACCATCAACCGGCATTCGAACAGTGTCCGCGCCAGCTTGTTGAGCAGCGCGGGACGATCCCGCGCAGTAACCTCGATCACCGTGAAGCGGCCCGAGGCCTTGTTGTCGAACAGCACCGTTGGCCGCACCTCGAAGCTTTCGGCACGCGGGCGGGCAAGCGGGCGCTTGGCCAGTTGCGGGACCAGTTCGATCTTGCCGGCGAGCGCGTCCTCGATGGTGGTCTGCAGGCGGATTAGCTGGCCCTGTTCCTGGAACGGCTTGCCGAGCGGGTCCTGCACCAGGAAGTTGTCGACCGCCTTGCCCACCCGCGTCGTATGGATGCGCGCGTCGATGATGTTGGCGCCGGCCAAGCTGATCGCCCCGGCGATGCGGTAGAACAGGCCGGGGTGGTCGTCGCCGATCACCGTCACCAGAGTCGCGCCGCGCGCCGGGTAGTACTGGGCGAAGATCGTGAGCTTTTCCTCGGCCTGCTTGGCCGCGGAGTAGATCGGCACGTTGAGCGCGATGATGTCTTCGGGCTCGGCGATCCAATAGGCGTCGTCGAAACGGTCTTCGAGCTCGTCGATCAGGTTGGCGTCGTTGCCCAGCAGTTCGGCCACGCGGGCCTTCTTGGCGTCGATCCGCTCCTTGCGGCCGTGGCGCTTGTGGCCGAGCCGCATGCGCTCTTCGGACAGTTCGTAGAGCTCGCCGAGCAACTGGCGCTTCCAGCTGTTCCAGATTCCCGGCCCGACCGCGCGAATATCGACGATCGTCAGCATGACCAGCTGACGCAGCCGCTCCAGCGTCTGCACTTGCGAAACGAAGTCAGTGATCGTCTTGGGATCCGACAAGTCGCGCTTGAAGGCGGTCGCGCTCATCAGCAAGTGCCAGCGGACCAGCCAGGCGACCAGTTCGGTTTCGTCCTCGCTCATCCCGAGCCGCGGGCACAGCTTCATCGCCACTTCGGCGCCGAGGATCGAGTGATCGCCGCCGCGGCCCTTGGCAATGTCGTGCAGCAGCGTCGCGACATAGAGCGCCGTGCGGCTGCCGAGCTGGGGCAGGAGCTCGGTCGCCAGGGGGTGGTCTTCCTTGAGTTCGCCGCGCTCGATCTGCGCCAGCAGGCCGATCGCCCGGATCGTGTGCTCGTCGACCGTGTAGTGGTGGTACATGTCGAACTGCATCTGCGCGGTGACTTTGCCGAAGTCCGGCACGAAGCGGCCGAACACGCCTGCCTCATTCATCCAGCGCAACACGGATTCCGGATCGCGCCGTCCGGTCAGCAGCTTGAGGAACATCGTGTTTGCGCGAGGGTCGCGGCGGGTGTCGTCGCGGATCAGTTCGGCATCGCGGCGCGCCATGCGCATGGTTTCGGGGTGGATTTCCAGGCCTTCTTCCTCGGCGATCTGGAATATCTCGATCAGCCGCACCGGGTCCTGCTTGAACCATTCGTCACCCGGGGCGCAGATGCGTCCACCGACGATCCGATAGCCCTTGAACATGCGCGGGCGGCTGCGGAAGCTCGCGAGCAGGCCCTTCGGCCGTTTCCGTTGCCCCATCTGCTCGTCGATATGGGCGAGGAACACGCCGGTCACATTGCCGACGTGCTGCGCCTGCAGGAAATAGTACTGCATGAACCGCTCGACCGCGCTTTTGCCGGTCCGGTCGGCGAACTGCATCCGCCTGGCGACTTCGCGCTGTAGGTCGAAGGTCAGCCGGTCCTCTGCCCGCCGGGTGATCGTGTGCAAGTGGCTGCGCACCGCCAGCAGGAACTGCTCGGCCCGGCGGAAGCTGCGGTATTCGCGTTGGGTCAGCAGGCCGACATCGACCAGCTCGGCGGAATCGCGCACGCGGTGGATGTACTTGCCGATCCAGTAGAGCGTCTGCAGGTCGCGCAGCCCGCCCTTGCCGTCCTTGACGTTGGGTTCGACGACGTAGCGGCTGTCGCCCATGCGCTTGTGGCGCGCATTTCGTTCGGCCAGCTTCTCGGAGACGAACTGCGCTTCGGAGCCGGGCACCACGTCTTCCCAGAAGCGGCGGCTGGCGTCGTCGTAGAGCTTCTGGTCGCCCCACAGGTAACGGCCTTCGAGGATCGCGGTGCGGATCGTCAGGTCGGCTTTCGCCATGCGCACCATCTCGTCGAGCGAGCGGCTGGAGTGGCCGACCTTCAGGCCGAGGTCCCACAGGTAATAGAGCAGCGCCTCGATCACCTGCTCGCACCACGGCGTGGTCTTGCCGGGGGTGATGAAGGCGATGTCGATGTCCGAATAGGGTGCCATCTCGCCCCGGCCGTAGCCGCCGACCGCGATCAGGGTCAGGCGTTCGCCTTTCGAGCGGTTCGGCGCGGGGTAGA
Organism: Altererythrobacter sp. Root672; assembly: GCF_001427865.1. NCBI lineage: Bacteria > Pseudomonadati > Pseudomonadota > Alphaproteobacteria > Sphingomonadales > Erythrobacteraceae > Altererythrobacter > Altererythrobacter sp. Root672. The sequence continues at coordinate 154,522 of NZ_LMHH01000003.1, forward strand.
GATCGGCGATGACGTGGTCGTGCAGGACGCGGATCAGCTGGTCGATCAGGAACGCGTGGCCGTGCACCACCTCGTAACCCTTGGTCGGCCGTTCGGCGAAGCGCCGCGAGAGTTCGGTCCGTCCGTCCTCCAGCGCGGCGCGCAAAAGCTCGACGATCCGCGGCCGCGCGGCTTGGGCGCCCGCCTCCGCCACGGCATCGGCGATCGAGGCGGCAAGGACGCGGCGGTCGATAACCGCGCGCTGGTTGGGGATGGTGGGCGTGCTCACTCCGCTAGCACATATAGGCAAAGCCTTGCGTTGCAATGTCTCAGCAGAGCCTTTGCTTGGCGGCGCGTTCCGTGCCAAAGCCCCGAATTCGAGAGGGAGCCCAACGCACGATGTTCGATTTGCTGGCCGTCGCCACTCAGAATGCGATCCACTTCGAAGACCTTGGCCTGACGCGAGGGATCGACCTCGGCTTCTTCACGCTGCGGTTCTATTCGCTGGCCTACCTCGCGGGGATCATGGCCGCGTGGTGGCACTTGTCCAAGATGGTCAAGGCGCCCGGCAGCCCCATGGCGCAGCGTCATGTCGACGATCTGTTCTTCTACTGCACGCTCGGTGTCATCATCGGCGGCCGCCTGGGCTACGCGCTGTTCTACAAGCCGGAACTGTTCACCACTTTCACGCCGTCGGAGACGGTTAGCTGGGACCTGCTGCGGCTGTGGGACGGGGGCATGAGCTTCCACGGCGGGGTCATCGGCACCACGCTGGCGATCGCCTGGGTCTCGTGGCGCGGGAAGCTCAGCTTCCTTCGCGCCTGCGACTACATCTCGGTCAACGTCGGCTTCGGCATGTTCTTCGGGCGCATTGCCAACTTCATCAACGGCGAGCTGTGGGGCCGCCAGACCGACGTGTCCTGGGCGATGATCTTCCCGAGCGACCCGTACGGCCTGCCGCGCCACCCGAGCCAGCTTTACGAAGCGGTGCTCGAAGGCCTGCTGGTCATCGCCATCATGCTCCCGCTGTTCTGGCGGACGCGCGCCCGTTATCGCCCCGGCCTGCTGGTCGGCACGTTCACAGTACTCATCGCCAGCGCGCGGTTCGTGGTCGAATTCTTCCGCGAGCCCGATGCGGAGCTGGCGTGGATGGTGGTCGATACCGGCCTTAGCCGTGGGCAGTGGCTCAGCATTCCGCTGATTCTGGCCGGCCTCGCCCTCATCGCATGGTCGCTCAAGCGGCCTGCGCTCGGCAGCGGAATCAAGCCGGCAGCGGCATGACGGAACCGGCCTCGCTGGCCGAGAGTTTCCGGCGGCTGATCGCGGCCACCGGACCGATCAGCGTGGCGCAGTTCATGGGTGAATCGAACGCCCGCTACTACGCCAGCCGCGACCCCTTGGGCACCGAGGGCGACTTCATCACCGCGCCCGAAATCAGCCAGATGTTTGGCGAGATGGCCGGGCTGTGGCTTGCCGACGTCTGGGACCGCGGGGGACGCCCGGCAAAGGTCTGCTACGTCGAACTCGGGCCGGGTCGCGGAACCCTGGCGGCAGACGCGCTGCGAACGATGATGCGCTTCGGTCTCGAGCCCGAAGTGCACCTCGTCGAAGGCTCGCCCGAGTTGAGACGCCAGCAACAGAAGGCGGTGCCGCAGGCGCAGTTTCATCAGGATCTCTCGACCGTCCCGACCGATCGCCCGCTCTTGCTGGTGGCGAACGAGTTCCTCGATGCGCTGACCGTGCGGCAGCTCGTCCGCACGGCCGAGGGCTGGCGCGAGATCATGGTCGCGGTCGATGACGAGGGTCGTTTCGTGCCGATCGCCGGGCCCAAGCCGATGGATGCCGCCGTGCCTGAGGCGCGAAGGGAGGCCGAGGAAGGGACGGTGATCGAGACCAGTCCCGGCGCGGCCTCGATCATGTCCGAAACCGCCGGAAGGCTCGCTGAACAAGGCGGGGCGGCGCTGTTCATCGACTACGGCCATGCCCAACCGCGCACGGGTTCGACCCTGCAGGCGCTGGCGAAGCACCGGAAGGTCGATCCGTTCGCGCTGCCCGGCGAAGCGGACCTGACCGCCCATGTCGATTTCGCGATCCTGGTCGAGATCGCCCTGTCCCGAGGTGCCCGATGGCTTGGGACCGTGGAGCAGGGCGCCTGGCTAAGAGCCATGGGGATCGACCATCGCGCCGATACGCTCGCCGGCGCCTCACCCCAGCATCACGAAACGGTGATGCGGGCGAAAGAGCGGCTGACCGGCGACGAGCAGATGGGCAAGCTGTTCAAGGTCATGGGCCTGGCCGGACCAGCATGGCCCGACGGGGCGGGGTTCTAGGAAGATGCCGGGCGGCCATCGCGTTTCGAACCGTTCGATCCTGGTGGCGGCACTTTCGACCGTGGTCGAATGGTACGACTTCACGCTCTACCTCTACTTCGCGACCGTCCTTTCGCGGGTGTTCTTCGGCGGCGGAGAAGCGTCGCTGCTGGCGACGCTCGGAGGGTCTGCCGTCGCCTATGTCATGCGCCCGGTCGGCGCGGTCGTGTTCGGGCACATCGGCGACAGCCGAGGCCGCCGGCCCATGCTGCTGCTGTCGATGGCGATCATGTCGCTGGCGATGTTCGCCACGGCGTTGCTGCCGACGCATGCGCAAGTCGGTTCGGCCGCGGCGGTGCTGATGCTGGCGATGCGCTGCGTGATGGGGTTCTCGGTCGGCGGGGAATATACCGGCGTCATCGCTTACCTGCTCGAAGGTTCGCGCCCCGAGCGGCGGGGGCTGATTGCCTCGCTCGCCGCTGCGGCCAGTGAGGTCGGAGCCTTGCTGGCGGTGGCGGTCGCGGCCCTGACCGTCAGCTTGCTGTCCGAAGCCCAGTTACAAGCCTGGGGCTGGCGGATCCCGTTCCTGGTCGGCGCGGTCCTGGCCGGTGCGGTTTGGTTCGCCCGTTCGATGATGGAGGAATCGCCCGATTTCGTCCGTCTACAGGCTGCGAACGAACTAGCCGCTAACCCGTTGGGCCATGCCGTTTCGCACCAGTGGCGCGGGTTGCTGCGGGCTTTCGCGATCTCGGCCTTTGGCTCGATCACTTACTATGTCGGCATCACTTACGTCCCGGCGTTCCTCACTTCGGTGGGCTCGGCGAGTGAGGCGGACTCGTTGTGGCTGTCGACCATCGCAGCGGTAGCGGTCATCGCGATCACGCCCTTTGTCGGGTTGCTGGCGGACAGGGTGGGCCGCAAACCCGTATTGATCGGCCTGGCGATCCTTGGTGCCGCCCTGCCGATCACGATGTTCACGCTCATGGCTGGGGCGTCGACCGGGCATGCCTTGCTGGCAGCCGTCGTCCTCGCCTTCGTGGCCGGGGGCGCGAGCGCCGTTGGCGCCATCGCGACCGGCGAGCAGTTCAGCGAGACGAGCCGCGCTAGCGGCCTCGGGCTTGGCTACACCACCGCGACGGTGATTTTCGGGGGCCTGACGCCGTTCGTGGCGCAGCACCTGGTGGAAAGCACCGGCTCGCCCGCAGTGCCGGGGATCATGATCGCCGCGGTGGCGATCGCCGTGCTGCCGGTGTTCGTGCTGATGCGCGAGACGGCGCCTTCGCGCAGGCCCTAGCGCGCGATAGCGGCCCGCGAGACGGTAAGCTCGCAGACCAGCCCGGCCGGTTCGAAGCGGCGTTCCCACCAGCCGTCCAGTTGGCCTGTCACGCTCATCTCCACCAAGCGCGAGCCGAACCCTTCCTTGACCTTCGTCTTGGGCGGCGGGCCGCCGCGTTCTACCCAGCGCAGCAGCATGGTCTCGCCTTGGTCGGTCACGGTCAGCTGGACCGTGCCTTCGTCGGACGAGAGCGCCCCGTACTTGGCGGAGTTGGTCGCCAGTTCATGGAACACCAGTGCCAGCGGCGTGGCGCTGCGCGGGGCGATCGCCAGGTCGTCGCCGAGGATGGTGATCCTGGCGCAGGACTCCCTGCGATAGGGTCCGAACAGGTCCTTGAGCATGCCGTTCAGCGTGCCGCTGCGCTTGCCCTGCGCAGGCCGAACGTAGTCGTGGGCCCGGCCGAGCGCGCGGATCGTGCCGATCAGTTCGTCTCCGAAGCCCTTCACGTCGGGACGGTTGCGCACCGAGAGCGAGATCAGGCCCGAAACAACCGCGAAGATGTTCTTGATCCGGTGCGACAGCTCCTTGGCCAGCAAGTCACGGGATTCCGAAGCGGCATAAAGGTCGTGGATGTCGACCGCCGTGCCGAACCAACGGACGATGCTGCCCTCGGCATCGCGCACCGGCACCGCGCGCGATATCATCCAGCGGTATTCGCCATCATGCCGGCGCAGGCGATGCTCGATCTCGTAAGTCTCGCCGGTCGCGAGCGAGTGCTTCCAGGCGGCGCTGGCCTTTTTCCAATCCTCGGGATGGAACGAACCGCCGTCGGTGTCCTCCGGCTCTCCGGTGAACTCTACCATCCGCTGGTTGAAGTAATCGAAGTTGCCCGCTGGGTCGGCTGACCAGGCGATCGCGGGGATCGAGTCCGCCAGCGTGCGCAGATAAGTCTCGCGCTCGGCGTGCTCGCGCCGCGCGGCGATGCTGTGCCGGCGCGAACGCAACCGCCGCATGACGGCCTGGGCCAGGATCGACAACCCGTCGCGCTGCATCTCGGTCAGCCCATTGGGGCGCTCGTGCGTGTCGATGATGCACAGGGCTCCGAGCGAGATGCCTTCTTCGGACAGCAACGGCTGCCCGGCGTAGAAGCGGACGAAAGGCTCGCCGATCACATAAGGGTTCTGGGCGAAGCGCGGGTCGGACTTGGGGTCGCGAACTTCCATCAATCCGCCATGCATCATCGCATGGGTGCAGAAAGAGACGTCGCGCGGAGTGTCGCGCTGGTCGAGCCCTTCGCGAGCCAGGAAACGCTGCCGCTCCTCTTCCACCAGGCTGACGAGCGCAACCGGCGCTTCGCACAGCTTCGCGGCAAAGGTCGCTATGGCTGAAAGTTCCGGATCGTCCTGAAGCGAATCCAGCCCGTATGCCCGGAGTATGCGGAGACGCTCTTCCTCATCGGGGTCAATTGGGGCGGGCTGCTTTTCGGCAACCCGCAGCTGGGTGGACGTCGCGTTCACTAAACCCTCCGAGGAGCGAGGTTAAACGAATACCCAACCCTTAGAAAGGTCAGGACACCTCGGGAAAAACCCTTGCTCGGTGCGGTTTGAACCCGTTTTCGGGGCCCTTCCGGCTTGCTATGGCGGGTTCGAAAGGGGTTCTCGATGCAAGCGACTCCCAAATTCGATTTCGGCCTGGGCGAAGATGCGGAGATGATTCGCGATTCGGTGGCCCGCTTCGCCGACGAGCAAATTGCGCCAATTGCGGAAAAGGTGGATCGCGAGGACATGTTCCCTCGGGAGCTGTGGCCAGCGATGGGTGAACTGGGCCTGCATGGAATCACCGTTCCGGAGGCAGACGGTGGGCTGGGCCTGGGCTATCTCGAGCACGTCATCGCGATCGAGGAAGTCAGCCGGGCGAGCGCTTCGGTCGGCCTCAGCTACGGGGCGCACTCGAACCTCTGCATCAACCAGATCGCCCGCTGGGGCACGGCGGAGCAGAAGGGCAAGCACCTTCCCGGCCTGATCAGCGGCGAGCATGTCGGGGCCTTGGCGATGAGCGAGCCGGCCGCTGGTTCGGACGTCGTTTCGATGAAGCTCAAGGCCGACGCGGTGCAGGGCGGTTTCGTCCTCAACGGCACGAAGTTCTGGATCACCAACGGGCACGAAGCCGAAGTCGTGGTGGTCTATGCCAAGACCGATGCCGCCGCGGGCTCGAAGGGCATCACCGCGTTCCTGGTCGAGAAGGACATGCCGGGGTTCAAGCCGGCCCAGAAGATCGGCAAGATGGGCATGCGCGGCTCGCCCACCTCGGAGCTGGTATTCGAGAATTGCGAGGTGCCCGAAGCCAACATTCTTGGTGAAGTCGGGCAGGGCGTGAAAGTCCTGATGAGCGGGCTCGACTACGAGCGGACCGTGCTCGCCGGGGTGCAGCTTGGGATCATGCAGGCGTGCCTCGACACGGTGATCCCCTACGTTCGCGAGCGCCAGCAGTTCGGCAAGCCGATTGGGGCGTTCCAGCTGATTCAGGCCAAAGTCGCCGACATGTATGTCGCGCTGCAATCGGCGCGGGCCTACACTTACGCGGTGGCCAAGGCCTGTGATCGTGGGGAGACCACTCGCCACGATGCGGCCGGGGCGATCCTGCTGGCGAGCGAGAATGCCTTCCGCGTGGCGGGCGAAGCGGTCCAGGCGCTTGGCGGTGCGGGGTACACGACTGACTGGCCTGTCGAGCGCTATCTGCGCGATGCCAAGCTGCTCGACATCGGCGCGGGCACCAATGAGATCAGGCGGATGCTGATTGGCAGGGAGCTGATCGGGGTCTGAAGTTTGAGCCAACCACCCCTTCTCCGTTCGTGGTGAGCCTGTCGAACCACGCCTGGCGCAAGGCTCGCGTCCTTCGACAGGCTCAGGACGAACGGAGGTGGTGTGGCACCGCAGGTTGCGTCTGACGCCTGCGAACAATTGCGACGTTATTCCGCTCGACATCGGTTCGCTAACGAACGAGACCGAGGGTCCGAAAAAACGGAAGACTTGGGAGGGTCGATGTTCAAGACGATACTGGCAAGCGCGGCTGCGCTCGCAACGCTGGCTGCCGTCCCGGCCGAGGCACGGACCGACAAGATCAAGGTCCACGGTGCCGCGCTGGAGGGCAACCTCGAAGGCAATTCGCCCGACCGCGATGTCTACGTGTTCCTGCCGCCGAGCTACGACAGCAACGCGGGCAAGCGCTATCCGGTGGTCTACTTCCTGCACGGCTACTCGGTCGGGGCGGATGCTTACGACGGGCTGGCCAAGTTCCAGGAAGCGGTCGATGCCGCGGCTGCGGCGGGCAACGAGATGATCGTGGTGATGCCCGACGTTTACACCAAGTTCAAAGGCGCGATGTTCGGCGCTTCGGTCACAACGGGCGATTTCGAACGCTATGTCGCGCACGACCTCGTCAGCTATGTCGACGGACACTATCGCACAATCGCCGACGCCGACAGCCGCGGGCTCTCGGGCCATTCGATGGGCGGCTACGGCACGCTCAAGATCGCGATGAAGTATCCGGGCGTGTTCTCGAGCATCTACGCGATGGCGCCATGCTGCCTCTCGCCTTCGAACATGAGCGCCGAGCAAGTCCAGGCGGTCGCGGCGTTGACTCCTGAGCAGCTGGCGACGGCGCAGGGCTTCGCGCTGGCCACTCCGGCCACTCTGTCGGCCTGGGCGCCGGATCCCAAGAACCCGCCGTTCTACGTCTCGACCGGGGTCAAGGATGGCGTGGTCGATCCGCTGCTGCTCGCGCGACTCCACGCCAACTCGCCGCTGGTGCTGCTTCCGCAGTACCTGCCGGCGATGAACGCGCTCGAAGCGATCCGGCTCGAGGTCGGCGACAAGGACTTCCTCCTGCGCGACGACACCTGGATGCACGAGGAATTCGACCGCTTCGGTGTGAAGCACGAATGGCAAGTTTTCGAAGGCGACCACGGCAACCGCGTGAACGCCCGGATCAGGACTGACTTGCTGCCGTTCTTCGGCCAGCACCTGGACAAGTAATTGAGGGATATGGGGATGTTGAAGTCACTTACCGCCACTGCCGCCGCGTTGCTCGCGCTGGCCGTCACGCCCGCCGTCGCGCAGAACATCAAGGCGCCGGCGCCGGCCGTCGTTCCGGCCGGGATCACGGTTGAGAACCCGAAGGTCCACGGCGCCTCGCTCGAGGGCAACCTCGAAGGCAATGCCGTCGATCGCGAGGTCATGGTCGTGCTGCCGCCGAGCTACAAGACCAACCCGAACAAGCGCTATCCGGTGGTCTATTACCTCCACGGTTTCGCCATCGACGGGCGCAACTTCTACGACTTCATGAAAGTGCCCGAAGCCGTCGCCCAGTCGGCCGCCGCTGGCACCGAGTTTATCGTGGTCGTGCCCGACACGCTGACCAAGATGGGCGGCAGCATGTATTCGAACTCGGTCACCACCGGGAACTTCCGCGAATTCATCGCCAAGGATCTCGTCCAGTACATCGACAGCCACTACCGCACGATCGCCACGCGTGGCGGCCGCGGGCTTGCGGGTCACTCGATGGGCGGATACGGCACCTGGGTCGTGGGCATGACCTATCCCGAAGTGTTCGACAGCATCTGGGCGCAGAGCGCCTGCTGCGTCTCGCCGCGCACTGAGACGGTGGAGTCCGCGACGGCGATGGCCGGCGTGCCCCATGACAAAGTCGACGGTTCGGGCTTCGGCATGCGCGCGGGCCTCGCTTCGGCGGTTGCCTGGGCTCCTAACCCGCAGAACCCGCCCTACTTCGTCGACTTCCCGATCAAGGATGGTGCGGTCGATCCGCTGGTGATCGCCAAGTGGGCCAACAATTCGCCACTGGCGATGGTCGCTTCGCACGTCGATGCGCTCAAGAGCTTCGACGCCATCGGCGCCGACGTGGGCGACAAGGACGGCCTGATCCGCGACGACACGATGATCCATGAAGAACTCGCCCGCTTTGGCATCGAGCACGACTGGGCGGTCTACGAAGGCGACCACGTCAGCAAGATCGGCCAGCGTTTCGCCGACGTCGTGCTGCCGTTCTTCGCCAAGCACCTCGACAAGTAATGAGTGCACCGGTCCTCTCCAGCTCGATCGATCTGGAGGGGACCGACGCTCGCGCGCGGGCCGCGCATAACCGGGCCTTGGCCGAGGCGCTGCGCGCTCGTGTGGCGCAAGCGGCGCTCGGTGGGCCAGAGGCCAGCCGTGAACGCCACACCGCCCGCGGCAAGTTGCTTCCGAGAGAGCGGGTCGAACGGTTACTCGATCCGGGTTCGCCGTTCCTTGAGATCGGCCAGCTCGTCGCGAACGGGCTCTACGGCGACGAGGTACCCGGTGCCGGGATGATCGCCGGTATCGGGCGCGTGTCGGGCCGCCAGTGCATGATCGTCGCCAACGATGCGACGGTGAAGGGCGGCACCTACTACCCGCTGACGGTCAAGAAGCACCTGCGCGCGCAGGAGATCGCGCAAGCGAACCGGCTGCCGTGCCTCTATCTGGTCGACAGCGGCGGGGCCAACCTGCCGCACCAGGCCGAGGTGTTCCCCGACCGCGATCACTTCGGGCGGATCTTCTACAATCAGGCGCAGATGTCCTCGCTCGGCATTCCGCAGGTCGCTTGTGTCATGGGCAGCTGCACCGCCGGCGGGGCCTATGTCCCGGCGATGAGCGACGAGAGCGTGATCGTGCGCAACCAGGGCACGATCTTCCTCGCCGGCCCGCCGCTGGTGAAGGCCGCGACGGGAGAGGAGATCAGCGCCGAGGACCTCGGCGGCGGGGAGTTGCACGCGAAGAAGTCGGGCGTGGCAGATCATCTCGCCGAGAACGACGAGCACGCGCTGACCATCCTGCGCGATATCGTCTCGCATCTCGGGCACAATGAAGGCGCCAAGTTCGATTTGCGCGAGCCTCGTGCGCCGAAGTTCGATGCCGAAGACCTCTATTCGATCGTCCCCGATGACGTCCGCGCCCCTTACGATGTGCACGAAGTCATCGCCCGCATCGTCGACGGCAGCGAGTTCCACGAGTTCAAGGCGCTCTACGGCTCAACCCTTGTGTGCGGCTTTGCGCATGTCTGGGGCATGCCGGTGGCGATCCTCGCCAACAACGGCGTGCTGTTCTCCGAAAGCGCGCTCAAGGGCGCACATTTCATCGAACTTGCCTGCCAGCGCGGCATTCCGTTGCTGTTCCTGCAGAACATCTCCGGCTTCATGGTCGGTGGCCGCTACGAGGCAGAAGGCATCGCCAAGCACGGGGCCAAGCTGGTGACGGCGGTCGCCACGGCGCAGGTGCCCAAGATCACCGTCGTCATCGGCGGCAGCTTCGGCGCCGGCAACTACGGCATGTGCGGCCGCGCCTATTCGCCGCGCTTCCTGTTCACCTGGCCCAACGCGCGCATCTCGGTGATGGGCGGAGAGCAGGCGGCGAGCGTGCTGGCGACCGTGCACCGCGACGCCGAGACCTGGACGCCCGAACAGGCCGAGGCGTTCAAGGCTCCGATCCGCGAGAAGTACGAAACCGAGGGCAATCCCTACTACGCCACGGCTCGACTGTGGGACGACGGGGTGATCGACCCGGTGCAGACGCGCGACGTGCTCGGGCTGGCGCTGAGCGCGTGCCTGGAAGCGCCGATCCCCGAGGTGCCGCGGTTCGGCGTGTTCAGGATGTAATCGCGGAGGCCCGCATGATCGCTCGCCGCTGGCACGGACGCGTGCCTAATTCGCTAGCCGATGAATACCTGCGGTTGATGCAGGAGGTCGCCTTGCCGGACTACCGCTCGACGCAAGGCAACCGCGGCGCCTGGTGCCTGAGCCGCGTCGAGGGCGACGTGACCCATGTGGAAATGCTCACGTTCTGGGACGACTTCGCTGCGATCAGGCGCTTTGCCGGCGAGGATGTGAGTGTCGCCAAGTACTACGACTTCGATGACGAGTTCCTGCTGGAGAAGGAACCGGGCGTGCAGCACTTCGAGGTGCGGGATTGAGCTTCAATCCTCCCCGCCCGGGGAGGAGGTATCAAACGTCCAGGTTCGCCACGTTCAGCGCGTTCTGTTGGATGAACTCGCGCCTCGGTTCGACCACGTCGCCCATCAGGCGGGTGAAGATCTCGTCGGTCACGTCGGCGTCCTCGACCTTCACCTGCAGCAGGATACGGTTGTCGGGGTCGAGCGTGGTCTCCCACAACTGCTCGGCGTTCATTTCGCCGAGACCCTTGTAGCGTGAGATCGACAGGCCCTTGCGTCCGGTGACCAGCACGGCTTCGAGCAACTGGCTCGGCCGCGTGATCGTGCCGTCCATGGCGATGGGAGCAGTGGCCGTCTCTTCGCCCTCGTCCGCCATGACCTCAACTTCGGGCTCGGGCTCTGCGCCGGCCTTCGAGAGACGGCCGGGAGCGGTGTAGGCGTCGGCCATTTCCTGGGTCAGCTTGTGCAGCTTGCGTGCCTCGGCGCTGCCGACGAAACCGTGTTCGATCAGGTGCGCGTCGGTCACGCCGCGCCACACGCGGTCGAAGCGGATCGTGCCGTCGGCGAGCAATTCGGCCGACCAAGTGGCCTCCGGATCGCCCATCTTCAGTTGCCTGGCCGCGAGAGCGAGCGCTTCGCTGCGTTGAGCCGGTGACGATTCCGGATCGAGCGCGCCGGCCAGCCCCATCGCCTCGACCACTGTCGGATCGTACTTGCGCGGGACGAAGGCCATCAGGCTCTTCATCCGCAAGGCATGCTCGACCATCGCGGCAAGGTCGGCCCCGCCGCGGGCGCCGCCCGAGGTTTCTAGCACCCGGCCCTGCAATCCGGCTTCGACCAGATAGCGGTCGAGCGCGGCCTGGTCCTTCAAGTAGACCTCGCTGCGGTTCTTGCTGACCTTGAACAGCGGCGGCTGGGCGATGAACAGGTGCCCGGCCTTGATGATCTCCGGCATCTGGCGATGGAAGAACGTCAGCAACAGGGTGCGGATATGCGCGCCGTCGACGTCGGCGTCGGTCATGATGACGATCTTGTGGTAGCGCAGCTTTTCGAGGTTGAACTCGTCGCGGATGCCGGTGCCCATCGCCTGGATCAGCGTGCCGACTTCCTTCGAGCTGATGATGCGGTCGAACCGCGCACGCTCGACGTTGAGGATCTTGCCGCGCAGAGGCAGGATCGCCTGGTACTGGCTGTCGCGGCCGCTCTTGGCCGAGCCGCCGGCGCTGTCACCTTCGACCAGGAACAGTTCGCACAGCGAGGGATCGCGTTCACGGCAGTCGGACAGCTTGCCGGGCAGGCTGGCGATGTCGAGCGCGCCCTTGCGCCGGGTCAGCTCGCGCGCCTTGCGCGCAGCTTCGCGAGCTGCGGCGGCGTCGACGATCTTCTGGACGATCGAGCGTGCGTCGCCGGGGTTTTCTTCCAGCCATTCGCTCATCTTTTCGCCCATCAGGCTTTCGAGCGGCTGGCGGACTTCGCTCGAAACCAGCTTGTCCTTGGTCTGGCTGGAGAACTTGGGATCGGGCAGCTTGACCGAAACGATCGCGGTCAGCCCTTCACGCATGTCCTCTCCGGTCAGCGCCACCTTCTCTTTCTTGAGCAAGCCGGTGCGTTCGGAATAATTGTTGAGCGTACGAGTCAGCGCGGCGCGGAACGCGGCAAGGTGGGTGCCGCCGTCGCGCTGCGGGATGTTATTGGTGAAGCACAGGACGTTTTCGTAGTACGAGTCGTTCCATTCGAGCGCGACGTCGATGCCGATACCGTCCTTCTCCGCCGAAACGGATATCGGCTCGGGGATCAGCGGCTGTTTGTTGCGGTCGAGGAACTTCACGAACGCGGCAATTCCGCCTTCGTAGTAGAGATCGTGCTCAACCATCTCGTCATGCCGCTTGTCGCGGAGCAGGATGTGGACGCCCGAGTTGAGAAAGGCGAGCTCACGGTAGCGGTGCTCTAGCTTTTCGAAATCGAACTCGGTCACGTTCTTGAACGTGTCGGTCGAAGCCATGAAGGTCACGCGCGTGCCCTTCTTGCCCGCCGGTGCCGGGCCGACCACTTTCAACGGAGCTTCCGCATCGCCGCTGAGGAAGCGCATCCAGTGCTCTTCGCCATCGCGCCAGATGGTCAGTTCGAGCCATTCGCTGAGCGCGTTGACCACCGAGACACCCACGCCGTGGAGGCCGCCCGAGACCTTGTAGGCGTTGTCTTCGCTGGTGTTCTCGAACTTACCGCCGGCGTGGAGCTGGGTCATGATGACCTCGGCCGCCGAGACGCCTTCTTCAGCGTGGATCCCGGTCGGGATGCCACGGCCATTGTCCTCGACCGAGACCGAGCCATCGGGGTTGAGTTCGATCAGCACCAGGTCGCAATGCCCGGCCAGTGCCTCGTCGATGGCGTTGTCGCTGACTTCGAACACCATGTGGTGCAGGCCCGAACCGTCGTCGGTATCGCCGATGTACATGCCGGGGCGCTTGCGCACCGCATCGAGGCCTTTCAGGACCTTGATCGAATCGGCACCATAGGCGTTGGCGTTGGGGATGTTCTCGGCTGGTTCTGTCATGCCCATCATATAGGCATCGAAGTACGATTACGGAACCCGCTGGCGGCCCTTCCATCCACAATCGAAACGTGGTCCATTCGGCTCTCAATTTCGAGGGCATGGACTATGAGAAAACGGGTTGCTGCGGTTGTCCTGGGCGCGATGCTGGCTTCGTCGGCTATGGCGCAGGTACCTACCGGGACAATGGGGCCCTTGCGGCCTGACCAGCAGCGCTTCCGCGATCTCTACAAAGAGCTGATCGAGACCAATACGACGCTCTCGGCCGGGGATTGCACGCTAGCCGGTCAGCGGTTGGCAGCGCGGTTGAAAGCAGCTGGCCTGCCCGACGGGAACGTGACCGTGTTCAGCGCTCCCGATCATCCCAAGGAAGGCGGGCTGGTAGCTGTTTTCCCTGGCACATCGTCCAGCGCCAAGCCGATCCTGCTGCTCGGCCATATCGACGTGGTCGAGGCCAATCGCGCCGACTGGGAGCGCGATCCGTTCACCCTCATCGAGGAGAACGGTTATTTCTACGCACGCGGCGCCGTGGATGACAAAGCGATGTCGGCGATCTGGGCGGACCTGCTGATCCGCTTCGCTGAGGAAGGCTACAAGCCCAAGCGCACGGTCAAGATCGCGCTCACCTGCGGCGAGGAGACCGATACCGCCTTCAATGGGGCCGACTGGCTGGCGAAGAACCGGCGGGAGCTGATCGACGCCCAATTCGCGCTCAACGAAGGCGGGGGCGGCAAGACCGATGGGCAGGGCAAGATCGCGATCCAGGGCATCCAGGTCGGCGAGAAGATCTACCAGGACTTCATCCTCAGCGTGACCAATCCCGGCGGGCATAGCTCGATGCCGGTGCCGGACAACGCCATCTACCGGATGTCGGCGGCGCTGGAGAAGATTGGCGCCCACGAATTCCCAATGCAGTTCAACGACACCACCCGCGCGATGTTTGCCAAGGGTCGCTACTTGCGGCCCGGCGCGATCGGCGAGGCGGCGGAACGGCTCGCGGCCAATCCCGGTGACCGCGAGGCCGAGGCGATCGTCAATCAGGACAAGCAGTTGCACTCGCTGCTACGGACCACATGCGTTGCCACGATGGTGGATGGCGGCCATGCACGCAATGCCTTGCCGCAGCGGGTCGAGGCCAACGTCAACTGCCGCATCTTCCCCGGCAATACGCCGGCGCAGACCCAGCAGGTCCTGGCGCAAGTGATTGGCGACGAGACGATCTCGATCCGCCCCGCGCGGACCGACAAGCCGCTGGCGGCGTCACCTGCGCTCGATCCGGCGATCATCGGCCCGATGGAGCGGCTGGCGCAGCGTTATTGGCCCGGGGTGCCGGTCATCCCGTCGATGTCCACCGGGGCGACAGACGGCCTCTATCTCGCCGCGGTGGGTATCCCGGTCTACGGTGTGGCCGGAATGTGGGGCGATCCGGACGGCAATGGCGCGCACGGCCTAAACGAGCGGATCGAGGTGAAGTCGCTCTTCACGGGTCGCGACTACCTCTACGATCTGGTCAAGGCCTACGCGGGCTGACCCCCAAACGAAAACGGCCGCCCGAAGGCGGCCGTTCCACACGCGTCCAAGCCTGAGGTCAGAAGGTCCAGACCATCGGGAGAGGATAAGTGCCAGCGCCGGAGACGTAGGCATTGAACACGCGCTTGAAGAAAGTGATCATCGGTAACTCCGTTGGATGAGCCGCGGATTACGGGTCCGCGGCCCACCCGTTCAGTTAAGTTCAAAAGACGCTGGCGAGAGCCATGCTCTGGTAGGGCTCAAGCACCGAGACTTGTTCCAGCGCGCTGGACTTGGCGTCGGTCTTGCACGTTTCAAAGGCAACCATGCCCTTGATGTCGCGAATGTCCGGCTTGCCGCAGACCTGCTCCGCGGCGGAGTCGATGCGCTGTTCCAGCTTGGCGGCGCCAGCGGCGTCGGTGAGATCGAGGTCGGAATAAGTCACCACAACCTCGGTTTCCGCGGCCAGGGCCGGGGTGGCGAGGGCGGCGGAGGTCGCCAGGGCGGCGAGTACGGTAACGATCGACTTACGCATGGCTGTTTCCTTCGAATTGGGGTGCTGCCTCCTCGGCTTGCCCCCACGTCTTGACTTGCAAGCTCTTTGTGCGCCGCAGCATGAAAATGTGCAAATGCGAAGAAGGCAAGGGGTGTTGCGCAATTTGCAACACGGTTTTTCATAATAGCGTAACGGGGGGTGGGCGAAGTGTGGCCCGGCTGGACAGGCCCAACTAGACATCGCGGGCGCAGGAACCTAACTGCCCGCCATGGACGCCCAGCACCTTCCCGATTCCATCCTGATCGTCGATTTCGGCAGCCAGGTGACCCAATTGATCGCCCGCCGCGTACGCGAAGCGGGGGTTTATTCGGAAATCGCACCCTTCACGATGGCCGAAGAGGCCTTCGCGCGGCTCAAGCCGAAAGGGATCATCCTGTCGGGTTCGCCTGCGGGCGTGCCGGAGGAAGGGAGCCCAAGGGCTCCGATGTCGCTGTTCGAAAGCGGCTTGCCGATCCTGGGCATCTGCTACGGCCAGCAAGTCATGACGCATCAGCTCGGCGGCGAAGTCCGTCCGGGGCACGAGACGGGCGAAGGCGGCGAGTTTGGGCGCGCGTTCCTGACGGTCACCGAAGATTGCGCCCTGTTCGACGGGCTGTGGAAGG
Source organism: Altererythrobacter sp. Root672 (assembly GCF_001427865.1). Lineage (NCBI taxonomy): Bacteria > Pseudomonadati > Pseudomonadota > Alphaproteobacteria > Sphingomonadales > Erythrobacteraceae > Altererythrobacter > Altererythrobacter sp. Root672. Next base: position 170,285 of record NZ_LMHH01000003.1, read on the forward strand.
TCGGCGAACGCCACCAGGTGTGGATGAGCCATGGCGACAAGGTCACACGCTTCGCCGAAGGTTTCCGCATCGTCGCCACCAGCGACGGCGCGCCGTTCGCGGTGATCGCGGACGAAGCCCGCAACTATTACGGCACTCAGTTCCACCCCGAAGTCGTGCACACGCCCGACGGGGGCAAGCTCATCGCCAATTTCGTGCGCCACGTCTGCGGCTGCGCGGGCGACTGGACGATGGCCGAATTCCGTAAGACCAAGATCGAGGAAATCCGCGCCCAGGTCGGTGACGGCAAGGTCATCTGCGGCCTGTCTGGCGGCGTCGACAGTGCCGTGGCTGCGGTGCTGATCCACGAGGCGATCGGCGACCAGCTGACTTGCGTGTTCGTCGACCACGGCCTGATGCGCATGGGCGAGGCCGAGCAGGTCGTCAGCCTGTTCCGCAACACTTACAACATTCCGCTCGTCCACCGCGACGTCGAGGAGATGTTCCTGAGCGGCCTGGCGGGTGTCACCGACCCCGAAGCCAAGCGCAAGTTCATCGGCAAGACCTTCATCGACGTGTTCGATGAAGAGGCGGGCAAGATCGGCGGGGCGGACTTCCTCGCCCAGGGCACGCTCTATCCCGACGTGATCGAGAGCGTCAGCTTCACCGGCGGCCCCTCGGTCACGATCAAGAGCCACCACAACGTCGGTGGCCTGCCCGAGCGGATGAACATGAAGCTGGTCGAGCCGCTGCGCGAACTGTTCAAGGACGAAGTCCGCGCGCTCGGCCGTGAGCTCGGCCTGCCCGAGGCTTTCGTCGGCCGTCATCCGTTCCCCGGCCCCGGCCTGGCGATCCGCATCCCCGGCGAAGTGACCAAGGATCGCTGCGACATCCTGCGCAAGGCCGACGCGATCTACCTCGAAGAAATCCGCGCCGCCGGGCTCTATGACGCGATCTGGCAGGCCTTCGCGGTATTGCTCCCGGTCAAGACCGTCGGCGTGATGGGCGACTATCGCACTTACGACAGCGTCTGCGCCCTGCGCGCAGTGACCAGCACCGACGGCATGACCGCCGATGTCTATCCCTACGACGGCCAGTTCCTGAGCCGCGTGGCGACGCGCATCGTCAACGAGGTCAAGGGCATCAACCGGGTGGTTTACGACTATACGAGCAAGCCGCCAGGCACGATCGAGTGGGAGTAAGGGGCTTGCGCCGGCCGCTAGGCCACCCCAGAATCGGGCTCTGAAAGGAACTCTATGCGGATCGCAGCCACTGCCCTGGCGCTCGCGCTCGTCCCTGTGCTGGCGAGCTGCAGCCAAACCGACACCCCCGTTGCCTCCGCCTCGGCGCACGAGATCGCCTGGCGCGAAGGCGACGTGGACGACGCGCTGGCCGAGGCCAAGGAGAGCGGCAAGCCTGTCATCCTCTATTGGGGTGCGGTCTGGTGCCCGCCGTGCAACCAGATGAAGGCGACCCTGTTCAAGGATCCGGACTTCATTGCCGAGACCCAGAACTTCGTGCCCGTCTACCTCGACGGCGACACCAAAGACGCCCAGCGCTGGGGCGAGAGGTTTGGCATCAGCGGTTATCCCACGGTGATCGTGCTGCGCCCGGACGGGACCGAGATCACCCGTATCTCCAGCGCTACGATGGCCAACGAGCTGCCTGAATTGCTTCAAGTCGCGGCTGGGCGGACCACCTCGATCGAAGACCTGCTCGCGAAGGCGCAAACCGACACGGCCAGTCTCGGTGCCGACGACTGGCGCATCCTCGCCGGGTTCGACTGGCGCAACGATCCGCGGCATTTTGCCGACGACGCCAAGACGGGGCAGTTGCTCGGGCAGTTGGCAGCCGCCGCGCCCGAACCGGCGCTCCAGCGCCGCTTTGGGCTGCTGGCGCTGGCGGTCGGGGCAGAGGAGGGCGATGACGGAAAGGTCGCGCTCACGGCCGCGCAGCAGGCCCGCGTTGGCGAGATCCTGACGCCGATCCTCGCGAGCCAGAGCGAGATCATGGCCAACCGCCAGGAACTGACCCACGACGCACCAGCGCTGGTGTCCGCGCTGCCGAAATCGCCCAAGCGCGACGAACTCTCCGGCAAGCTGATTGCCGCCGGTGATGCGATCTTTGCCAACGAAAAGTTGTCGCTGACCGAACGGGTCGAAGCGCTGAACATCGATGTCGACCTGGCCTCCGCGAACGGTCCCATCCCGGCCGACCTCCTCGCCAAGGTGCGCGAACGCGCGGCCTGGGCCGACAAGACCGCGACCGACAAGATCAGCCGCCAATCGGTGATCGATTCCACCGCCTACCTGCTGTTCGATGCCGGCGACCGGGCCGGGGCCAAGAAGTTGCTGACTGCCGAACTCGAACGGTCGAGCCAGCCCTACTACTACATGAGCAGCCTGTCCGACTTCGCGGAGAAGGAGGGCAACAAGGCCGCCGCGGTAGAGTGGGCGCGCAAGGCTTACGAAGCCGCGCAAGGCCCGGCCACGCGGGTCCAGTGGGCGATCCTCTATTCCAACGCCGTCCTGCGCCTGACGCCCGAAGACGAGGCGGCGGTCGTGAAAAGCGGCGAGGCGGTGATCGCCGAGCTGAGCAAGAGCCCCGACAGCTATTACCAGCGCACTCGCGTCAAGCTTGCCGCCTGGGGCGACAAGTTGCGCGAATGGAGCGAGGCGCACGACGGCGCGGACGTCCTGACGCAGCTGCGGACGAAAATGGCCACCGCCTGCGCCGGGCAGGGCGCTCAAGCCGCCGCGTGCAACTCCTGGTCGAAAGCTGCCTGATCCGGTCGTCCGGGTCGCCGAGGCGAGGGACGCGGTCGACCTTGCGCGGCTGATCGGCCAGCTAGGCTTCGATGCTTCGGCGGACGAGGTCGCGGATCGTCTCGGCCTCATGGAGGCCGAGGGGCGCGTTGTGCTGGTCGCCGAGCTTGGCGGCGCGGTGGTTGGTTGTCTCACCACCTCAGTCATGCGGGTGCTTCACCGCCCGGCGCCGGTGGGCCGTATCTCGATGATGGTTGTCGATGAGACCGTGCGCAGCCGTGGCATCGGCGCGGCGCTGGTGCGGGCTGCGGAGGAAGCGCTCGCGCAGCAGGGCTGCTACATGGTCGAGGTTACCAGCAACGTCCGGCGTGCCGACGCGCACCGCTTCTACGAACGGCTGGGATACCAGCGGACGAGCGTGCGGCTGGCGCGCGAGCTTTAGGCCCGTCTCACCAGGCAAACCCGGACTTCACCGCCCTTGTTTCGGCAGGTGTCGACCGACGCCCGAGCACCTTGTTGCGGTGAGGGAAGCGACCGAAGCGCGCGATCATGCGGTAGTGGCTGCGCGCGTGCGGCATCCCATAACGGCGGCCGAGTGCGGCGAACACCTCAAGGCATTCGAGCTGATCGGCAATCTGCTCGCTATGCATCAAGGGCATCGACAGGAACTGGCGCTCCACACGGGAGAGGGCCTTGTCCCACCCACGGGCGCGGGCGCCTTCGGAAATGGCTCGCGCGAGCCCATCGTAGGCAAAGGCCTGGGACGTGCCCCGATAGAGATTGCGCGGTAGCTGGTCGAACAGCAGGACGGCGGCCAGCGCACTGTACGGATCGGTGAGGAATTCGCCCGCAGGCCGACTGCCGAGCGACTGGAGATCACGTTCGAATCGATTGCGGAGTTCGTGATCCACCCGCGAATCCGGCCTGAACCAGTCTCGTGGACTTAGCTTGTGAAACCAGAAGTGGAGCAGTTCGGCCGCCCAGCGCGTACGCCCGGCGGCCAAGCGTTCAGCCCTTCCGGTAGGGAACGAAGTCGCCCATGAACACGACGCCGGTGAAGCGGCCGTTCTGGTCGATCGTCCGGGTAATATCCTGCTTGCACAGCTGGCTGCCGAAGCGGTCGAATATCGGAATGTCGGTCCAGGTCAGCGACCGGGGATTGTTGGGCCGCGAGACCCAGATCGTGTCGCCCGCGTCGTAGACGATGCCGACATAGTCGATCACCTTCAGGTCGGTGCTGCTGCGCAGGGTCGTGATGCACGATGTCGGCTCGCCAGCGACCCGGCCCTCGAGCATCTTCGCCAGCCTGGCTTCGTTCTTTTCCTGACGCGTCTGGGCTGAGACAGCCGACGCGCCTGTCAGTGCCAGCGCGGTGCCGGCAAGGATCATGGCAAAGGTCTTCATCTGCAATCTCCCTATTGGTGAGATCATGCGACCGATGTGGTGAACCGCGCCTGACCGGTCAAGCGCTGCGACGATTAGGGATTGACCGAGCCGCCTGGCACTTCGTCGGATTCAGGCAGGTCGCCCGCGGCGATCTCGTGAATGCCGCGTTCCGCCGGGCCGCCCCGCAGCACGAAGCGGCGGTCGCAATAACCGCAATCGGCATAACCGTGCTCGTCGATCTGCAGGTAGACGCGCGGGTGGCCAAGGGCGGCCGCGCGATAGTTGGCACCGCCGCGAATGTCGCCGGCGCCGTCGCACCATACTCGCGGAGCATCGACCAGAGTCGTTTCGGGGACGTTTTCCATCGCCGCCGCGCTTAGCTGTGTCCCGCAATCCCGGCAAGACACGGCGTCGCGCGGAAGGTCAGTTGAAGTTGACCTCGAGCTGCAAGGTGCCGTTGTAGGCGCCGCCCTGCTGGTTGGCGTTGACGTGTAGCGTTCCGCCGATCCGGAACCTGGCCGTCCCGTTGTTCGAGGTGATCTCGTGCCGACCGAGATTCCATCCGCCGGCGCCGTTGATCGGGGTCAGGTCGGTGGTGCTCAGGGTGATGTTCGTCACTTGCATCGTCGCCCCGCTCGGCCCCAGCAGGGTGATGACCCCGCCGTTCTGCTCGCGCATGCGGATGCGGCCCTGCTTCTGGCCCATCACCGCGAACTCGGCGGGCTGGCAGGTGCCGGTCCGAACCAAGCCTCCGGTGACGTTGCAAACGGGGGAGGCGGTCGGCACGAGCACGACCGTGCCCGCGCTCGCTGGCTTGGCGATTTGGCCGAAGTTCATGTCGGCGGTTTTGACCACCGTTCCGGGGTCGAGGATCGCGGCTTCGGCCGTCGCAGTCGCACTTCCGCTCGCCTGAGCGAGTGCCGGAAGAGGGACCGCCAAGGCTAGCGCGGTCAAGCCAACTCTGTAGGAGATCCCCTTCACCATCGCGGAAGCGTCAGGTCCGAAGCATCTAGTTGTAGTTGATGTCGATCGCGTAGGTGCCCTGGTAGGCGCCCCCCCGCTGATTGGCCGCCACGTTCAGGGTTCCGCCCATGCGGAACGTGAAGATGCCGCTGAAGTCGACCACGAGATAGCGTTGCTGCGTGGAAGTGGAGCTCGTGAGCCACATTCCGGTCTCGCTTCCGAACGTGAAGTTGTTGACCCGCATGGTCGCGCCGCTCGGTCCCGCCAGGAAAATCTGGCCGCCCACGGGCCTGGTGACGATCACCGTATTGAGGAAGCCCAGGTCGCCGCGGAAGTAGGCTGACTCGCACGCCCCGCTGTGAACGATCCCGCCCGTGGTCGTGCAGTTGCCTGAACTGGTGGCGGGGATCACGACGGTTCCGGGCGCGACGGGCTTGGCGATATCGCCGAAGTCCATGTCTGCCAGCTTGATGACCGTGCCTGGGCGGAACAGAGTGGCCTGGGCGTCAGCAGTCGTCCTGGCGCTCTGCGCGAGAGCCGGCAGCGGCAGGGCGAACGCCAGCCCGGCCAACAGCCCGCAGGCCGCTCGCCGTAGCGTTGCCACTCGCCTTTCGTGGCGTCCCCTAGTGAGTTTCCCCAACCCCATCGGTAACGGCCTAGTCACCAAGCCATGAAGGCTGTCGCTCGAAACATGGTTAGCGCCGCGTTAACGATCGCCGGCAACCATCGTCTCTGCCGCCAGTTCTGTCGCCGCTCTTCCATCGCAACGGGACAGGCTCTAAGGGCCGCAAATGCCCGATGCAGCGATCGAAATCCGCGATCTCGTCAAGGAATATGCCGCGCAAGGCGAAGCGCCGCCCAAGCTGGCGTTGAAGGGCGTCAGCTTCGACGTGCCCGAAGGCGGGATATTCGGCCTGCTCGGCCCGAACGGCGCGGGTAAGTCCACCCTGATCAACATCATGGCCGGCCTGGTGATGAAGACCAGCGGCTCGATCCGCATCTGGGGCCACGACATCGATCGCGATCACCGCAACGCGAAGATGTGCATCGGCATCGTGCCGCAGGAGATCGTGTTCGATCCGTTCTTCACCCCGTTCGAGGTGCTGGAGAACCAGTCGGGCATGTACGGCGTCGCCAAGCACTTGCGCCGCTCGGAAGAACTGCTGCGCGCCGTGCACCTTGCCGACAAGCGCAACGCCTATTCGCGCTCGCTTTCAGGCGGGATGAAGCGCCGGCTGCTGATCGCCAAGGCGATGGTCCATTCGCCGCCGATCCTCGTCCTCGACGAGCCGACCGCGGGCGTCGACGTCGAACTGCGGCGCCAGTTGTGGGAGCTGGTCAGCGAGCTCAACTCCGAAGGCGTGACCGTGGTGCTCACCACTCACTACCTCGAGGAAGCCGAACAGCTGTGCGACCGCATTGCCATCATCGGCAACGGCGAACTGATCGCCAACAAACCCACGCGCGAGCTGGTCAACATGGCCCGCGAAAAGATCGTCCGCATCACGGTCGACAAGGATCTCGCCGGGCCGCCGATGGAGCAGGTCTTCCTCAAGGCGGAAGTGGTCGATCCGCGGACGATCGAAATCACTTACAATCGCGACAAGAGCAGTGCCGGCCAGGTCCTCGCGCTGCTCCAGCAGCACGGCTACGCGATCGAAGACGTAACCACGCGCGAGGCCGACCTCGAGGACGTATTCGTCCAGCTGACGAGCAACGCAGCCGCCCTCTAGGCTTTCGCATTTGCCCGGTGCTCGCTAGTCCAGTCGCAGGTCGCGCTGCGGAGGGGATTCGCAATGGCAAGCCGTGACCTCGAAACGCCACCCGAAGTCGTCAAGCTGCTGGAGATCGCCTGGGGCTACTGGGCCAGCCAGGTGCTCAGGCAGACGGCGGAAATGGGCCTGGCGGACCAATTCGCGGCAGGGCCGCGCGATGCCGACGAACTGGCCGGCGAGCTTGGCCTGCATGGGCCCACCTTTCGCCGCTTCCTGCGCACGCTCACCGGTATGGGCATTCTCACCGAAGTGGCACCGCGCCGGTATGCCCTCACTCCCATGGGCGAAGCGCTCAAGACCGGGGCGCCCGGCTTTGCCCGCTCGACCATCATCGGCTTGATCGGCAAGCTGGTCAGCCCTGCCTGGGAGAACCTCGACTATTCGCTCAAGACCGGCGAGCCGGGCTTCGAGAAGCACTACGGCAAGGGTTTGTTCGAGCACATCATGGAAACGCCCGGCCTCCCGAGCCTGTTCAGCGAGATCATGGTCGGCATCCACGGCACCGAACCTCCCGCCGTCGCCCAGGCCTATGACTTCTCCGGCATTGGCTCGCTGGTCGATGTCGGCGGCGCTTCGGGCAACATGCTGGGCCATATCCTCTCCCGCCATGAGGGCGTGAGGGGCGTGCTTTACGATCTGCCCCACGTGGTGGCCGATGCGCCCGCGCTGCTCGGCAAGTTCGGCGTAGCGGACCGGGTCGCGGTCCAGGGCGGCAGCTTCTTCGAAGGGGTGCCCGAAGGCCACGACGCCTACCTGATGTCGCATATCATCCATGACTGGGACGAGCAGGAATGCGCCACCATCCTTGGTCATTGCCATCGGGCGATGAAGCCGGGTGGCAAAGTGCTGATCGTGGAGATGGTCCTGCCCGAAGGCGATGAACCGCACCCGGGCAAGCTGCTCGACATGATGATGCTCTGCGCCCCCGGCGGGCGGGAGCGGACGCCGAGCGAGTACGAGGCGCTGCTCGCCGCCAGCGGTTTTCGCATGACACGGGTGGTGCCCACTCCGTCTTCCGTGAGCGTGGTCGAAGCGGTCCGGGCGTGAAACCGGCGGCCTGAGCGGCGCTGCTGCGGTGTGAGATAGCGCCTTCCCAAACGCGCCAATTGCGATCACAGAACCCCGCCTTATCAACGAGCGGCCATGACCCACGACGTTCTCATCATCGGCTCCGGCGCGGCCGGCCTGACCGCGGCGCTGACGCTGGCCACACGGCACAAGGTGCTGGTGCTCGCCAAGGGACCGCTGACCAGCGGCTCGACGGCCTGGGCGCAGGGCGGGATCGCCGCTGTGCTCGACGCCGGGGATACTTTCGAGGAGCACATCCGCGACACGATGGTCGCCGGGGCCGGGCTCAATCGGCGCGAGACGGTGGAATTCGTGATCGAGCACGCGCCCGAGGCGATCGAGCGCCTGGTGGAGCTGGGCGTGCCGTTCAACTCCGACGGCGCAGGCCTGCACCTCACGCGCGAGGGCGGCCACTCGCATCGGCGCATCGTCCATGTGAACGACGCGACTGGGTGGGCGGTTCAGGCGGCCCTGCTCAAGGCGGCCGAGGAAAATCCGAACATCACCCTGCTGCCCGACAGGAGCTGCATCGACCTCATCACCGGACGGCATGAGGAGCGCTATTCAGGATCGGGCCGCGTGTGGGGCGCCTATGCGCTCGACCCCGTGACGGGGAAAGTCGAGGCCTACACCGCTCGGGCGACGATCCTGGCGTCGGGCGGCGCGGGCCGGGTCTACCAGTTCTCCACCGCCCCCAGGGGCGCGACAGGCGACGGGATCGCCATGGCCTGGCGCGCGGGCTGCCGAGTCTCCAACATGGAGATGATGCAGTTCCACCCGACCTGCCTCTACAACCTCGACGTCAAGAATTTCCTCATCACCGAGGCGGTGCGGGGCGAAGGCGGCCAGCTCAAGCACCCGCTCACCGGGCATCGCTTCATGCCCGACTACGACGAGCGGGCCGAGCTGGCCCCGCGCGATATCGTGGCGCGGGCGATCGACGAACAGATCAAGCGCTTCGGCCTCGACTACGTGCATCTCGACATCAGCCACATGCCGGCCGAGTTCGTCATCGAGCACTTCCCCACGATCTACGAGAAGCTGCTCGCGCTCGGAATCGACATGACCAAGCAGCCGATCCCGGTCGTCCCGGCGCAGCATTACACTTGCGGCGGCGTGCTGATCGACCTCGCCGCGCGGACCGATCTGCCCGGCCTGTGGGCGGCGGGCGAATGCACCGAGAGCGGCCTGCACGGCGCCAACCGCCTCGCGTCCAACAGCCTGCTCGAATGCTTCGTGTTCGGCGAGGCGGCGGCGCAGGACATCCTCAAGTGCTGGGACGATCTCGACGCTCCGCCGCCGATCCGCGAGTGGGACGAAAGCCGCGTGACCGATTCCGATGAGGAAGTGGTCATCAAGCAGAACTGGACCGAGATCCGCCGCTTCATGTGGAACTACGTTGGCATCGTCCGCACCACCAAGCGGCTGGAACGCGCCGCGCACCGGATCAAGCTGCTCAACGATGAGGTCGGCGACTACTACGGCCACTTCCGCGTCACGACCGACCTGATCGAGCTGCGCAACCTGCTCCAGTGCACCGACCTGATCGTCCAGAGCGCGCTCAAGCGGCACGAGAGCCGGGGGCTGCACTACACGCTCGACTATCCGCAGACCGATCCTGTGGCAAAAGACACGGTGCTGGTGCCCTGATTTCGGTTCGAGGCGGTCTAGCGCCTCGGCGAAGCCGGCACGTACTTCTCCCGCGGCGTGCCGTTCACATGGTATAGCCGCTCACTAGGCAACTTGAACGTAAGTCCGGACTGTTCGAGCGTGTAATCGTAGACTGCGCCCAGTAGCCCGGCCATCGGTCCACCCTCGACCCGCGCGCCGATTGTGTCGAAGCCGACCGCCAGACCTTCTCCCATGCTTCCGGTCCAACGGCCGACGCGAACCACCACTGGACCGCGATGGTACTTACCGGCCCGGGGCAGGACCTGCTCCAGCCATTGGCGGGCTAAGCCGGTTTCGCGTTCCTCGCTCGGCAGGGTGTGCAGCTGGTAACTGGTCGGCTTTGTCACGAACCAACCCATGATCCCGCGCGCGACGCTGGTATTGCCTCCGCTCGGCGTGTCGGTCAGGTCGAGCACGACCGGCTGTCCCGGCCCCGCCTTGGCCATCGCCGCATCGAACGCTTCAACGGTCGCACTATCACCGAGCGAATTGTTGAACCGGATGACGAGACTGCGGCCCTCGGCAGAGGTGGTCAGCGGCGACCGCTCCGCAGGTGGTGTCGTGTAGAGGTTAGGCAGGACCAGTTGGCGCGGGGCAGAGTTGCCGCGCGCCAGGGTCAAGTCTCGCGGCGCATTGCGTCGGCCGGCGGCCAGGACCCGCGCGGCGTAATCGGCCCGCTCGGCCGTTACCGGAAGGCCGAGATCGGTCCAAAACTGCTCGACAGCCAGCGCGGTCGGTACCGCCTCGACCGCGATCAGCCGATCGCCGACCGCCACGTTCGCTTGCTGTGCCAGGGAGCCTTCGCGCACCGCGGTGATGACGTAGTCAGCTCCGCGCCGCTCAACCCACAGATCGGAGTAGCTGGGTACCAGGCCCCAACTATCCGCAAGCGAGCTTCCAGTAGTGGCATGATGATCGGCGAGCGCGCTTAGAACGCGCTCGGTGTAGCGAAGCAGGGTGGCGCGATCGTGGACGGTCTCGGCCTCGGCCCGCAAGCGCTCGCTGATCGGCGCCCGCAGGTCGTCGAAACGATCGAGATAGGCGTAGTTCCGGTCGATCAGGCTTTCGAGCGACCGGGCATCAGCCAGGTAGTCGGAAGGCGCGGGTGGATCGTTTGCGCCGAGCAGCAGCGGAGCGATGAAGGCCAAGGCGAACAGCCGGAAGGAGATCATGCCCGCTGGTAGCATAAAGCTATCCCTTCAATTGATAGGGAAAAGCGCCCGGCGAGTTGGGAGGTATCCTTTGGCCTGTTGACCTGGCAGCTACCCGGCCAGTTCCAGTTGGGTGAAGCGTACGGCCATCCCGGGATAGACCTCGGTCGTGCCGTCGGCCGCCTTCTCGATTACCGTCAGTTGCTGCACGTCTTCTCCGCCCAGCGGCAGGACCATGGTGCCTCCGGGCTGCAACTGGTCGACCAGGTCCTGCGGCGGTTTCGCCGCCGCGGCGGTGACTAGGATGGCGTCGAACGGCGCATGTTCGGCCCAACCGCGCGAACCGTCGCCCACGCGGACTTTCACGTCGTAGCCGAGCGCGTTGAACCGGGCCTCGGCCAGTTCGGCGAATTCCTCGACCACCTCCACGCTGAACACCGTGGCGCCGATCTCGGCCATGACCGCGGCCTGGTAGCCAAGGCCGGTCCCGACCTCGAGCACCCGCATCCCGCGCCTCACTTCCAGCAGGTCGAGCATCAGGGTGCCGATGAAGGGTTGCGACAGCGTCTTGGCGAAGCCGATCGGCACCGGACTGTCCTGGTAGCAGGCGAGGATCATCGCAGTTGGGACGAACAAGTGGCGCGGCACCGCCATCAGCGCGCACCGGAGCTCGGGATTGAGCATGCGGCCATCGGTCTCGTCGCTCGCCAGGTCGAAATGCATCTCGACGATTTCGACCATGTGCCGGCGCAGGATGGCCAGGTGCTCTTCGGTCAGAGGCTTCATAGGGAAGGAACGCGTCACGCCGGACTCGTTCCTGTCGTTACGCCGGTTTTGCGTATTGCTCTGCCAGCGCTTCGGCTACGCGGCCGATCAGGTCGAGCGGCAAGGGCTCGGAGAGCGGGAAGGCGAGGTTGCCCTTGGGCCCGCGCCAGGGCGCCAGTTCCTCGACCAGCTCTGCGGGGGCCTTCACCGGCGGGTAGATGCCGAGGTGTTTCTTGAACGCGGCGACGTAGAAGAACACCTTCCCCCGGCGCAGCGCGGGCATCTTGTAGGCGATGCATCGCTCGGTCCCCGGCACGCGCCGTTCGGCCTCGGCGCGAACTGCTTCGATGCGGGCTCGCGAGTCGGGCGGGCAAGTCGCCAGGTAATCCTCGTGCGTTTTCATATGCCGTTCTGCTACAAAGATGCGCTGGCGGATTCTAATGATTCAATCCCGCGCAACGCACAGTTTTTTTTCGACAGAGTCATTTTGCATCTTGCGCCACGCACCAGTGCCGCTTTGACCGCGCGTCGCGCTGTATTGCACAGCTAACACGGCGGCGTTTTTGGCCATGCCACTGGCTTCATTCGGATTTAACCCTCTTGCGTGGGAATCCGGTTCGATTCACTATGGATTGTGGTTGGGTTGTGTAGGGTACCCACAATACCTAGATATCCGAAACGCGCTGCAAAGCGTCGGCGAGTTTCGGATTCGGAGTGTTCCGGGACCCTTTCGCAACCCCAACCGGGGACAGGTCGGGGGATAAGTTTTTCCCTGCCGCCGCATGCGAATTGATAGGTTGGGGGCTAACCACCGATTCGAACACATGCGGAACATCGGTAGGGCTTCGAGCGTTCGCGGAACGCTTGGGGCCGGGATTGTCGGACATTTGCCAGGGGGCTGCAGAGCATGGAATTTCGGAACGGGGACGACGCGGCGATGGGTCTTGGCGACAACGGCAATTCGGCCACGCTGGAATTGGACGGCCCGGTCGATGGCGACAAGGCCAGCAAGGCTCAGGCCAAGGCGGTACACATGGATCGCAAGGACGCAGGAACTGACGAACTGGTAGCCGACGCAGCCGCGGCGGCGATGGCCGGTGCCGTGGCCGAAGCGGCCAAGGTGCTTGGAAACAACTCGGAAGGCGATTCCAAGTCGGTCAACCCGCGCCGGTTCAACGTCGTCACCGACACGTCGCGCGATGCCCTGTTGACCGAGTTCGGCAAGGACACCCTGACCGACCGTTACCTGCTGCCCGGCGAAAACTACCAGGACCTCTTCGCTCGCGTGGCCGATTGCTACGCAGATGACGAGGCGCACGCCCAGCGGCTTTACGACTACATCTCGCGGCTGTGGTTCATGCCCGCCACTCCGGTGCTGTCGAACGGCGGCACGGGGCGCGGCTTGCCGATCAGCTGCTACCTCAACTCGGTCGACGATAGCCTCGAAGGCATCGTCAACACCTGGAACGAGAACGTCTGGCTTGCCAGCCGCGGCGGCGGCATCGGCACTTACTGGGGCAACGTCCGCGGGATCGGCGAGCCGGTCGGCCTCAACGGCAAGACCAGCGGCATCATTCCGTTCGTGCGCGTGATGGACAGCCTCACGCTGGCGATCTCGCAGGGTTCGCTGCGCCGCGGTTCGGCCGCCTGCTACCTCGACGTCAGCCATCCGGAGATCGAGGAGTTCCTCGAGATCCGCAAACCTTCGGGCGACTTCAACCGCAAGGCGCTCAACCTGCACCACGGCGTGCTGATTTCCGACGCTTTCATGGAAGCGGTGCGTTCGGGTTCCGAATGGCAGCTGACCAGCCCGAAGGACGGCTCGGTCCGCGCCACGGTCGATGCGCGCAGCCTGTTCCAGAAGCTGGTCGAAACCCGCCTGGCTACCGGCGAGCCCTACATCGTCTTCTCCGACACCGTGAACCGGATGATGCCCAAGCATCACCGCGAACTCGGCCTCAAGGTCTCGACTTCGAACCTGTGTTCGGAAATCACCCTGCCGACGGGCCGTGACCATCTCGGCAACGATCGCACCGCGGTTTGCTGCCTGAGCTCGCTCAACCTCGAAACCTGGGATGAGTGGAAGGACGACAAGACTTTCGTCGAGGACGTCATGCGCTTCCTCGACAACGTGCTGCAGGACTATATCGACCGCGCCCCGCCGGCGATGGCGCGGGCCAAGTATTCGGCCATGCGCGAACGCAGCGTCGGCATGGGCGTGATGGGCTTCCACTCGTTCCTGCAGTCCAAGGGCATCGGCTTCGAAAGCCCGATGGCCAAGGTGTGGAACTTGAAGATGTTCAAGCACATCTCGGCCAAGGCCAACGAGGCCTCGATGGTCCTCGCCGAAGAGCGCGGCGCTTGCCCCGACGCGGCCGAGCAGGGCGTGATGGAGCGCTTCAGCTGCAAGATGGCAATCGCGCCGACCGCGTCGATCAGCATCATCTGCGGCGGCACCAGCGCCTGCATCGAGCCGATCCCGGCCAACATCTACACCCACAAGACGCTCTCGGGCAGCTTCGTGGTCAAGAACCCGTACCTCGAAAAGCTGCTGCAGGCGAAGAGCAAGGATTCCACCAACGTGTGGAACTCGATCCTCGAGAAGGGCGGATCGGTCCAGCACCTCGACTTCCTGTCGGTGGAGGAAAAGGCCGCCTACAAGACCAGCTTCGAGATCGACCAGCGCTGGCTGCTCGAATTCGCGGCCGACCGCTCGCCGTTCATCGACCAGGCGCAGAGTCTCAACCTGTTCATCCCGGCCGACGTCGACAAGTGGGACCTGATGATGCTGCACTTCCAGGCGTGGGAGAAGGGCATCAAGTCGCTCTACTACCTCCGCAGCAAGAGCGTGCAGCGCGCGGGCTTCGCCGGCGGGGTGGAGGCGGACAACACCGCCGATGCGCCCAAGTACGAACTGACCGCGGCGCAGACCGACTATGAGGAATGCCTGGCCTGTCAGTGAAGTCCATTGTGGGGATATTCGTCAAATCGAGTGCAGCTGAACAGCTGGGGCTGGGATTGTGGCTTCTGGTCTTTGGATTGGTATTCGGTCCGTTTATCGCTGCAAAGCTGGTTCAGACTGTTGATTGGATGAATACGGCCACGGGCCTAAAAGGCCCGTGGCACGATTCAGCGATGGCCGTGGCACGCCGTTTCTTTGCGGTCACGCTGGCGTTCTTTGCCGCTAATGGAGCGGTGCTGGTCGCCGTATTCGCGGCCGTTAAGAGTGGACTGATCAGCGATCCCTGGGTCGGCTAGCTGGCTTCATCCAGGGGACTCAGTCCCCCTCTTCCTCGAACGTCACCGCATTCGCGCCGGTCGCACTCAGCCGCACCTGGTCGCCCTCGACATCCGCCACCAGGCCAATCGACACATAATGGTGATGCCCATCATGCGGCCCATCGTGGCCTTCGACAGCGCCTTGCTGGCGAGTCAGCTTGATGCGGTCGCCGTCGACCTTGTCGACCGTGCCGACATGCGCTCCGTCGGCGCCGATAACCTCCATGTGTTCCCTGATTGCACTTGCGTCGGCCATGGGTACTCTCCTGCTGGATAGATCGAGGAAACGTTCGAGTTCGCGAAAGGGTTCAGGCCCGCTACGAATCCACGGAAACGAGAGGAAAGACAATGGCCAGTACTATCCGCGTCGTTGCCATAACCAGCCTTCTCCTCCTGCTCGCGGCCTGCGCGCGGCAGGTTCCGGAAACGGTCCAGCACACCGCGGAAACGCCCGGTTTCCTATGGGGTCTGTGGCACGGGTTCGTCTTCCCGTTCGCGTGGATCGGCTCGCTGTTCGATCCGAAGATCGCGGTCTACTCGGTGCCCAACAACGGCGGGTGGTATGACTTCGGCTTCTTCCTCGGCATCACCGTGCTCGGCGGGGGAACGCACTTCAGCTCGAAAGCCCGCAGAGGCGGCTCCTGAGGCCGAGGTCTTTTAGCGAATTTTCAACCATTCCGGGGCCATGCTGTGGGCATGACCGCGAAGAAGATCAGGAAGCTCCCGCATCATCACGGTTATGCCGAACTCGGCATGAGTCGTTATTTTGCGCTCTATCTGGCCCAGGCAGGCTGGTTCGCACTCGGCTTCCTGCTGTTCTCGCGGGCCTATTGGCCCTCGGCTTGCCAGCCGAAGGACTTCCTCGACGTCTACCAATGTTCGATCCGCCTCCCCGAAGGGCGCGGCTGGGTCGAATCGTCGTTGATGACCTGGCTGTGGTCGACGCCGCTGCTGATCATTCTCGAGGTCCAGCGCCGCTTCAAGAACTTCGCCCGCTAGTCAGTCGTTGCGGTCGTAGCGCCCCGGATCGTTGGGCGCAGAGGGCATGTCGTCGTCCTGCGCCGCGGCCTGTCGACGTTGCGTAGCGGAGCTTTGTTGCTGCTGCTGTTCGACCGCCACGGTCGCCTCGATCTCCCCGCCGCGTTCGTCCTGGTAGAGCTCGGCCTCGCCGGCCTGCTGTTGCTGCGGAGCAAGGGGCACTTCGCCGGGCGCGCGATGCCGATCTTGAGGCACCTTACGGGACTCGCGCCGCCTGTCCTGGCTCATCGCTCACTTTCCTTCGGGAAGCGGCAGAGCGTCGAACTCCGCCCTGTCTTCCTTCGTGCGCCCGGAGAGCGTGGCCTTGGCGTCCCGGTCGGACGGTCCCGGCGCGGTCGGGACATTGTCGCCGCCGCGCTCGATCGGGCTCGCCGGATAGGTCGCGCCCGGTGCGCCCACACCGGCCTGCTCGTGATCCTGCGCCTCACGATCCTTGACCGCTATGGCCGGAGCCTCTCCGGATTTGCGCGCGCGGAGCTGCACGCCACGTTGCTGTTGTTGCTTGTGTAAGGTCCACATCGCCCGCTTGCCTCCTTGCAAGCGCTACCGCCCGAATAGATCGGCTGGCAAAGGACCAATGCGGTGGAGAGGTGGTGGGTTCCAAACTTGCTGTTGGGCAAGCTCGACCGGGCAAGTGCCGGGGATGGATTGGGATTGCCGGCGGCGCACCGAAATCAACCGGTTATCCCCGGCTCTAATTTTGTCCCTTGCTATCGAATCGGTGCCATGATTCCCTATGTAGGAGGTTCGCCGATCGGCCAACGGAGACCACAAGATGTCGCTGCTCGAAGCACGCAAGACCTACAAGCCCTTTGAATACCCCTGGGCTTACGAGTTCTGGAAGCGCCAGCAGCAGATCCACTGGATGCCGGAGGAAGTGCCGCTGGGCGAAGACTGCCGCGACTGGGCGCAAAAGCTCTCGGATCACGAGCGTAACCTGCTGACGCAGATCTTCCGCTTCTTCACCCAGGCCGACGTCGAGGTGCAGGACTGCTACCACGAGAAATACGGCCGCGTGTTCAAGCCGACCGAGGTCAAGATGATGCTGGCCGCCTTCTCCAACATGGAGACGGTGCACATCGCGGCCTACAGCCACCTGCTCGACACGATCGGCATGCCGGAAAGCGAATACGGCATGTTCCTCGAATACGAGGAGATGAAGGCCAAGCACGATTACCTGCAGGAATTCGGCGTCGACAACGACCAGGACATTGCCCGCACCCTGGCCATGTTCGGCGGCTTCACCGAAGGGCTGCAGCTGTTCGCCAGCTTCGCCATGCTGATGAACTTCCCGCGCTTCAACAAGATGAAGGGCATGGGCCAGATCGTCAGCTGGTCGGTGCGTGACGAGAGCCTGCACTGCGAAGGCATCACCCGCCTGTTCCACGCCTTCTGCGCCGAACGCGGCTGCCTGACAAAGGCGGTCAAGGAAGACATCATCGACGCCTGCCAGAAGACCGTGCGGCTGGAAGATGCCTTCATCGACCTCGCGTTCGAGCAGGGCCCGGTGCCCGGCATGACGGCGAAAGAGATCAAGAAGTACATCCGCTACATCGCCGACTGGCGCCTCGGCCAGCTGGGCCTGCCGTCGATCTACATGGTCGACGACCACCCGCTCCCCTGGCTCGCCCCGCTGCTCAACGGCGTGGAGCACGCCAACTTCTTCGAAACCCGCGCGACCGAGTATTCGAAGGCCGCGACCCGCGGGAACTGGAACGACGTGTGGTCGAGCTTCGACAACCGCCACAAGGCGAAGAATGTCGCCGCGAACGAGGTGGGCGAGGTTAGCGAGCCGGGGTTGTTTGGCGAGACGCCGGGGGTGCAGGCGGCGGAGTAAGAATCTGCTAACGGTTGACATGTATGTCACCGCGACTATCTAATCTCGTCCTAGGGGGGCTGGTTGGACATGTTGCGGTGCGCCTAGGCCCCCGTGATACTCGCGCCAGGAGACTCTTTTGGACGTCTGAGTTCGAGCTATGGAGTCGGAACGCATGTCAATCGCATCAAGGCAATTCGGTTGCCACCATAGCCGAACAGCTAAACACGGCGTTCGCCGATTTTGTAAGCGGTCGGCCGCTTTCAAGCGGTCTCGCGCGATGTGATCCGCCTCGAGGTGGAGGCATATGGCGACTCAAAACACCAAGCCTTCGTCTCTACGGTTGGGCGGATGACGCCCAGTGCATGGTGCTGGCTTTAGGCGAGTTGGTGAGCGTGATAAAAGCTCCTGGCCCACCGAAGGACCGCGACCTTGGTCGCGCTGCAGTCGCTGAGCGAAGGCGGCTCAAGTTGGATTTTAGACATGGTGAACGATTTGATCTCTTCCCAACCGCTCGTTGACGAACGCGGGGCCGCCTTCGGTCGCTTGGTTAGTCGGGTCTTGGAGGCGCTAAACGATGCGGTTGACTACCGCAGATCCGAAGGCGTGACCGCCTCAAGCATAGCTGAAAAGCTTGGATGCCATAAGAGCGTGATTTCCAGGGTCTTGAGCGGGGCAACTCGCAATCTGACACTTCGTACAATTTCGGATATTCTGTGGGCTGTCGAATTTGATCCGAAGGACTTTCAGGCAGAACCAATAGAGAGTCTTGCTTCGATTTGTACGATTGAATCCGAACTTTCTATAGAAACGGTATATTGGGCATCTTTTTCGTATCCCACTCAGACAATGAGTTTTGATCGCGTACTTGAGATTCAACAGTTTGGATCTGCAGTGCGCAAACCCGAGATCGCGATGGCCTTTCAATGAAAGAGCCCTACGGAATGACGGTCTTTTGCGACGACATTCGAGATGAGGTCTCAAATAAGAAGACGTATGTCGGTGTTTACGCCGGAGAAATGATCGTTGGCGACGGCTTGCCGGCAATGGTTCCATCACTCGGATTGGCGATAAAATATCTTGAGCCATTCGATATGCCCGTTCAACCGGTGAGTATTAGAGTTTTTGCTCCGGGAGAGGGAGGGGATAGCGAAGTCCTCGTTGACGTTGAATTGCCCGCAGACAGACCTCAGCGTCCTCTTGGAAATCAGACCGATCCATTGGCTGAGTTTCGTGCTCACATGCTCGATTTCAGGTTCTCCCCGTTACTGATCAAGGCCGAAGGCCACATTAAAGTCCGAGCCTATGTCGGCGACGAGGAGAAAGAAATTAGGCTAGGTTCATTGCGCATTCGGAAACTGACATCCGAAGACGGGGCTCATTCTGATCAGGTGCAGGTCTTGGAAAGTCGAGCGAAAGCTGGAAAGCGCGCTACTTTTTAGGAATCTGACGAGGCCAAGAGGCCGCGCCTTCCAATGAGAATCTCCCTCTGCACTCTTTGAATTCTGCTTCCCGAACTGCACGGGCAGGAGCCTTGCGTCCAAGCTCTTGAGGCAGATCTAATATCTTCCGGAGAGGCTAGCACTCGCTCATATGACCTATACCGGGGCGCTGCATCTTGACAAAACAAACCAAATAGGTTACACCCCCGCCGTCAGAATGCCACTGACAAGCGACGGGTGCGGGGGCTGGAAGCTTCGCTCTCACTCCCGCGTTAGGCCGGCGCTCTCTCGCGACATCCGCAAGAGGGTGTCACGCCAGGATACGAGGATCAGGGCCTGGGATAGCAACCAGTCGCCCGGTGACAACGGCAGGCGGGACTTGCGAGCCCTAACCGCTAGCCTCCTCGTCGCCTCAGGGCCGAGTAGCGAGTTCAGACGCAGCCCTCGCCGCCGTTCGCATCATGCTCGCGCAAGGCAGACCTGTGATGCCCAGGCAGCGCCGGCCTTACCCGTCCGCGTTTTACTCTTCCCGGCGTTAGGCCCGCATTCGCCAGCGGGTGGTTGGGTGTGTCTGGAGCCCAAGATCCTCCTCGAGCTTGCTCGGGGAGGGGGACCGTTCCGCAAAGCGGAATGGTGGAGGGGCGTTGTGTTGTTCCGCTTGCCCCTCCGTCACGCGCTTTCAGCGCGCGCCACCTCCCCGAGACGAGCTCGGGGAGGATCGGCGAGGTACCTCACCGCCAATAGTCTCGCCGCTCCGCGCCGTCGAAACCGGCCGGAGGTCAGGCAGCAGCGTTTGAAAGCTCTTTCCTGAGCCGCACGGGCAAGGGTCGTTGCGGCCGAGCTTTTCGAGCAGCTCTATTTCACCGCCCTTGATCGTCCGCTGACCGCGCTTGACGCGGGTCTCGCTCGGGTAGCCCTTACGCCGCTTGCTGGTCCGCTCGAAAGCAGGGGAGCGTGTCGGGGTCTTGGTACTTTGGCATGAAAGCCTCCCATCTTTTTTTGGCCTCAAGCGCCGGCGGGGCCATCCGGCCCCTTGGCTTTCCTCGCATAAGCTCGGGCGGCCGGTCGGCCTTGCGGTCCGCTGGTCGCGGACCGGACTCGCGCTCCCACTAAGGGGTGCGCGGGTCCGGTCCCTTTCTCACTCAATGGAGCATCGCTCGCTCCGGTTTGGCGACCACTTGCCAGCGGTCGCGGTAGAGGACCTGGCCCGGGTCGCGGGTCCAAATCCGTTCGATCGGTACGCCGCATTCCTCGAGCAAGGCGGCGAGAACGTAGGCGTGGCCCACCATCTCGCGCGCGTCGTCGCGGAACCAGCACACGCCGTCCGACCACTTGCGGCCCTTTGCCACCACGCCGAAACGGCTGGGGATCGGGAGCCAATGGTTGAACCAGTCGACCTCGTCGCGGAGCGCGAGGAGAACCGGATCGGGGTGTTCTTCGTGGCGCCACAGCACGTCGCCGGCCACGCCGAACAAGCCCGGAGCCACGCGCGCCCGCGTGACCGTGCCGGGCACGGTGAAACGCAAATACATGGGGATGCCCCTCGGATGCCCGGCCACGCCGCGCACCCCTATCGGGGCGGGTCAGCTGCGGTGGGCGTTCGACTTACAGGTGACGCGCAGGACCAAGGGCCTGCATGCGGAAGCGTCGGGGGGCAGCTTGACTGCAAACATCGTACGGCCTCCTTCGGCGCGTCACCCACGGCCTATCCGCGAGCGGGACGGCGCCTCTAGGGGCGCTTGCAGGAAAGGGCAAGTCCGTCATGCCGGGAGAGGCGGTGTGCTTCGCCCCTTTGCGTGAAGCGGACAGACCGCGTCGCCCCGCCCCAGTAGTGAACACTCACCCACACCCGCTGGACTTTGACGTCAACACGGCTAGCTTCCCTGCGGTGCGGACGGCCCTTCTCATGGTCGCGGGGCCCGGCTGCCACGAAAAAACAAAACTCGTTCTGGGGGAGTTTCATCACATGCCTGCATTATTCGCACTCGCCACGTCGGTGGGCTTGCTCGCCGTCCTCGATACCTGGCTGTTCGTCGTGCCGCTGGCCACGTTCCTGCCGGGCCTGGTCTGGATCTCGTTCATCGCCTGGGGCTGCCACTTCCATTCGGGCGGCGGCGTCAAGGGTAGCACCACCGCGGTCGTCGGCATGAGCTTCGGCGCTCTCGTCGGCATGGTCGCCGTGATGCTCGCGAGCGGCCCGCTGGCCGGCGCCGGCGATTTCGCCGCTCCGATCGCGGTTGGCCTTGGCGCGGCGGTCATCTGCCTTGCCAGCGCCGTGTCGCTGCTCTCGACGATCCCGGCCAGCGTCTATGGCTTTGCCGCCATCGCCGGCCCGATCCTGCTGGCGGGTCTCGCTCCTGAAAAGGCGATCATCCCGACCATCGTGTCGGTGATCATCGGCGCCCTGTTCGGCTTCGTCTCCGAACTGCTGGCGAACGCGCTGACCAAGAAACCAGCCGCCTAAATCCGAGCGCGGCAATCCGCCGCGTTCCCGGTGAAATCGATAAGCCGCCCGGCCTCCAAGCCGGGCGGCTTAACTTTTCTTCGCCACGCTTAAGCGACTCTCTATTGCCTATTCTCAAGCAAAATGGTTGAGAAGGCATTGTCTGCACCATGCAGGCCGCGGCTTTTGATCGATGTCAGCTTGCTCCGCGTCACCAACGGCTAAAGCGCACGGACCGACGCGACCACGCGGGCTCGTGCTCCCCACAGGAGAAAACGAATGCCCAACACCTATCGAATTCCCGCCCAGCAGTGGAGTTCCTACGCTGCGCTGACGCCGCTGCCGCACCCCTCATGGGGCCGCCTCACCGACTCGGTCGAGCGCGTGGCGTCGATCACAGCGCCCGAGTTCTGGTCGCGTCTCGGCCTTTAGGCATGCACCCCGGCAAGCGAGGAGCATCTGACATGCTGTGGAATTATCCCGAGGCGGAAGAACCGTTGTTCCTGATCGTACCTGGGCTGTTCAATAGCGGGCCCGATCACTGGCAGACCCAGTGGGAAAGCCAGCTGCCCCACAGCGCCCGTGTCGAACTCGGCCTGTGGGATGATCCGCAACGCAATGCCTGGGTCAACCAGCTCAACCTGGCGATCCATAGCGCCGGACGGCCCGTCATCCTGGTCGCGCACAGCCTCGGCTGCCACGCGGTCTCCTGGTGGGCCGAATATGAGCGGCCGGACCCGAGCGGACCGGTGAAGGGCGCCCTGCTGGTCGCCCCGCCGGAGGTCGAGAACCCCGGCCTCGACGAGCGGCTCGCGCGGTTCTCGCCGGTGGTGAAGCAGTCGTTGCCGTTCCCCTCGATCGTGGTCGCCAGTCGGGACGATCCCTACATCGCCTTCGGCCGCGCCCGAAGGCTGGCGCGGATCTGGAAGAGCCGGTTCGTCGATGCGGGCTGGCTCGGCCACATCAATAGCGAGTCCAACTTGCGGGAGTGGCCCTTCGGCCTGTTCCTGCTGCGCCAGCTGCGCGACAGCGTCGCTCCGGCGCTGCAGCCGCTGGTGGCGGGCGGGAACTACGAGGCGCTGCTGCGCTCAAGGAATGGCACCGGGGCGCGCTCCCTCGCGTTCCGGTGAATGGGGGCGGCGGGCCCCCGTTGGTCAAGTCCGGGGCCCGCCGGCAGCCTCCGCGAAACCCGGCTCAAGCGTGTAGTCGGGCACACCGCGCCACACGAATAGCGGCCAGAAATAGCGTCTCCACGGCCAGACCAGGATGGCGTTGAACACGATGCTCAGGGCGCCGAAGGTCCATTCGACCGCGCCGGTATCGAGCACGAAGTTCCAGTAGATGATGACGATGTTGAGCGGGACCAGCGCCAGGATGGTCAGCGGGATCGCGCGGTTCAGCAGCATGGTCACGCCGAGCACGACCTCGATCACCTTGATCCAGTCGAACAGCCCGCTCGCCATCAGCGCCTTGGTGAAGGCGATCGCGGCGGGCTCGTCACCCAGCGGCTGGATGTCCGGCCACAGGAAATGCATCAGCCCGGAGAACAGCCACCAGCTGCCGAACACCACGCGGCTGGCGTGGTAGGTCCATTTGAATACCATTGTAGCCTTTCAGGAATTAGCCGGGCGGGACAGCGATCTCAGGAGGCCCCGGAGCCTCTTCTCCCTGGGCGCTCCACTTCGCCTGCCGCTGCGCTTCGAAGCGCGGGCTGGTCGAGGTGATGTAGCCGCGGATCTGTACGTTGCCTTCGTGGCAGGCGTATTCGTAGAACTCGTAAGCCGGATTGCGGCGCCAGGGGATGTCGATCTTGTAGGCCGAGGTCAGCATGACCGGGTCCTCGATCCAGGCCTCATAGCGGATCTGGTCGGGCCCGACGGGCGTGAGCCGCTCGATGACCTTCATCTTGTCGCTGTTCGGGGCCGGGCCGTTGGAGATGCCGGGGGTGAAGTTGGTGGTCTCGATGACCAGCGTGTCACCGTCCCAGTGCCCACGCGAATAGCCGAGATAGTCGGTGACTTCGGGCGGCGGGGCGGCGCGGCCGTCGAGGTAGACCTTGCGGGTCTCGTGGATCATCTCGAGCCCGATCACCACCAGGCCGGGGCTCTGCATCACGCGGATGCCCATGTTGTAGGCGCCGGTGAGCATTGAGGAGGGCATGCCGCGCGTCAGGCAGCGGTCGAACACGCCGAAGTCGCTGATCTTGTCGAACACCACGGTGTTCCACGAGGTCTTCACCCCCGCGGCGGCGCGCTTGCCTTCCTCGGTCAGCGGCGGATAGCGGCCGTTGGCAGGTTCGACGATCATCGAGGTCTGCCACAATGGGCGGCCGTCCTCGCGCCAGTGGCCCATGCCGAGGATGCCGACGCGATCCTGCGCTGCTTCCAGGCCGATACGCTGCTCTGCGGCGCCGAGGCGTTCCTGGTACTCTTCCTCGGTCCATTCGGTGCGGCTGCCGAGGTCGGCGGGCCGCTCGCGCGGGGTCGCCGCCATGTAGTCGACCGGCCACTGGCCGCGCAGGTCCGGATCGCCCCACGCGGTGCGCGCGACCTTCCAGCCCGCGGGCGGAGCCGGATAGTCCTTGGCCGACGGGACCGGGTCCTCGGCGAAAGCAGGCACAGCGAATAACAAGGGCAATGCGGCGGCTAACAGGCGCAGCTTCATCGTCTCTCTCCCCTATTTTTAAGGAGAGTATGACGCAGAAACCGGCGCATGCAACAGCGATGCACGCCGTTGCCGCAAGTCACCGGTGGCTAAATACTTGGCGCTACCGGTCAGCCATCCGTATCGCACCCAAGCTAGACCACCCGTTCAAAATACGGGGGAGTTATGGTCTATAAAGGTACAGCCGCTCGGGCGGCGCAGACCCCTACGGTCTGCCGCTTCCGAGACCGCTTCAGGCGCGTGGCCATCGGCAGTCTCGGCATTGTTCTTGTCAGTACGCTGCTCAAGCTCTTGAGCTGATTCAGCCCTTCAGCTTGCTCTGGTCGAGCCGCTCGCGGCCGACCCACGAACCGTGGACCTGGCTGCGCAGGGCGAGGCCGGTCTTCACCTTGGCGATCGGGCCCTTCTCGATCTCATCGGCCAAGACCACCCACAGCTCCGACGAATAGTCCTGCGGTGGACCGGCGCCCGGCGGGCCGTTGGGCACGTCGACCACCGTCAGCAGCCAGCCACCGTGTCCGGCTTCGCTCGAAGGCACGTGCACCGGCTCGCTGATCGCGGCGCCCGGGGGCACGCCGAGAACGGTCAGGCGGCCATTGCCCGGCTCGATCCGCATCAGCGCGTTGAAGTTGATGCCCACGGGGCCACCCGGCATCGGCGGGCCGCCTTGCGGGTTCATGCTCAGGTACCAGGCGCGGTTGTAGGGACGGCCCTGGTCGACGTCGGCCAGGCGCGGCAAGTCACCCGGAGGGCCGAGCGGACGCTCCTCGATCTGCGGCTCGTCCTTCGACATGTCGACGGTCCAGCGCGTCAAGGCGCCTTGGATCTCGCGCTGGTCGCGGTGGATGCCACCGGCCTCGCGCATGAAGCTGAAGGCGTTGGTGTCGGTCAGGCACAAGTCGATGTGGACCAGGTCGCCATCGTCATAAGCGTTGACCTCGTGGAACACCGAGACGCCGACCGGGCCCTTGATCCACTTCATGTCTTCGACCTTGCCGTAGCGCGGCATGATCGCGAGCCAGGATTCCAGGTCCTGCTCGTGCGCCCAGTGCGCGCCGCCGGCCTTGAGGCGTTCGAGGTTGGCGGTGGTCGGGAAGATCGGCCAGATGGCGTACTTCTCGGTGATCACGAAGTCGTGGATCGTGGCGAGGTAGGGCTGCTTGAACCACTGCTCGCTGGTCAGGTTGCCGTCCTTGTCGGCGATGCCATAGGCGATGTCGTCGGTGCACAGGCCGCCGGCTTCGTAGCCGAAGAAGAACATCTCGCCGGTGGCCGCATCGATGCGCGGGTGGGCGGTGAAGGTCTCCGACTTCATCGCGCCGTAGTAGTCCCACTTGCCCGCGGTCTCGAGCGTGTGCGGATTGATCTCGTAGCCGCGCCCGTCTTCCTTGGTCATGAACAGGCGGCCGGCGTGCCACACCGGGGTGGTGTTCGACACGGTACGGTCGACGCCCGCGACGCTGGGATCGTCGGTGAACGGGTTGCGATAGCGCCCGAACAGCGCGCGGCGGGCGGTCTTCTCGGCCTGGTAGCGTTCGGTCTCGACCCACTTGATGTCGAAGTCGACCGCGCCGCCTTCGATGTTGAAGCGCGCGACCATGCCGTCGGCGTTGAGGGCGATGTCATCCTCGAACATCGGCGCATGGGCGTTGTCCGGCACGGCGCGGAAGAACGCACCGTCGATCTCGGCCGGGATTTCGCCTTCGACCTCAAGGTCGCGGACGGAAATTTCGGCCCGGCGCGGAAAATTGCTGCCGATGAAGTGAATTGTCTGCGGAAAGGCAGTCATGGCCTAGGTACTCTCCCGGTGATTCTGAGCCATAATGGCATGGTGAAATGCTAACGCCTGTTATAATCGATGGAAAGGGCGAGCGTCTTTGCGCGCGCTCAAAAGGGGACTGACGGTGCTGAAGCGCACGGAGGCGGATACGGAGCAGGCCATCAAGGTCGAGATGCTGCATCAGCTGCTCAAGCTGACCAATCGCCTGATGGCGCCGTTCTCGACGCATCTCGCGCATCGGTACAAGATCAGCCTCAACGAGTTCCGGATGCTGATGACGATCGGCGCGCTAGGTCAGACGGCGAGCCATGAGTTGGCCGAAATGACCGGCGTCAACGTGATGAGCGTCTCTCGTGCGGTGTCGACCTTGCAGCGCCATGGCCGGATCGAAGTGGTCCGCGACCCGAAGAACCGCCGCCGCAAGTGGCTCACGCTGACCGAAGAAGGCCGGCGACTCTACGAGATCATGCGTCCTCGCAGCGAGCAGGTGGCGAACTACTTGTTCTCCGATCTTTCCGCTGCGGAGGTCGGCCAGCTCGATACGATCCTGACCCGCCTGATAAACACTCTGGAAGCACAGGATGACGGGGGCCGCTCGCTGTTCCTCGAGAAGACCAAGCCCGAGGACGACGAATGACCGAAGACGAACGCCGCGCGATCGAGCAGGACTGCGAGCGGCTGATCAAGCACTACGTGAACTTGAACGACGCCCAGGACTGGCCCGCGGTTGCCGCGCTCTACGCCGAGGACGCGCGCTTCGCCCGGCCGAGCCAGCCGGGCGTGTTCATCGAGGGGCGCGAGGCGATCCTCGCCAGTTTCCTCGCTCGTCCGGGCCGGGCGCAGCGGCATGTGATCGCCAACACGGTGGTCGATGTCGAGGACGCCGACCACGCGCGGGCGTTCAGCGTGATCGTGCTCTACATGGGCGACGCGGCGGACGATGGCGGCTTGCCGATCCAGGACCCGAAGTCGCCGCTGATCGGCACCTTTACCGACAAGCTGGTGCGAACTCGCGACGGCTGGCGTTTCGCGGAAAGAGTGGGCGGGCTAGACTTCCGGCCGTGACCGAGCCGACGCTTCTCTCCGGTGGCAACCCTCAGATCCCCAAGGGCGAGGGCGATGCTCCGGTGAAGGCTTACATTGCCGCGATGCCCGGTTGGAAGAGTGCGGCCGGCAAGCGCCTGGATGAACTGGTGGTGCGGACGGTTCCCGGCGTGCAGAAGGCGGTGAAGTGGAACTCGCCGTTCTACGGTATCGAGGGGCAGGGTTGGTTCCTCAGCTTCCACTGTTTCAACAAGTACATCAAAGTGACCTTCTTCAAGGGCGGTGCACTCGATCCGCAGCCGCCTGTGGCCTCGAAGGATGCGGCTGTGCGCTATCTCCACATTTTCGAGGATGAGCCGGTCGATGAAGCACGCCTGGCCGACTGGATACGCCAGGCTGCAGCGCTGCCAGGCTGGTTGGCCTAGCAAGGCGCCTCGAAATGTCAGTCAACAACTGCATCCCGGTCGTGCCGAGCGTGGACCTCGAGAAAAGCTTGCGCCTCTGGCGAGATGGGCTGGGATTCACCGAAACCTGGTGGGAAGCCCACCGCGAGGGCGTGCTGGTCGGCGCCGGCATCAGCAAGGGCCGGATGATGTTCATGCTCAACATACGCGCGGGGACACCGGACAGGCCGGAGGACTACGAAGGCGTCCGGTTCTACTGGAACCCCGACGACTTATACGCCTTGCGCGAACACCTTCTCGGGCTCGGATATGCCGTGTCCGACGTCGAGGAACGGGACTATGGCCAAGCCGAGTTCTTCATGACCGATGACGACGGGTTCGAGCATTGCTTCGGCGTATCCACATCCCAGACAGGTCAAGACGCATGACGACGAGCGTACCGGAACAAGCTGAGGACTCCCCTTCCGCGCTGATCGACGCGAAGCTCGCGAGCCTTGGTGACTGGCGCGGCGAGACGCTCGGATACATGCGCAAGCTCATCCGCGAGGCCGATCCCGCGGTGGTCGAGCAGGTCAAATGGCGCAAGCCGTCGAATCCCTCGGGCGTGCCGGTGTGGGAGCATGCCGGGATCCTCTGCACCGGCGAGGTCTACAAAGGCTACGTCAAGCTGACCTTCGCCAAGGGCGCCGCCGTCGCCGACCCCACGGGCCAGTTTAACGCCAGCCTTGAAGGCAACACCCGCCGCGCGATCGACATCCGTGAGGGAGATCAGATCGACGCCGAGGCGTTCAAGGCGCTGGTCCGCGAGGCAGTGCTGCTCAACGTGCAGAAGAAGCCGAAGGGCGCCTAGGCCAGCGCGGGAGTCGCTTCTTCCCGCTTGCGCACGGCCAAGGCAGCAGGGACCGCAAGCGCCACCAACGCGCATAGCACGGCCGGCACAGCCGCCGCCGCGAGGAAGAACTGCGGCGAGACCTCATTGACCAGCATGACCTGGCCGAGTGGCGGGCCGGCAATCGCGCCGAGCCTTGCCACCAGCACGCCCACTCCGACTGCTGAAGACAGCAGTCGCGCCGGGAATAGGTAGGCGCACAGGGCGGGCAGGACCATGCCGCCTGCCGAGGCGCCGCCTACGCCGATCATCAGCAGCAGGGTCCAGCGCGAGGCATCGGGTGCCGTCGCTCCGATGGCGAGGAAGCTCAGGGCCATCAACGCGAACATCCCGATCAGCGTCGGCCCCGCCCGCCAGCGGTCGATCAGCAGGCTGGCGATGACGCCGATGGCGAGGCCGGCAAGTTGCACCACGCCCGCAACTCGCGCCGCGGAGTCGAGCGACAGGCCCGCTTGCGGCAGCACGGTCGGAAGCCAGGAATTGAGCAGGTAGAGGTTCATCGCGTTGAGCGAGAGCATCGCGGCGAACACCGCGAACGGCAGCAGCCAGGGCGATTGCAGCAGCGCCAGTTGCGGCAGCTTGCCCTTGGGCTCGGTGCCTTTGCCTTCGGTCTTCGGCGCTCCGCCGGGGAGCACGAAAGCGAGCGTGAAGGCCAGCAGCGCTGCGGCGATACCGGGCACGATGAACAGGCCCTCCCAGCCGCTGCCCGCAACGATCTGCGGCGCGAACAAGCCCGCCGCGGCCAGGCCGAGCGGGATGCCGGCGGAGACGACCGCCATCAGCGTCGCGCGGAGCTTCTCGGGCGCGAGCTCGGCGGAGAGCGCGCTCACGTTGGGCAGGCAGGCGCCCAGGGCGATGCCGGTGATCAAGCGCCAGACGAGGAACTCGGTGGTGGTGCTGGCCGTCGCCGTCGCCAAAGTGGAGGCCGAGACGGCTACGCACCCGAGCACGATAAGCGGCCGGCGTCCGAAGCGATCGCCCAGCGGCGCCAGCAACGCGCCACCGACGCCGAGGCCGATCAGTAGCGCCGAGAACACCCAGCCGAAGCTCGCCGGCGCCAGGCCCAGCGCGCCCTCTAGGCGGGGTACGGCCAGCGCCATCGCGTTGATGTCGAACCCCTCCATCACGAACACGCCGCCCAGCAGCACCAGCGACAGGACGCGGCGTACCGGCGTCATCGGACTTTCCCCACTCGCTATCGAGCGGGGGGCTGCCTCAGCGGACGACCCTTGCATGTTCTAGACTCTCCCCTCCCACGGGCTCGGCATCTTGTACGGCACCGAATGGAACACCGCCTCGACTTGCTCGATGGCACCGTCCCTGATCTTGAACGCTTCGGCAAGGTAGTAACTGTGTGGCCGACGGACCGGGCTTGAGACTTTGGTGCCGTCGGTCAGCTCGTAGTCGCCGACTTTCCCCGCATGATCGATGAACCCGTGGGCGAGGACGATGCCACGCTCGATGTCGACCAGCGGGAAGCGGCGGCCGCGCAATTCGTCGTCGTAGCGGTACCAGCCGAGCGCGAACTGCTCTTCGCAGCCGAGCCGCGCGATGGGCAGGGGGAAGTCAGCGTTGTTGGTCGTCTGCACGCCGTTCTCGACCCGATTGCAATGCGGGTGGAATTTCGTGCGGATGGTCCCGTCGTTGCGTTCGATGGTTTCGAAGTAGCCATTGGCGATGCGGACCAGTTCCTCGCGTGTCGAGCGCTCCCCTTGCGGCACTTCGGCGAGCATGATCGGCTTGTCCTCGAACGCCTGGCCGAGGAACGGGAAGCCTTCGTCCTTGTTGCGGGCGACGACGATCTCGACCCCGGCAATCCCCTCGCCCCGGACTTCGAGGCGGATGGCACAGGGGCTGGTGGCGTCGGTCTCGGTGACGGAGGTGAACAGCGCCACCTGGCCATGGCTCGCGTCGGCGAAGCGCAAGTCATAGGGGCCGAGCGCAGTCAGCGTGTTCCACAACCCGTCACCCGGTTCGAGCGCGACGTTGTTCTCGGTATAGTGCAGTCCGCCGACCCATTCGATCTGCCCCGGATCGCCCGCGACGAAGGCCGAAGTGAACCGGTCCAGGCTCTCGTAAAGTTCTTCGCGAGTGGTCAAGACCCTCTCCTTCGCTTGACTTGTGGGGGTGCTAGCTGAAAAGTAACGGTCGTTAAAGTCGCGCAGCAAGCGCGGGGAGAGGCAATGGATCCGGCTGGCAAGGTCGCCGTCATCACGGGCGGCAATTCGGGATTGGGCGAAGGCGCCGCCCTGCGGCTGGCGAAGGCCGGCGCGACGGTCGTCACGCTCGACCGTGACGGCACGGCGCCGGCGGGTGCGACCACGGTGGCCTGCGACGTCAGCGACCCGGCGAGCGTGGCGCGGGCCGTTGCTGAGGTGATCGACAAGTTCGGGCGCATCGACATCCTGCTCAACAACGCCGGAATCGGCGGCACGGGTCCTGTGGCCACCGCCGATGGGCCGGGCGACATGGCCGCGTTCCGCCAGGTGATCGAGGTCAACCTGCTCGGCGCCGCCAACGTAGTGGCCGAAGTGGGCCACCGAATGACCGCTAACGAGCCCAGCGGCCCCGATGGGGAGCGCGGCGTCATCATCAACACCTGTTCTATCGCAAGCTTCGGCGGGCAGGAAGGAATGGGTGCCTATACCGCCGCGAAATCGGCGCTCGCCGCGCTGACGCTGGTCTGGGCGCGCGACCTGTCGAAGTACAACATCCGCGTCATGGGCATTGCGCCCGGCCTGATGGCGACGCCGATGGTCAGCTTCCTGCCCGACAGCTTCCTGGCCGAACTGCTCAAGGACTCCGAGTTCCCCAAGCGCGCCGGCCGGGCCGACGAGTTTGGCGAAGTCGCCGAGTTCATCATCCGCACCCCCTTGCTCAACGGCGACGTGATCCGGCTCGACGCCGGCACTCGCCCGCCCGCGCGGACCCAGTGGTCTGCCGGCTGAAGGAATAGAGAATGGCCGATCCGCCCCTCCCGCCCGATTTCACCCTGCAGAAGCTGACCCAGGCCCAGCGCGCGTTCGAAAGCGCGCTCGGGGCGGGGAAGGTGTTCTTCGAGGACCTCGACCGCACGACCTATCGTGACAAGTTCGCGGTCAACGACGCTGTGCACCATCCGGCGGGCGCGATCGCCCCCACCACGGTGGAAGAGGTCCAGGTGGCGCTCAAGGTCGCCAACCAGTTCCGCTTGCCGATCTGGCCGATCAGCCGGGGCAAGAACCTCGGTTATGGAGGTTCGGCCCCGCTCGTCTCGGGCAGCGTGGTCATGGACCTGTCGGGGATGAAGAAGATCGAATTCAACGAGGAGTTCGGCACCGTGGTGCTCGAACCCGGCGTCGGATTCTACGATCTCTATGACTACATCCGCCAGCACCAGTTGCCGTTCTGGCTCTCGACGCCGGGCAACTCGTGGGGCTCGGTAGTCGGCAACGCGCTCGACCGCGGCGTCGGCTACACGCCCTATGGCGAGCACACCAAGAACATCTGCGGCATGGAAGTCGTGCTGCCGACAGGCGAGGTGGTGCGCACCGGCATGGGCGCGTTCTCCAACGCCCCGACGTGGCAGGCCTATCCGTTCGGGTTCGGCCCGGGGTGGGACCAGATGTTCGTGCAGTCGAACTTCGGCGTGGTCACCAAGATGGGCATGTGGCTGATGCCCGAGCCCGAGAGCCTGATGGGCATGGATGTCGAGTTCGACCGGCCCGAGGATCTGAAGGCCATGGTTGACACCATTGGGCCTTTGAGGCGCGAGCGCGTGCTGCAGCAGAGCCCGTCCATCGGCAACTGGCTGCGCGCCGCCGCCGTCGCCACCACGCGTGACGAGTGGACCGACCAGCCCGGCGCGCTGTCGGACAGCGTGATCGACGCCATCCGCAAGCGCTTCGGCCTCGGCTGGTGGGGCGTATCGCTGCGGCTCTATGGGCGCGAGGACGTCAACAAGGCTGCCTACAAGATCCTCGAGAAGGCGATGACCGACATCAAGCCGCTTGTGATCAAGCCGACCACCTGGGTCAAAGGCCAACCGCTCGAATACTCGGGTTGGACCGGCACGCCGATCACCTTCCCGATGCAGAACGTCAACTGGTACGGCGGGCGCGGCGGGCACATCGGCTTCTCGCCGATCATCCCGCAGAACGGCACCAAGGCACTCGAGCAGTTCCAGCGGACCTATGCCCGCTACAAGGAATACGGGATGGACTACCAGGGCAGCTTCGCCTTCGGGGAACGGCACCTGACCAACGTCAACGCCATGCTGTTCAACAAGGACGATCCGGCGATGATGAAGAAGGTCGATCCGTTCTTTCGCCAACTCGTCGCCGACGCCAAGGAGCAGGGGTACGGCGAATACCGCACGCACCTCGACTACATGGACGTGGTGGCCGCGAGCTATGACTGGAACGGCGGGGCGCTCGGCAAGCTCAACCAGAAGGTCAAGGACGCGCTCGATCCGAACGGCATCCTGGCGCCGGGCAAGAGCGGAATCTGGCCGAAAGGAGCACGGGCATGAAGCGGCGCATCCTCATAGCGGCCCTGGCCCTCGTCGCCGGAGCCGCCGCTATCGCGCAAGGCCCACCGCCCGCACCGCGGCCGATCACGCTGGCCGCGCGGCCTAACGCCACCGGCGGAGAGGCGCTCTATGTCGAGCACTGCATCTCGTGCCATGGACCCAACGGCATGGGCACCGGCCTGCTCGGGCGGCGCATCCAACCGGCGCTGCTGGAGCTGCGCGACAACCTCTCGCCGCAATACGTGATCGTGGCCGCGCGCCAGGGCATCGGCAACATGCCCTCGATCCCGCGCGGCGAGGTCAGCGACGAGGAATTGAAGGCCATCGCCGAATACCTCGCCGCCGGCCCGCACGAGGTCGCCAAGTGATCCGCGCCAGCCGTCGAGGCGTGCTGGCCGGGGCTCTGGCCGTGCCGACCGTGGCCGGGCTGGCGCATTGGCGCTGGCGGCATGGCGAGGCTTCGGTGCTGCTGCATGATCCGGCGCTGGAGGCTGGCCGTCGGTTTGCCGAGGCTGGAGCAACGCGTGGGGGTGAGGTGGTCGCCATCGAGGGCGACCGCATCCGGCTCGCCCGCAAGGTGCTGGAGCGAAAGCCAGCCTTGATCGCGGGTGTCAGCCGTCATGCCGATGCGCTGATGATCGAGGAAGTGGCGCGCGAGGCGGGCTACGTTCCGGTGGCTGCACTGCATGGCCGGGGGCGGGCTTGCACCGACGAGTGCCAACCCGGCTGGGCCGCGCTCGGACGATTGGCGCAGGCTGCGGAGGGCAACTGGATCGAGGCGCTGGCGGATTATGCGGTGAGGCCGGGAGAGCTTGCGGGCGCTTCCATCGCCAGCGCGCTTCCGGCGCGAGCTGATCCGGGGTTAGTGGTCGGCTGGCTCTTGGTCCAGCGGGGCTGAGTGTCGGCGCTTCGCTTTGCCCCCCACGCGTGTGCAGCTCTCATATTTGGGGTGGTGCAGTTCCGTGAGCACGTATCTCCGGCGCTCGGTGTGGCAGCTCTGGCTGCTGTCCTCGTCCTCTACTTCGCGAGCTTTGCCTATCGCTGCGTCAAGTGCGGCAGCCGGATGTATGGCGAGGCGCTAAGGAGTCTCTTCTTCTATCGCCCACACGATTACGCGTTGGCCAACCTGATCCTGCGTTGCCCGAAATGCGGCGCATCAAACCTTCGGGTTGGCGTCAAAGAGGAACCGAAGGTCTAGTCACTCATCCTCATTCCTCGTCGCCCTCGCGAACGCGGGGGCCTAGTCGGCTCTAACTGCGACTGGGTTCCCGCGTTCGCGGGAATGACGAAGTTAGGGGAAAGAGAGTTCAAGTGGAGCGCTCGACTAACCCCCAACCTCGCTCTGCACGTAAGTGTTGATGCACTGCGCCGCGAGGTTGCGGACCTTCTCGTTGATCTCCGCCTGCATCTCTCCGCGAACGGCGGTCAGGCTGAAGCCCTCGTTGCAGTAGGTCAGCGAAGTGCGGCGCTGCTTGCGCGAGACCGGATCGGCCATGACACGCGGCACGTAGAGTTGCAGCGCGATGTAGCCGGTGCAGGTGGTGGTGTTCTTGCCCTCGAACCGCAGCGGGGCGACGTTGGCGTTGACGTACATCACCAGCGCCTTGCCATCGATGCTCTGCTGGCGAGAGGCGGGTGGGACGGCGATCACTTTCATCTCCGCGGCGATGGCGTCGATGATCGGGGCGTAGGAGACCCGGCAGCTGGCGAGGTTGGGGTTGTCGCCTTCGCCCATGATATGCGTCGGCGGGATTTTTGCCGATTGGCCGCTCGCGGGAGCGGCCGCGACGGCGAGCATGAGACAGAGCGTGGCCTTCTTCATCTAGCTCCCCTTCCAGCTCCTCCCCGAGCTTGTCTCGGGGAGGTGGCGCGTGCCGTAGGCACGTGACGGAGGGGTGGGCGGCTATACGCTTCACCCCTCCACCATCCGCCTTGCGGACGGTCCCCCTCCCCGAGCAAGCTCGGGGAGGTTTTGAGCAAGGCTCTGCGAGGGCGAATGGCTCTCACAACCGGGCCTTGATCGACCTCGAAATCTTCTCCAGCCGCGCGGTGCGCCCCGCCGGCGTCTTCGCCTCAAGGTAATGCTCGATAGCCGCGCGCTTGTGGTTCGGTTTGAGCGCTTCCCACGCACGGGCATAGGCCGCGTCGCTCTTGATCCGAGCGGCCAACTCCTCCGGCATGGTCATGTCCGAAAGCCGCAGTTCGATCTCAACCTCGTCACCCTCCTGGGCGCCGATGGCGTCGGTGATCGGCTTGGTCAGGCCCATGTACCAATCGTCGGTCTTGGGCCCACTGTCCTTGATCGCGCGGCGGCCGAGGGGGTGGCCCTTGATGGTCCCCTCGACCGTCGTGGTCATGGTCAGGCCCCAGTCGCGGACGAACTGCGCGGGGATCTGAAACCAGAGGCCGAGCCGCGGATCGTTGCACAGCAGTTTGGTGCGGAAGCGGATCGGGCCGTGGCTCACTTGCGGATAATTAGCGAATCCGGCCGTTTCCTTGCAACCCATTGTCCGCGACCGGGGAAATTCTTGAGCACCTCGCCATCCCACAGCCGCACCGTGCGGCGGCGGAAGCGCCATTCGCCGTCGGCGCCCTTGGCCGCGTGATCGTCGTACCAGCCGGTGAAGCGGAGCACGTAAGGCGGCTCGCCCTCGCACTCGGTGACGAAGGCGAAGCTCTTCATCAGCACGGTGCAGTCGGGCTGGGGCTTGTACTGGGTCTGCGTCACGTGGTGCTGGCGGCCGGGGAAGCCGGGGGCGTTGGCGTAGTGCCGCATCAGCCCGCGGATGCCTTCATGGCCTTCCCAGATGTCGGGCTCGTCGAACACTTCCTCGCTCATCACGCAGTCTTCGGTGAAGCAATCGACCAGGCCTTCGGCATCGCCCGTATCGAGCGCCCAGGAGTAGTTGGCGATCAGGTCCTGCAGGCCCAGCCGGTCTTCAATCGTCAGTCTTGTCACGCAATGCCTCTCCTCATGTTGCCTCAACCGTAACACTCGTTATGATTGCGGGAAAGCGGGAGAGTACCTTGGGTAAGATCATCGTCACCGGCGCGTCCGGCCAGTTCGGTAATGCGGCTGCGAAGCTGCTTCTTGAGAAGGTCCCGGCGGAGGACCTGGTGTTCCTGTCACGCACCCCGGAAGGGCTGAGCGACCTCGCCGAGCGCGGCGCCTCGGTGCGACGCGCGGATTTCGACGATCCCGCCTCGCTGCTGGCGGCGATGGAAGGCGGGGAGCGGATGCTGCTGATCTCCACGGTGCGCGTTGGCTCTCGCGTCGAGCAGCACACCAACGCGGTCGAGGCGGCGGTGGCGCGGGGCGTGAAGCATGTCGTCTATACCTCGATCCTGGGCTGCGGGGCGCCGGACAATCCGTCGGTCGAACAGTTCGACCACCTCGCCACCGAACGGATGATCGAGAAGTCGGGCCTCGCCTGGACGCACTTGCGCGACAGCCTCTATTCCGAGGCCGTGGCCACCGCGATGGCCATCCCGGCGCTTGATGCGGGGAGCAAGCCCGAGAACTCCGGCGAAGGCCTAGTGCCTATCGTCAGCCGCGACGACTGTGTGGCGACCGCGGTCGGCGTGCTGACGCAGGACGGGCACGCCAACAAGGCCTACGACGTGACCGGGCCGGAGCTGTGGACCCTGCCCGACGCGATGGCGCTGGTTTCGCAGATGGCCGGCAAGCCGATCGTGATTGAGCCAGTCGATGACGAAGGCATGTACGCCTATTTCGATTCGCTCGGCGTGGCGCGCAAGGCGTCGGATATCGTGCCTGATGGCCCGATCCCCTGGGCGAGCGAGGGCATGGTCACCTTCGGCCAGTCGATCCGCGAAGGGTTCATGGCTGTCGAATCCAACGACGTCGAACGCATCACCGGCCGCCCGCCTCGGACGCTGCGCTCGGTGCTCGAGCAGTACCAGGGTGCGTGGCCAAAGTGACTAGGGCCGCAATGAAAAAACTGATCGTCGCGGCGCTGCTCGGACTCGCCGCCTGTTCGCAAAGCCGTGAGCCGCCCAAGGTCGACACGTCGGTCATTGGGGCCGGCGACAACTGGGACAACCCGGGCGGCGACTGGGCCGGCAGCCACTTCTCGCGCCTGACCGACATCACTCCGGCCAACGTCGATAAGCTCGGCCTCGCCTGGGAATACGACCTCGGCACCGCGCGAGTGCAGGAAGCGACCCCGGTGGTGATCGACGGGGTGATGTACACCTCCGGCAACCTCGGCCGGGTCTACGCGCTCAACGCCGCGACCGGCGAGCAGCTGTGGAAGTTCGAGCCCGAAGTCGACATGCAGGTCAACCGCTGGACCTGCTGCGACCAGGCCAACCGCGGCGTGCAGGTGCATGACGGGAAGGTCTTTGTCGGCTCACTGGACGGCTACCTCTACGCGCTCGACGCCAAGACCGGCGAAGTCGCGTGGAAGACCGACACCATCGCCGACCGCAAGCGCGGCTACACCGTTACCGGCGCTCCGGAGATCGCCGGCGACCTGGTAATCATCGGCAACGCCGGCGCGGAGAACGACACGCGCGGCTACGTCACCGCCTACAACGCCAAGGACGGCAGCGAGGCCTGGCGTTTCTGGACCATCCCGCGCGATCCCAAGGACGGCCCGCAGGAGAGCGAGGCGCTCGAAGCCGCGCTCAAGACCTGGGACCCGAAGAGCCGCTGGGACATCGGCGGCGGCGGCACCGTGTGGGACGCGATCCAGTACGATCCGCAGTTCGACCAGGTAATCATCGGCGTCGGCAACGGCGGACCCTATCCGCTGCACACCCGCTCTCCGAAGGGTGGCGACAACCTCTACCTGAACTCCCTCGTCGCGCTCGATCGCGAGACCGGCGAGATGAAGTGGCACTTCCAGGAAACCCCGACGGATTCGTGGGACCTCACGGCGACCCAGCCGATGGTGTTCAGCGAGATGGAAGTCGGCGGCAAGAAGCGCCCGGTCATCCTGCATACGCCCAAGAACGGCTTCTTCTTCGTAGTCGACCGCGAGAGCGGCAAGCCCCTGGCAGCGAACGCCCTGGTGCGGACGAGCTGGGCTTCAGGCTGGGACCTGAAGACCGGCAAGCCGAACCTGACGCCCCAATATTCGGACTATTCGACCGGCCCGAAGATCGTGTTCCCGGCCTCCTCCGGCGCGCGCAATTGGCACCCGGCGGCCTACGACCCCACGCGCAATCTCTACTTCGCGGCGGTGGTCGACATGGGCAACCTGATGTTCATTCCGCCGGGCCAGGAAAACCCCGCACGCCGCGAGCGCTTCCTCAATCCGTCGGCGGCGCTGATCTTCACTGCCGATCTTGAGGCTGCTGCCGCAACTCTGCCGCCGCCGATGCAGGCACAGATCAAGGCGCTGCCGCAGTGGAAGCAGGTGCTCGACCTGCCCTATTCCTCGCAGATCCGCGCGATCGATCCGCTCACTGGCAAGACCAAGTGGGCGGCCGATTTCGACGGCTGGCAGGACCGCGGCGGCGTGCTTGCGACCGAGAGCGGCCTCGTCATCCACGGCACGCTCGCCGGCAAGCTGATCGTGCGCGATGCGGAGACCGGCAAGGTGCTCAAGTCGATCGACACCGGCAGCTCGATGCTCGCCGCGCCGATGACTTATCGGGTCAACGGCGTGCAGTACGTCGCGGTGCAGGCCGGTTGGGGCGGGGGTGGCTGGGGCTTCGTCCCGCCGTACGCCGCGGCCTATGCCAAGGGTAACGCCAACCGCCTGCTGGTGTTCAAGATCGGTGGCGGGGAGACGCGCGTTCCGGCCGACCTCCCGCCGATCGAGCCTGCTCCCGCGGCACCGGCTCAGCTGCCCGGCGTGACGCCGGCGATGATCGCGATGGGTTCCGGCCTGTTCACCGAGAACTGCTCGATCTGCCACTCGAACCAGCCGCGCGCGCCGCTGCCGGACCTGCGGCGGCTCGACAAGGCCCGGCACGAGGCGTTCAACCAGATCGTCCTCGAAGGCCTGTTTACGCCGAACGGCATGCCGCACTTCGAGGATCTGCTGAAGCCCGATCAAGTGAAGGCGATCCACGCTTTCCTGATCGACGAGCAGACCAAGTTGCGCGCTCGCGAGTTGCAGTTGAAGTCGCAAGGCAAGCCGCTCGACAGCCGCAGCCTCACGATTTTGTCCAATTTCTAGCCGATAGTCCGGCCTCGATTTAGCGGAGAGACGCAATGACCCCCCAAGGCGTGAACATCAAATATCCCGAGAAGCTGTTCATCGGCGGCCAGTGGGTCGCCCCGATGAGCGGGTCGTCGATCGAGGTCGTCAATCCGAACACCGAAGAAGTGATCGCTCGCGTCGGCGAGGCCGGCCCTGACGACATGGACCGCGCCGTCGCCGCCGCGCGTGAGGCGTTCGACAACGGCCCCTGGCCGACCACGCCGCCCGCCGAACGCGGCGCAGCGCTGATGAAGATGATCGACCACCTCGAAGCCCGCGTGCCCGAGCTTAGCGCCGCCTGGACCGCCCAGGTCGGCGGCCTCGCCAGCTTCGCGCCCGTCATGCACGGCGGGGGCGTCGCCGGCCTGCGCGGGATCGCGGCGCTGGGGCAGAACTTCCAGTGGGTCGAGCAGAAGAAGGGCATGGTGGTCGACACCGCCATCCTCGCGCGCGAACCGGTTGGCGTGGTCGTCGGCATCGCGCCGTGGAACGCCCCGTTCGGGATCATGGCCAACAAGGTGTTCTACTCGCTGGTCGCCGGCTGCACGATCGTGATGAAGCCTTCGCCCGAAACCCCGCTCGAAGCCTACATCATCGCCGAGGCCGCCGAGGCTGCGGGCCTGCCGCCGGGCACGGTCAACCTCGTCACCGGCGAGCGTGAGGCTTCGGACTACCTCGTGCACAATGTCGGCGTCGACAAGGTCAGCTTCACCGGCTCGACCGGCGCGGGCAAGCGTATCGCCGAAGTCTGCGGCCGCCGCATCGCGCGCTGCTCGCTCGAACTTGGCGGCAAGTCGGCCGCCATCGTGCGCGACGACTTCCCGATCGAGGCAGCCGCTGGCATCCTGGGCAACACCATCACCGTGATGAGCGGCCAGGTCTGCGCCATGCTCAGCCGCGCCATCGTGTCCAAGCATCGGCATGACGAACTGGCCGAGGCCATCGCGGGCGTGATGAAGGGCATCAAGATCGGCAACAGCGACGATCCCTCCACCCAGCTCGGCCCGCTGGCGATGAAGCGCCAACTCGAACGCGTCGAGATGTACATCGAGGAAGGCAAGAAGAGCGGCGCCGACCTTGTCACCGGCGGCCAGCGTCCGGCGCACATGAACAAGGGCTACTTCATGGAGCCGACCCTGTTCGCCAACGTCGACAACAAGAGCCGCATTGCCCAGGAAGAGATCTTCGGCCCCGTGCTGTGCCTGATCCCGGCCGAGGACGAGGAAGACGCGATCCGCATCGCCAACGAGAGCAACTACGGCCTCAACGGCTCGGTCTTCACTACCGACGCCCAGGCGGCCTACGACGTGAGCCGCAAGATCCGCACCGGCGTGATGGGCCAGAACGGCATGCGCATGGAGTTCGGCATGCCTTTCGGCGGGTTCAAGCAGTCGGGCATCGGCCGTGAAGGTGGTGAGGAAGGCCTGTGGCCTTACGTCGAAACCAAGACCATCCTGCTCGATGGAGCACCGGCAAGGCTTTGACATTCTGAGCCAATTGTGAGCCATTGCGGGGTAGGTTTTGGAGAGACCCCCCGGCAATGACCGAAGCGCAACCCAGTTTTCCCTACCCAGAGCGGGCCCCGGTCCATCTCTGGGTAGTGGGACTCGTACTGGTGTTGTGGAACGGCTGGGGCGTGGCGATCGCGGTGGCGTCCCAGTCGGCCTGGGTGCCGGTGATCGACACGGTCACGTCCGCTTATTTCGATGCGCAGCCGCTGTGGTTCGTGTTGCTGGCGGACCTGGGGCCTTTCGCCGGCCTGGCCGGGGCGGTGGCGCTGCTGCTCCAATCGCGCTGGGCTTTGCCGCTATTCGTGGCGCAATTCGCGATCCTGACGCTTGCCAATCTCTATGAGCTGGCGATCGGGACGTCTCTGTTGCTCAGCGTGCCGGAGTCGCGCGGGATGACGGGGGTGCTGGCGATCCTGCTCCTAGCGCAGATCGCCTATGTCTATGGACTGAAGCAACGCGGCCGTCTCACCTGATCCTCGCATCAGGCGTTGCCGCTACTCCCCGGCCTCGCGCTTGAGATCGTAAAGCAAGTCCAGCGCCTCGCGCGGAGTCAGCGCGTCAATATCCAGCCCGTGCAGCCGATCGCGCAGCGTATCCCGGCTCTCTTCCTCCAGATGCGCCGCCGCCGCAAACAGCGGTAGCTCGCCCAGTCCCGCCGCAAGCCCGCCCGTCTCCGCGCGGCCCTTCTCCAGCTTGTCGAGCACCGCGCGAGCCCGTGCCACCACCGGCTTGGGCACACCCGCCAGCTTCGCCACCGCGAGGCCGTAGCTGCGATCCGCTGCCCCCTCGGCCACTTCGTGCAGCAGCACCAGGTCGCCCTTCCATTCCTTCGCCCGGACGTGGTGCAGCGAAAGGGCCGGGCAAGTCTCGGCCAGGCGGGCCAGCTCGTGATAGTGAGTGGCGAACAGGCAGCGGCAACGGTTGTTCTCGTGGATCGCCTCGGCGACAGCCCAGGCAAGCGCGAGGCCGTCGTAAGTCGACGTACCGCGCCCCACTTCGTCGAGGATCACGAAGCTGCGCTCGGTCGCCTGGGCGAGGATCGCGGCGGTCTCGACCATCTCGACCATGAAAGTAGAGCGCCCGCGTGCGAGGTTATCCGCGGCACCCACGCGGCTGAACAGGCGGTCGACCAGGCCAACCCTGGCGCGCGCTGCCGGGACGAAGCCGCCCGCCTGGGCGAGCAGCACCACGAGGGCGTTCTGGCGCAGGAAGGTCGACTTGCCGCCCATGTTCGGGCCGCCGACAAGCCACAGGCGATCGCTCGGCCCCAGGCGGCAGTCGTTGGCAACGAACCGCTCGCCCGCTTGGGCCAGCGCCGCTTCGACCACCGGATGACGCCCGCCTTCGATCTCAAGGCAGGCGTCCTCGACGATCTCGGGCCGTGACCAGCCCCCCTCGGCCGCACGCTCTGCCTGCCCGGCGGAGACATCGAGCCGGGCCAGCGCCGCGGCGGTGGCTGCAATCCGCTCGCGGTCGGCCACGACTTCGCTGACCAGCTCTTCGAAGTGCGCCTCTTCCGCCACCAGCGCGTGGCC
Organism: Altererythrobacter sp. Root672; assembly: GCF_001427865.1. Classification (NCBI taxonomy): domain Bacteria; kingdom Pseudomonadati; phylum Pseudomonadota; class Alphaproteobacteria; order Sphingomonadales; family Erythrobacteraceae; genus Altererythrobacter; species Altererythrobacter sp. Root672. Next base: position 212,339 of record NZ_LMHH01000003.1, read on the forward strand.
GCCAGCTTCGGCGATGCGGCTCGCTTCCTCGTGCAGGTGCAGCGAGTTGAACCGTACCGCGCCCGCCATCGTCTGACGGTGAGTGAAGCCGCTGTCGGGCGCCATCAGCCGGTCGGCGTGCTTGGCCGGAACCTCGATGAAGTAGCCGAGCACGCCGTTGTGCCGGATCTTGAGCGCGGCGATCCCGGTCTCGTCGCGATATCGCGACTCCAGCGCCGCGATGGCCCGGCGGGCGTTTCCAGAGACCCGCCGCAACTCGTCGAGCGCGGCATCGTAACCCTCGGCAATGAACCCGCCAGACGATCGCTCGGTCGGCGGCGTTTGCACGAGCGCGCGCGACAAGTGATCGGTCAGCGCGCCATGCCCGCCGAGCCGCGGCACCAAGGCTTCGAGCAGCGCCGGCTTGTCGGGCTTGCCCTGCAGGTGATCGTGGACCCGGCGTGCCTCACTCAAGCCGTCGCGGATTTGTCCCAGATCGCGTGGCGAGCCACGCCCGGCCACGATGCGCCCGAGCGCGCGGCCGAGGTCGGGCAGGGCGCGCAGCACATCGCGCAAGTCGGCGCGCAGCAAGGGATCGGCATAGAGCCATTGGACAAGGTTGAGCCGCTCATCGATGGCCGCCTTCTGCGCGAGCGGCGCGGCGAGGTCTTCCGCCAGCTGTCGGGCTCCCGCGCCGGTGACGCAGCGATCGACCGCGGCCAGCAGGCTACCCGCTCTTCCGCCGCCTTGGGACTCGACGATCTCCAGGCTGCCGCGGGTGGCTTCGTCCATGGCCAGGACTTCGCCGGTGGAGCGGCCTTCGGGCGGCAAGAGCAGCGGCAGGTTGCCGCGTCCGACGTGGTCGAGATAGGCGATCAACCCGCATGCAGCCGCAAGCATCGGCCGGGTGAACATGCCGAAGCCGTCGAGCGTGGCGACGCCGTGGATGCCCTTGAGCCTGGCTTCGCCGCCATCGCTGGAGAATTCGTGGGCGGAGCGGGGAATCGCGCCTGCCGGTAACAGGCCCACCCCTGACCCCTCTCGCAAGCGGGAGGGCAGGTCCTCGGGGATCACTACTTCGCTCGCAGACAGGCGCGCCAGCGCGGCGCCCAGGTCAGCCAGCGCGCATTCTTCGAGTTCCATCCGCCCGGTGGAGATGTCGCACGCGGCGATGCCCGCCATGCCGCGCATCTCGCACACCGCCGCAAGCACGTTGGCCCTTCGCGGTTCGAGCAGCGCCTCTTCAGTCAGGGTCCCGGCTGTGACGAAGCGGACGATGTCGCGCGCGACCAGCGCCTTCGACCCGCCGCGCTTCTTGGCTTCCTCAGGCGATTCGATTTGCTCGGCGATCGCCACCCGGCAGCCGGCTTTGATCAAACGCGCGAGGTAACCTTCGGCCGCGTGCACCGGCACGCCGCACATCGGGATCGGCGCGCCGTCGTGCTCGCCCCGGCTGGTCAGCGCGATGTCGAGCACGGCGCTCGCCGTCTTCGCATCGTCGAAGAACAGTTCGAAGAAATCGCCCATGCGATAGAACAGCAGGCAGTCGCCAGCCTCGCGCTTGAGCGTGAGGTACTGGGCCATCATCGGGGTAGGTGCGGAAGCCTGGGACATGGAACTTCCGCCGATTAGCGGCTTGTGCCGGGAAGGTCATGACCCCGGCAGGATAAGCTGCGGAAAGCCTACTGATCGATCAGCAATCCCTGCTTTTCGAGGTGCTTCTTCACGATCTTGAGGTTGCGGGTGTTCGAACGGAAGAACACGTCGAATACGTCACCGGCGAAGGGAATCGCCCCGATCGCAGTGTCGACCGCGACGTTGCCGGCCATGCGCCACAGCTTCCACTTGGGCAGGCCGAGGTTGCGCGCCTCCCAGATGATATAGCTGCCGAGCGCGGCCCCCAAGAGGTCGCCGAATATCGGCACGAGCCCGGCCAGGGCATCGAGGCCGACGCGGAACTTGAGGCCGGGAATCACCAGGCTGCGTTCGAGCACGTGCTCGACCAGTTCGATCCGCCGGTAGATCGACGCGGTATCCATGCCGAGCGGCAGGTCCATCCGGCCTGGACGTTGAATTTGCTCCAAGGGGAAATCTCCTCCGAAGCTTATCTGGGTATCTGTGCCAGCGTCGGCAAGGGATGGAACGCCCATTGGTTCGCCACGAACCCTTCGACATTGCTGCGCACCAGTGAGAATCGGAGCGGCGAACCGAAGGGGATATAGATGTTGGCCTGCATCAGGCGGACTTCTGCCTCGGCCAGGAGCTTGTCGCGCTCGATCCGGTCGGGCTGCTTGACCGCATCACGCACCAGGGCGTCGGCTTCGGCTTCGCAGAGGCCGTGGCGCAAGGTGCAGTTGAACTGGTTGAGGAACCAGCGCTGCTCGGCATAGCGGGCAACGCGGTCGATCAGGTTGAGGTCGGCCTGGCGTCCCGGTGGCGCACGGTCGAGGATGATCCCGACCGAGCCGAGCTGTTGCGTCAGCTGGTAGAAAAGCGCGTCGAGGCCCGGATCCCGCGCCAGCGAGATCGTTAGCCGCGCTTCCTCGCCGCCGTTGGCCTTGCGCCACGCGGCGACGCGGGCTGCGGCGATCGCTCGATTTTCCTCGATCGTCCGCTCGCCCCATCGTTCCGCGACGAGCCCGGGATCGTTCGGCAGCCCCGGCGCCGAGATGCGCGTGGTCGGAACCCAGCCGCCGATATTGAACGGGGCGATCAGCGCCGGCCTGTCGATCGCCATCGCGAAGGCCTCGCGTCCCTGATCGGTCGCGAGCAGGCCACGTTCGCGCTGCACCAGCATGCCGAACAGGCCAATAGCCGGCTCCAGCCGAACGGTCCCGCGCGAGAGCGGGCCGGTGTCGACGAGCGGGAGGGCGCCTACCTGTCCGCCGAGCACGACATCGACGTCACCCCTGTCGAAGCGGTCGATCGCGGCTTTGGGATCTTCCGGCCGCAACTCGATCTGGCGGACGAAGGACTGCCACTCCCGCTCCTCGGGAATGCCCCGCTCGGCCGGCGGTTTCATCGTCAGGGTAGCCAGGTCCCCGTTGCGTACGAGGCGCATTTCCCCGGAGCCATCGCCGCTTTGCCCGTGGCTCAGCGCCAACTCGGGTTGGGCGAGGATCTGCAGCAGCGCTGGCACCGGGCTGGACAGGCGGATTTCGACTACGCGCCCGGCCATGGCTCTCACTTGCGAGACCGGCGCGAGGTCGAGGCCGAGAGACGTCCCGTCGAGTGCGTTGATTGACCGGCGCAGGGCTGCGCGGGCGCTTTCCGCGGTCAGCTCGGCGCCGTCGGGCCATTTGCCTTCCCGCAGGCGGAAAATGAAGCTGCGGCCATCGTCGGTGACGATCCAGCGGTCGGCCAGGGCCGGGACCACGTCCCCCTGCGCGTTGAAAGCGACAAGCCCGGCGTCTGTTGCGGCCCGCAAGTGCTGGGCACCGGGGGTTAGCCGGATGCCGTTGGCAAACAGGCCCTCCGGCGTATCGATGAAATCGACCTGCAGCGCGCCTTCGTTACTCCGCCCGCACCCCGTCAGCATCAGAACCGCGGGGAGTGCAAGGGAGAGCCAGCGCCAAGCCATGTGCCTGTACGCTAGAGCCTATCCCGCCGGGATGGAAGCCGATCAGATCTTGCGCAGGCGCGCCGGGTTCGGTTCGCTGAACGACGGTGCGGCATGGGTGCGCGTGAAGCGCGGCGCATCGTAGTCTGCCGCGTCGCTAGCCTGAGCCGGAGCGCGCACTACCAGGGGATCGACTTCGTCGACGAACGCGATGCCGAAGCGGTTGTCCTGCTTCCACGCGACCGAGCCTTCGACCCAGCCGACGTTGCGCAATTCGACCGAGACCAGCGACCCGCGCATCACCTTCACGTCGCCTTCGGCCATCATGCCGCCGGCTGAGAGGTTGCGGACCTTGACCCGATGCACGAGATCCTGCCCGTCGACCCTCAGTTGGGCGAGCAGGAACAGGCTGTCACGGTTGACCTGGCGAGTGTCGATGTTGCTCATCGTTTGAGGCGTTTCCGAAGTTCCGATTCGCGCAGGGCTGCCTCCAGAACGGCCGGCCTACCCGCGCTTCATAAGTCGGAGTTCTATCGCAATTCGTAGCTAATGAAGCGTAAATGCGAGACGACAATCACAGGCCTGTCCCAAACCGGGCCAGTCTTGCGATCAATCGTCGCGAGAGATTTTCTCGCGACGCTCATGAGCCTGCTGCGCTTCGACGGTCATGGTGGCGATCGGGCGGGCGATCAGGCGATTGATGCCGATCGGTTCCCCGGTGACTTCGCACCAGCCGTATTCGCCTTCATCGATGCGGCGCAGGGCCGAATCGATCTTGGCGATGAGCTTGCGCTGCCTGTCGCGTGTGCGCAGTTCGATGCCCCAGTCGGTTTCGCTGGAGGCGCGGTCGTTGAGGTCAGGCTCCCGAATCGGGCCGTCCTGAAGCAACTGCAGAGTCCCTTCTGCAGCGCTGAGAATCGACTTCTTCCATTCCAGCAACAGCACTCTGAAGTAATTCAGTTGCTGCCCCGACATGTATTCTTCGTCATCGGAGGGCGCGTAGTCCCTGTCCAGAGCACGCTTGGCCTTGGCGAGAATGTCGATGTCGTCATTCGGAATCGACCCCATTCACGAACTCCGCAAGCAAGCCGTCTGAAAATTCGGCCTGATCCATGTCCTTGCGGCCACCCACGGATGTGGGCTTAGCAGGACTGGCGCGGCCTATAGTGGCAGCAGGAATCCCACACAAGCCGCAATGCTGGGTCTAAACCCGGTCTAGTTAAGCGGGCGCTAAAAGCCGCGAATCCGGGTCCTGGGGGAGTACGTTAATAAACTTCCCGCCGCGTTAACCATTTCTTGACCACAAAGGCCCGAACATCCTGTGGCAGTCCGGGTAATCGCCCGGCACACAGGGGGGGTACGATCATGGAACTGACCAGGATCGAAGACTTCGCGAAGATACGGCCGGCCGACGAAACACGGGCCGACCTTCATATTGCCCGTTGCCTTGCTGCTGCTGCAGCGGGTGACACGGATGCCTGCTTCGACCTTGGGGTCGCATTCTCCACCGGAGCCGAAGGCGTCGCCTCCGACATGATCGAGGCGCACAAGTGGTTTAACCTCGCGGCAGTCGCCGGGCATGAAGAAGCTGCCTGGAGCCGGGCGGACATCTCCGACGAAATGACCGCGCGCGAAATCGCCGAAGCTCAACGTCGCGCTCGCGAATGGCTCTCCGCCGAGGAACGCCGCGCCGCCTGACGCCGGCCCTTCCCTGCCAGGTCGCGGCAGGGATTTAACAAAAGTTATAATTACCAGGCGTCGCCGGTCTGTTCGTCGAACGGCCGGTTATCGGCAGGCGGCGACTTGTAGGGCGGCCGCTGCGGCAAGGTCCGCTCTCCCTTCCAAGGAATCTGGTCGACCGCCGTCCACGCGTTGACGTGCAGGCGGTAGAACTTCCACCGCCCGTTGCGCTTCACCAGCCGGTCGTCCCGAGTGCCGATGCCGAACACGAAGTTGGTGTTGTAGTCGGCGTTCCACTGGATGATCTGGAAGAAGCAACGGACGCGCGCGCCTTCGGGCCTTGGGTCCATGATGAAGTGGTTCATCAGGTGTTGGCGCCCGTACCACCAGTGTTGCCGGTCGTACCAAAGCTTGCGTAAGTTCTCGCGGATTGCGGCATGGCCCTTCACCGTGCCTTGCCACAGGTGGTCGAACTCGGCGTCCTCGGCAAAGGTGTTGATCGCCTGCTCTTCGTCGGCGAGGTCGATGCCCCAGGCGTAGCGGGCGAACAGCTCCTCGATCTCCGCGCGGTCATCGGCGGGCATGATCTCGGGCACGCCATTGGGCCACGGATTCTCGGACATCTTGCTCTCCTTCAATGCGCTCTTGCCAAAGGTCGGTAGGCGCTGTTGTTATTGCTGAATAACAAAGGACGAGAGAGATGCCCGAGATTTTTCATCCCTATGCGAGCTTCGGTCACCAATCGAAGATGCCGATGCGCTTCGAGGCCGACGTCTACGAATGCGAAGTCGAGGGCGAGATCCCGCCGGAGCTCGAGGGCGCCTATTTCCGCACCGGGGGTGACCGACAGTACCCGAGCCTGGAGGACGACATCATCCTCAATGGCGATGGCATGGCCTCGATGTTCCGCTTCGAGAACGGCCACGTCTCCTTCCGCAGCCGCTACGTCCAGACCGAGCGGCTGAAGCGCGAGCGCGAGGCCCGGCGGCGGCTCTATGGGCACTACCGCAACAAGTTCACCGACGACGAAGCGGTCTCCAACCTCCCCGAGCGCGACAACACCGGCAATACCTACGCCTTCAACCACCATGGCGAGCTGTTCATGCTGCGCGAGGATTCGCGGCCCTATCGGCTCGATCCGGAGACGCTCGACACGATCGAGGTCGGCCGCTTCGGCAACCTCGGCAGCACGGCGCTGACCGCGCATCCTAAGATCGACCCCAAGACCGGCGAATGGTGGAGCTACGGCGTGTTTGCGCGCGGAGAGCCGACCACCGACGCCTCGCTCCACGTGTTCGACAAGAGCGGCGCGCTGATCCGCGAGGAATGGTTCCACACCCCCTATCCCGGCCTAAGCCACGACTGGGGCGTGACGCGCGAGCACCTGGTGTTCCCGATCATGCCGCTGACCGCCGACAACAAGCGGCTCCATGCGGGCGGGCAGTACTACCAGTACGATCCCGACCTGCCGTCAGCCTGGGGGATTATGCCGCGCAATGGCTCGGCTTCGGAGATGCGCTGGTTCCACATTCCCGGCATCGTCATGGGCCACGTGATGAACGCCTACACCGAGGGCTCGAAAGTCATCGTCGATACGCCGGTCAGCCCCGGCAACTGCTTCTGCTTCTTCAAGGACAAGCACGGCAACGTCCCGACGATGCCCGAGACGGTGACCCAGCTCACCCGCATCACCTTCGATCTCTCGAAGCCCGATGCCGAAGCGGTGACGCTTGAGCCGATCCAGGGCGCCTATGGCGACATGCCGCGGATCGACGACCGCTTCGCGATGGAGAAGTACCGTGTGGGCTACCTCGCCTTCCGCGACTTCCCGCGCATGGGCCTGGCGCAGATCGACTGGGAGACCGGCGAGCTCAAGTTCCACGACCTCGACAAGGCCGCCGCGCAGGAACCGCTGTTCGTGCCACGCAGCCCGGACTCGCCCGAAGGCGACGGCTTCGTCCTCGCCGCGGTCGACCGTTTTGTGGAGAAGCGCACCGACTTGCTGATCCTGGATGGCAACGACATCTCGCGCCCGCCGATCGCCACGATCAAGCTGCCGTTTGCCATGCCGATGGCGTTTCATGGGAGTTGGATGGCGGGGTAGGTGAGCGCCTCGATCAAATCCTCCCCGAGCTTGCTCGGGGAGGGGGACCGTTCGCGTAGCGAATGGTGGAGGGGCGTTGTGTTGTTCCGCCTACCCCTCCGTCAGCCCTGCGGGCTGCCACCTCCCCGAGACAAGCTCGGGGAGGATCTGGCGAAGAGCTACCGCGTAACCCGCTTCACAAACCCGGCCACCATTCGCCCGATCGACTTGAGCTCGGTGCCGATGCTTTGCGCCGGGCTCAGGTGGTTGTGGCCGGCGAGGTAGTGCATCTCCGGATAGGCCGCATGGGCGACGCCCCAGGCGCCGACGAACTGGGCGGCTTGGCGCTGGAAATCCTCGGGATCGAACTCCGACACCGTGACCATCAACGGGATCTCGGTGTTGATGAGGCCAGCCATGCATGACGCCGGGCCCCAGGCCTTGGGGTCGCCGCCATAGTAAGCCACATGGAACTGGTTGGGCGTGGCGCTGACGGTGTCGTAGATGCCCGACATCAGGATCGCCCCGGCGATGCCGCCGCCCGGCTCGGCATGGTGCGCCTTGTGCGCGACGTAGCTGGCGACGTGCGAGGCTCCGGCCGATTGGCCCGAGAGCACGATCTTGTTCGGATCGCCGCCGTATTTCGCGACATTGGCCTTGAGCCAGCTCACCACCGCACCGAGGTCTTCGGGACCGGAGGGGAACTTGCTGGCGGGAGCGAGGCGATAGTTGATCGTCACCCCGATCATGCCCTGCTGCGCGGCGAAAGTGCCGATGTTGTCGTAGAACGGCGTTTCGGTGGAGCGCTTGTCGCCCATCACGAACCCGCCGCCGTGGACATAGACCAGCACCGGGGCGCCGCTAACGCCTGGCTTGTGGAACAGGTCCAGCCGGTGGCGCTCGTGCTCGCCGTATTCGAGGTCGCGCTCCACCTGCACGTCGGGGTCCGTACCCGTCGCCATTGCGGCGAAGAGCTGCGTGGTGCCGCCGAGCATCTCGGGGGTCAGTTCCGCCCCAAGGCTCTGGAGACGTTCTCGCAAGTCGGGCGTCATGCCACTTCTCCTTCGATCAGCAAGACCGGCTTGATCACCCTGCCAGCATGCGCGTCTTCGAAAGCGCGGGCAATCTCGGTGAACGGGTAGAATGTCAGCAGCCGGTCGAATGGAAAGCGCCCCAGCTGCCAGAACTCGATCAGCATCGGGATGAAACTGCGCGGCTCGGCATCGCCGCCGAGCACGCCGCGCAGTGAGCGGCCGCCGCTCAGCATCGGGAACATCGCCGGGGCCCACTCGCCGCGCGGCGCAGTGACGAACGCGGCGGTGCCGCGCATCGCCAGACAGTCCATCGACGCATCGAAGACGTCCGGCGCGGTCGTGGTGTTGAGGCTGGCGTCGATCCCGCGGCCGGTGACGGCGCGGATCTTGGCGACCAGGTCCGGCTCGCCGCCGCGGAAGCAATCGGTGGCGCCGAGTTCGCGGGCCAGTTCCAGCCGCTCGTCCGAGAGGTCGACGGCGATGATCCGCGTCGCGCCAACCAGTCGCGCGGCCATGATCGCCGAGAGGCCGACACCGCCGGTGCCGAACACCGCGATCGACTGGCCGGGAATGACTTCCAGCGACTCAAGCACGGCCCCCGCGCCAGTGATGATCCCGCAGCCGAGCGGGCCGAGCTTTTCGAGCGGCAGTTCCTTCGGCACCTTCACCGCGGTGCCCTGCGGCACGATAGCGTGGCTGGCGAAGCTCGACTGGCCGAAGAAGTGCGAGTGGATCGGGCCGGAGCCGCACGAGAGCGAGGTCGAACGGTCCATCCGCCCCCCGCCGAAGATGCGCGGCATCGCCGTGTCGCAATAGCTCGGGTAGCCGGCGAGGCACGAGGGGCATTGGCCGCAGGAGCTGCCCGACAGCACGACATGATCGCCGACCGCAAAGCCGCTGACGCCCTCGCCCAGCGCCTCGACCACGCCCGCGCCCTCGTGGCCGAGCACGATCGGCAGCGGCGAGAGGCGGCCGGAATGGGCGTGGAGATCGGTGTGGCAGATGCCGGTGGCGACCAGCCGCACGCGCATCTCGCCTGCACGCGGCTCGCCAAGATCGAGGGCTTCGAGCGCCGGCGCCGCAGCGCCTTCGCGGCTGACCGCGGCGGTGATCTTCACGCGCCGGGTTTCCCTAGATGATGGTCATCCTGGATGTCGGCCACCGCGCCATGTTGCGTCATCAGCGCCTTGCGGCGGACGAAGCGCAGGATCGACTCCAAGCCGGTGCGCGAGCCGCCGAGCCCGGAGAAGCCGAAGCTGTGCGTGCCGATCGAGCGCATCTTGCCGAAGGTCAGGAAGGTATCCTGCAGGAACACCGCCCCGGCATTGATTCGGCGGCCGATGGCCAGCGCCTCGTCCTCGCTCCCCGCGAGCACCGAGGCGGTGAGGCCGAACTGGGTGTCGTTGGCGAGGCGCACCGCTTCGTCGATGTCGGAGTAGGCCATGACCGGGACGCAGGGGCCGAAAGTCTCGTCCTGCATGATCTTCATGTCGTGAGTCACGCCGGTCAGCACCGTCGGGCGCATGTAGAGACCGCCGTCGATAGCCTCGACTTCGCCGCCGGTCAGGACCTTGGCGCCCTTGGCCTTTGCGTCCTCGAGATGGCCCTTCACGATCTCCGCCTGGGGCGCGAAGGTGAACGGTCCGATGTGCCCGGCGCGGGGGTTGTCGGCGTTGAGGCGCACGGCCTGGGCCTTCTCCACCAGCTTCTCGACGAAGGCGTCATGCACGCTCTCGTGCACGTAGACCCGCTCGGTCGAATAGCAGACCTGGCCCGTGGCATAGACCGCGCCGCGCAGGACCGAGGTCGCCGCGCGTTCGAGGTCGGCGGTCTCGGTGACGATCGCGGGATCCTTGCCGCCGAGTTCGAGGAAGCACGGGATCAGCCGCTCGGCGCAAGCCATGGCGACCTTGCGGCCCGTCGGCACGCTGCCGGTGAAGCAGACGAGGTCCGCCTGGTTGATGACCGCCTGGCCGATCTCGCCGGGACCGGTGACGTAGTCGAATACTGCCGCAAGCTCCGGCACGGCACGGACCGTCTCGAAGATCGCCTCGATCACGCGCGGGGTGACTTCGCTCGGCTTGAGCAATACCGCCGAGCCGGCGAACAGCGCCGGGATCGCGTCGAGCAGGGCCAGCATCAGCGGGGCGTTCCACGGACTGATCACCCCGACCAGCGAATAGGGGACAAGCTGGCTGCGGATCTCCACGTCGGGCATCACCGCCGAGCGGGTGTGGACCTCGTAGTTGCCGAGCGCCTTGGGCGCGTCTTCGATCCAGCCACCGATATTGGCGAGGGTGATGAAGCCCTGGATGTAGGAGGTGTGGCAGCCGCCGGTATCGACCGCGTCCTGCTCTCCGATGTCGAGCGCGCGGGCCTTCACTTCGCCGAGCCAGCGGGCCATCACGCCGATGCGCGCCTGGAGTGGGAGCGCGGCCCAGGCCTGCTGGTTCGCGCGCAGGCGGGCGGCTTTCTCCGCCACTTGCGACGGACTCGACACCGCCAACTGGTAGTCCGCCTCGCCCGTGCGGGGATTGCGGACTGCAAGCATAGCTTCCTGCGCGGGAGCCGCTGACGCCATTACCTCTCCTTGTATTTTGTTATCGCTTTTCCACTGGGTAACGCCCCGCACCGGCCAGCGAAAGAGGCAATCCCCTTCCTGCCAGGTCCATCAGAAGCCGTAGCGGAACCCGCCCCAGACGGTCAGCGGAACGCCGATATCCATCGAGCCGCCCTGGTTGCGGGTGACGATGGTCTCGTCGAACAGGTTCTCGACCCGGCCGACGAAGCTCAGCTTGTCGACCAGCGGGACCTGGGCGAACAAGTCGACCGTGGTCGCGGCAGGCAGCGCGTCGTTCTCCTGGTCGTCCTCGTACTGCAGGCCGACATGGCGGAGCGTGGCGGCGAAGGTCATGCCGTCCGCAGGACGCCAGCTGACGGTGCCGCTCGCGGCCCACTCCGGAGTCTGCGCCGGACGGAAGCCGTCGAGCGCGGCCTGGACGCCCGAGCTCTGCATCTTGGCGTCGGTGTAGGCGAGCGTTCCGTCGAAGCTGATCTGACCGAACGCGAGCTGGGTCGCGAATTCGATACCCTGCGCCTTGATCGCGTCGATGTTCTGGCGCTGGCGGATGTTTGGCGCGTTGACCGGATCGGGCGTGACGTTGGTGATGGCGTCCTCGACCTCGTTGTCGAACGCAGTCAGCGAGACGTTGACGTTCTCGGTCGCCTGCCAGTCGATGCCGGCTTCGAAGCCCTTGAGGCGTTCGTTGCCGAGTGCGGCATTGGCCTGGGTGGTCACCGGGAACACCACGAACGGGCGATAGAGCTCGTTCAGGGTCGGCAGGCGCAAGCCGGTGTAGGCCGCCGTGCGCAGGCGCAACCCTTCGGTCGCCTCGAACACCGCACCGGCACGCCAGGAGGCGGTCCAGTCGGAGCGGTCGGCGAAGGTGTTGTCGATCGTGGTCACGCCCGCGGCGTTTACCGAGCGGAAGTAGCCGTCTTGAATCTGGTAGTGGTCGGCGCGCACGCCGCCGGTCAGGGTGACCGGGCCAATCTCCCAGTCGTCTTCGAGGAAGAAGCCGAGGTCGGTGTTCTTACCGCCTGCGAAACGGTGCGCGGTGAGGGCTTTGGTCGTGGCGTTGTAGGAGTCCTCGGCCAAGTTGCCTTCGGAACGGCGGTAGTCGGCCCCGAAACGCAGGGTGTGGTCCTCGCCAACCGGCGGACGCACCTCGAGCTTGCCGCCGACGCCGGTCGAAGGCGTGTCCTTCTGGTCGAGCGAGAGGTTGAAGGTGGTCGAGGAGATCACCTTGTTGGTGAAGTTGCGCCACTGGGCATAGGCCACGGCGTCGACCTGCCACGCACCGCGGCTGACCAGGCGGGCGCTGATGTCCTGCCCTTCGCTCGACGTATCGGCGCCCGCGAAACGCAGCACTCGCTGGTCCTGGAACGCGAGGCCGCGCAGCTGCAACTCGAGGTTGTCGGCCACGGGCTGCACCACTCTTGCGCTAGCCGACCAGGAATCGAACTTGGCCCGCACCGTGGCCGGAACGCGCTGCTCCTCGGGCGTGGTGTAGAAGCCCTTGCCCCGGTCCCAGCGGCCGCTGACGACGGCGAAGCCTTCGCCGATCTGCGGGGCGACTGTACCCGAAAGCTCGGTCTCGGCGCGGCTGTTGATCGAGGCCTGGCCGCTGAGCAGGCCGAGCGTCGCGGCATCGGCGCTCTCCAGTTCGATCGCGCCGGCGAGCGCGCCCGAACCGAACGGGCCCGAGCCGCCGCCGCGGGTGACGCGGATGCTCTCCAGTCGCTCCGGCGCGACGGCCGAGAGCGGGATGTAGCCGAAGAAGGGGTCGGAGATCGGCACGGCGTCGAGCAGTACCAGCGCGCGGCTCGTGGCATTGCCGCCGAGCGCGCGCAAGGTCACGCCCTGTGCGCTCGGGTTGGAGGAACGGCTGTCCGAACGGCGGAACTGCTGGAAGCCTGCGACCGAGCCGAGCACGTCCTCGATCCGGCCCGAGCTGCCCGAGACGATCTTCTCGCGCTCGATCTCGATCACGTCGTAAGCAGGCGTGGCGGGGGTCTGTTCGAGGCCGTGCCCGGTGACGACGATCACCGGTTCCTTCTCCGGCTCCTTGTCCTGGGCGAGGGCCGGAACGGCCGGCAGCAGGAACGGCAGCACGGAGGCCATTGTGGCCAGGTTACGCAGGCGCATGAACGATCTTCCCCGACTTCCCAAATTGCGTTTGTCCGGCTCTCTAGCGAGTCATGCTTGCCGCGTCACCCCTCCTTTGGCAAAGACTGTACAAAGCAGGTAGATACGAGGGGAGATGTGGGGATGCGCCTCGCTATAATTGCAATTGGAACCATCGCGGCGGCCTTGGCCACTCCTCTCGCCGCTCAGGAGACGTTGACTATGTCCGTTCCACCAGTCGTTTCGCAGGACCATGAAGCACTGCTCGCCAGCCCCGATCCGCGCCTCGCGGCGAACAAGCGGCTGGTCTACGACATGTATCGCATCGTGCTGCAGGCGGGCCTAGCCGACCGGGCGCATGAATTCATCGCGGAGGATTACATCCAGCATAATCCCAACGCGGCGCAGGGTTTGAAAGGCCTGGTGGACTATGTCCGCGCCAGCCGGCCCGAACGGCCGATCAAGGACAAACTCGATTTGCCGCTGGTGCACCTGATGGCTGAAGGCAACTACGTCACCACCACCTTCGTCCGTCCCGAGAAAGACGCCAACGGCGAGACTTACTATTCAAGCTGGTTCGACCTCTACCGGATCGAGGACGGCAAGATCGTCGAGCACTGGGACCCAATGCTCAAGAGCGACCCGAAGATCGATCCGAACGACAAGCGGATCTAAACGGTGGTTAGTGAGAGGGCTTGACATTTATAACCAAATAGGTTAAAGGCCCCGCCGTCAGTTGACACCTGACAAGCGACGGGGGCGGGAGCGGTAGCGCTTCGTTCTCACTCCCGCAGCTAAGGCCGGCGCCCTTCCGACATCGTCAGAGGGTGTCCAGCGTAGGATACGAGGATGACAACCGTTGGCGGGACCTGCGAGCCCTAACCGCCAGTGCCTCCTATCCGACAGGGCCGAGCAGCGAGTTTTGGTCGCAGCCCTCGCCGCCGTTCGCTTTATGCTCGCGCAAGGCAATCCTGTGACGCCCAGGACGCGCCGGCCTTTGCCCGTCCGCGACATTTCCTTCCGGCGTTAGGCCCGCGCTCGCCAGCGGGTGATTGGGTGTGCCTGCGGCACACAGGATCTCACGCAAAGGCGCAAAGCCGCGAAGAACTAGTCCAACACCTCTCCCCTTTTTCGTCATTCCCGCGAACGCGGGAATCTAGGGCGGAGTAGCGCAAGAGAGCCGACTGGGTCCCCGCGTTCGCGGGGATGACGAAGGGTGGGGGTACAGAGATCGAGCGAGTTGCGCGAGGTGGTCATACGGGAGAGAGCCTTCGGCTCAGCGCACCCTCTTCGCGGCTTTGCGCCTTTGCGTGACCAAAAATCCTCCTAAGTTTGCTCGGGAGGAGAAGCGCTCGCCTTCTCAATCCTCGTCCGGGTCGTGACCCTCGCCGAGCGTCTCGTCCTCATCATCCATGTTAGGCTCGCCAAGATAGGCGCCCATGTCGATGCGGCCCGACTGTTCCATGTCGCGCATATGGTCGATCAAGTCCTGCGTGGAATCGTCCATCACTTCGCCGGGCTCATCGGACTTCTCGCTGTCGAGCGGGCTCTCTTCGTCGTCGGCGGAATAGGCCTCCTGGGTGACGGTCTGGGCCTGGGCCAGCTCGTCGTCCTGTTCGGCGTCGTGAAGCTCGGGTGCTTGTTCGGCGGAAGTGTGCACACCTTTGCGCAGCTTGTCGGTCATCGGGGGATCTCCTTTGCCCCGACCAACCAACCGTGAGGCCGCCCTGTTCCCGTCAGCGCGTCGGGACGGGTTCCTCGCCCGAATAATCGTAGAACCCCTTGCCGGTCTTGCGGCCGAGCCAGCCCGCTTCGACGTACTTGGTCAGCAGCGGGGCGGGGCGGTACTTGGAATCGCCAGTGCCGGCGAAGATCACGCGCATGATCTCCAGGCAGGTGTCGAGGCCGATGAAATCCGCCAGCTGCAGCGGACCCATTGGGTGGTTGAGGCCGAGGCGCGCGCCCTTGTCGATGTCGGCAATGCCCGCGGTGCCGCTGCCGAGCACGAATACCGCCTCGTTGATCATCGGCAGGAGCACGCGGTTGACGATGAACCCCGGCTCGTCCCCGCTGAGGATCACCTGCTTGCCGAGGCTTTCGGCGAAAGCGCGGGTGCGCTCGACCGTTACGGAGGAGGTGGCGAGACCGGGGATTACTTCGACCAGTTCCATCAGCGGCACCGGGTTGAAGAAATGCAGCCCGATGAAGCGCGCCGGATCGACCGTGGTCGCGGCCATGCGGGTGATCGGGATAGAACTGGTGTTGCTCGCCAGGATCGCCTCGGGGGCAAGGACCTGGCCGGCCTGGGCGAAGATCGCCTGCTTGATGTCCTCTCGCTCGGTCGCGGCCTCGATGATCAGGCCAACGCCCGCTAGCGGAGCATAGTCCGCCGACGGGTGAATCCGGGCGAGAGCCGCATCGGACGCGGCTTGTGTCAGCTGCTGCTTCTCGACCTGACGCGCGAGCCGCTTGCCGATCCCGTCGCGCGCCTTTTCGGCAATGGCGATCTCGCGGTCGACCAGGAACACGGTGTACCCGCCCGCGGCAGCGACTTGCGCGATGCCGGCGCCCATCTGGCCCGATCCAATGATGCCGACCGCTTCCATATGTCACTCCTTCGCAGGTGCAGCAGAGTAGCGACGGTGAGGCGTGTAGGCTAGCGGTTCGCGCCGGGCTTCCAGAGCACGTCGCCCGACCCGTCGGAATTCGCGGCTCGTGCGACGACGAACAGATAGTCGGACAGGCGGTTGATATAGGCGAGCGCCGCGGGGTTGACCGGCTCTTCTGTCGCGAGCGCGGTCATTGCCCGTTCGGCGCGGCGGGCCTGGGCGCGGGCGAGGTGGAGGCGGGCGGAAGCTTCGCTGCCGCCAGGGAGGATGAAGCTCCGCAACGGCTCCAGCGCTTCGTTCGCCTCGTCGATCAAGCTTTCGAGCCAGGTCACTTGCGCGGGCACGATCCGCAGGACCATGTCCGATGGGGTGAAGTCGTCCCCCGGCGTGGCCAAGTCGGCGCCGAGATCGAACAAGTCGTTCTGGATGCGCACCGCGGTCTCGGCCTCGCTCACCTTGAGCGCCAGCACCGCCCAGCCGAGCACCGAGTTCGCCTCGTCCACCGCGCCCACCGCCTCGAGCCGGGCCGAGTGCTTGGGCAGGCGTGAACCATCGACCAGGCCAGTCGTGCCGTCATCGCCCGTGCGGGTGTAGATCTTGGTCAGCCGGACCATTCTGCGATCGATCCTCTCAGGCCATCCAGCTACTTGCTGTTCACCATCATCAGGATCACGACGACGACGATCGCCAGCGCCTGGTACTTGATGCGGGCGAACATCATCTTGTTCTGCCGGAGCTGCATCTCCTTGACCCGATCGCCATCGTTTTCGAGGTCGAGCTTGGTGCTTTGCAGGAAGGCCGCAATCCCGCGTACGAGCGAGATGACCACCCAGATCATCGCGAGGATGAGGACGACAATGAGGACTGTGTTCATGGCGTCCCATCTAGGCCTTCCGACAGGGTAATTCCAGTCGGTAGGCGCCCTTCGCGCAAGGCTTCGGCGAGAGCTCGCCCATCCTCGCCCGCACGGCGCCGGTCGGCGAGCGAGGGGGAATTGCGCCGTTTGGCGAGCTTGGTGCCGTCCGCATCGAGCAGCAGCGCATGGTGATGCCACACGGGCACCGGCAGGCCGAGCAAAGCTTGCAGCAAGCGATGGATGTGGCTCGCTGCGAACAGGTCCATCCCGCGCGTAACCAGGGAAACTCCGTCGGCGGCATCGTCGAGCGTCGCGGCGAGGTGGTAGCTCGCGGGCGTTTCAGCCTCCTTGCGCACCAGCACCACGTCGCCGGCTAGATCGGGACGGGCCACTTGCTCGCCGGCCAGCTCATCGGTCCAGGTCAGCGGGCCGGTTCGAGCGAGGGCTTTGCTCACGTCGAGTCGCCAAGCCACGGGATCCGTGGAAACCCAATTCCCGTCTCGACAAGTGCCCGGGTAGACCGGACCGTCGGGCCCTTTCGCCAGGGCCGCTGCGGCAATCTCTGCGCGAGTGCAGCGGCAGGGATAGAGCAGGCCCATCTCGCGCAGGGCAACAGCGGCGGCTTCGTAGCTGGCAATGCGCGAGGACTGCGCCGGGACTTCCTCCCACTCGAGGCCGAGCCAGGCGAGATCGGCGCGGAATTCCTCCGCCAGCGCGGGACGTGAGCGCGACCCGTCGATGTCCTCGATCCGCACCAGGAACCGACCCCCGCGAGCTTTCGCCAGATCATGCGCCACGATGGCCGAGTAGGCATGCCCCAGGTGCAGAGAACCGTTAGGGCTGGGGGCGAAGCGCGTGACCGTCATGCACCGCTCCCTAACAATATCGCGCAGTTGCGGCAAAACGCTGGGGATTCCACCTTCGTAACGGGGTTGACGCAAATTGCTGCAAATGCTCCCTTACGTCGCATCAGGGGAGCATAACGCTGTGCTCAAGTCCGAACTGATAGATAGGGCATCCCGGTTCCGCAGCGCGGAAGAGGATCCTACGCGCAAGTTGGAAAACTGCCCCGCGCTGGTCCTCAACGCCGACTATACCCCGCTTTCCTATTACCCGCTGAGCCTGTGGCCGTGGCAGACCGCGATCAAGGCGATCTTCCTCGAAAGGGTCGATGTCGTCGCGACTTACGAGCGCATGGTCCACTCGCCCTCGCTCGACATGCAGATCCCTTCGGTGATCGCCTTGCGGCAATATGTGAAGCCGAGCGAGTTCCCCGCGTTCACCCGCTTTAACGTGTTCCTGCGCGATCATTTCGCCTGCCAGTACTGCGGCAGCCCGCAGCACCTGACCTTCGATCACGTCGTGCCGCGCCGGCTCGGCGGCAAGACGACGTGGGAAAATATCATCACCGCCTGCGCGCCGTGCAACATGAAGAAGGGCGGACGCACCCCCAGGCAGGCGCACATGCACCCGCTGCTCGAACCGATCCGGCCGACCAGTTGGCAGCTGATCCAGCAAGGCAAGAGCTTCCCGCCGAACTACCTGCACGAAACCTGGCGTGACTGGCTCTACTGGGACATCGAGCTGGAGGAATAACGGCTCTTTTCGAATCCCGGTGCTTCCAATCCGTTTCCTTTCCCCCTTCACCGTTCGTCCTGAGCTTGTCGGAGGACGTCAGCACGGCACCAGGGTGGTTCGACAAGCTCACCACGAACGGAAGAGGTGGAATGGAGGCTCTGCCTTTCGGCCTTGAGATTTACGCTATGCCATGTGCCCTCTGGGCGTTAGGGCGCTCCCACGCGTAACCTTCAAGCACCAGAGGATCGCCCTTGGCTGACGAGCAAACCGACCGCTTTACCGCGCGTGAAGCGCTGTTTTACCACGAGACGATCCGGCCGGGTAAGATCGAGATCATCGCCAGCAAGCCGATGGCGACTCAGCGCGACCTTAGCCTCGCCTACTCTCCTGGTGTCGCCGTTCCGGTTCAGGCCATCGCCGATGATCCCGCGAACGCCGCCCGTTATACGGCCCGCTCGAACCTCGTCGCGGTGATCTCCAACGGTACGGCCATCCTCGGCATGGGCAATCTGGGCGCGCTCGCCTCGAAGCCGGTGATGGAAGGCAAGGCAGTGCTGTTCAAGCGCTTCGCCGACGTCGACTCGATCGATATCGAACTCGACACCGAAGACCCGGAAGCCTTCATCAACGCCGTCGCGCTGATGGAGCCGACTTTCGGCGGCATCAACCTGGAAGACATCGCCGCGCCTGAGTGCTTCGTGATCGAACAGGCCCTGCGCGAGCGGATGAACATTCCGGTCATGCACGATGACCAGCACGGCACCGCGATCATCTCGGCCGCCGGCTTGCTCAACGCTTGCTTCATCACGGGGCGCGACCTGACCAAGGTGCGCATGGTGGTGAACGGCGCGGGCGCCTCGGCCATCGCCTGCACCGCGCTGATCAAGGCGCTGGGCGTCCCGCACGAAAACGTCACCATGTGCGACCGTTCGGGCGTGATCTACCGCGGTCGCGACAACGTCGACCAGTGGAAGAGCGCGCACGCGATCGACACCGCTGCGCGCACTCTGGAAGAGGCGCTGGACGGCGCCGACATCTTCCTCGGCCTTTCCGCCGCGAGAGCGCTCAAGCCCGAATGGGTGGCGAAGATGGCCGACCAGCCGATCATCTTCGCGATGGCCAACCCCGATCCGGAAATCACCCCGGACGACGCCAAGGCCGTGCGCCCCGACGCGATCATTGCCACTGGCCGGTCGGATTATCCGAACCAGGTCAACAACGTGCTCGGCTTCCCGTTCATCTTCCGCGGCGCGCTCGACGTGCAGGCGACCGCGATCAACGAAGAGATGAAGATCGCCGCCGCTCGCGCGATTGCCGAGCTCGCGCGCGAGTCCGTGCCGGAAGAGGTCGCCGCGGCCTATGGCAAGAGCCATCAGTTCGGGCGCGACTACATCATTCCCGCCCCGTTCGATCCGCGCCTGATGGAAGTTGTCCCGATGGCCGTCGCCCGCGCGGCGATGGAAAGCGGCGTGGCGAAGAAGGGCATCGAGGATTTCGAGGCCTATCGCCTCCAGCTCAAGAGCCGCCTCAATCCGACAACCTCGGTCCTGGCGAGCGTCTATACCGAGGTGAAGAACAACCCCAAGCGGGTGGTCTTCGCCGAAGCGGAAGAGGAAGTGGTGCTGCGCGCTGCGATCCAGTTCCAGGAATTCGGCTACGGAACGCCGGTCCTGGTCGGGCGCACCCAAGCCGTGGTGGACAAGCTGGCGGAGCTCGGCGTGTCGGATCCGCGGCAGTTCGAAATCCAGAACTCGGCGGACTCGCACCTCGTGCCGCAGATGGCGGACTTCCTCTACAAGCGGCTTCAGCGCCGGGGCTTCACCGAGCGTGACGTGCGCCGCATGGTCAACCAGGACCGCAACACCTTCGCTTCGTTGCTGGTGGCGCTTGGCCACGGCGATGCGCTGATCTCCGGCCTGACGCGTCCGTTCGCGCAGACCATGCGTGAAGTCAGCCAGGTGATCGATCCGAAGCCGGGCCAGGTGCCGTTCGGCGTCCACATGATGATCGGCAAGAACTACACCGTGTTCCTGGCCGACACGACGATCAACGAGCGGCCGAACGCCGAAGAACTCGCCCACATCGCCAAGGAAACCGCGGCGGTGGCGCGCCGCCTTGGGCATGAGCCGCGGGTGGCGTTCCTGTCCTATTCGACGTTCGGCAACCCGTCGGGCAAGTGGCTCGATAACATCCGCGACGCGGTGCATATTCTCGACGCCGAGGATCCGGGCTTCGAGTACGAAGGCGAAATGGCGCCCGACGCCGCGCTCAATCCGCGCGTCATGTCGCTCTATCCGTTCAGCCGCCTCTCGGGGCCGGCCAATGTGCTGGTCATGCCCGGCCTGCAATCGGCCAACCTTTCGGCCAAGCTGCTGCGCGAGCTGGCGGGCAATGCCACGATCGGCCCGATGCTGATCGGCCTCGAAAAGCCGGTCCAGATCGCGCCGATGACGGCCAATGCGCCCGACGTGCTGACGCTGGCGGTCCTGGCGGCGGCCGGCATCGTCGGGTGAGGGCTGCTGGGGCCAACTGGGCCCTGGTTGTAGTGCCGCTGATCTTTGCGGCGCTCAGCCTGCCGATGGTGTTCGAGTGGGTCGGGCCCAACGCCTACTACGGCGCTCGGACCGCGGCGTCTCAGGCCTCCGAGGCCGAGTGGTACCGGATCAACCAGCTGTCCGGCTTGGTCGGCGTGATCGGCGGCCTGATCGGGGCCGCCGTCAACGTAGCGATCGTCCGATCAGGCTTGTCGGTGATGCACAAGCAGGTCGCCTGTGTTGCGGTAATCGTGGCCGTGGCCGTGTCGATGGCCGCGTCGGCCTCGGTCGTCGCGTAGTCGCCTGGGGGCTTAACCCCAGGCACTCCACACACCGTAGGCGCTCGTCAGCGTCAGCACGATACCGACCAGGATCAGCATCTGCTTGGCCGGGAAGTGCTTGGCCGCCCAGGCACCGAGCGGGGCCGCGAGCAAGCCGCCGATCAGCAGGCCGAGCGTGGCGCCGGCAAGCTTTTCGATGCCGAGGTGCCAGATGAACGACGCCGAGATCGTTACCGTCAGGAAGAACTCAGCGGCGCTGACCGTGCCGACGACCTTGCGGGGCTCTGCCCCCTGGATCAGCAGGTTCGAGGTGACGACAGGTCCCCAGCCACCGCCGCCGGCAGCGTCGAGGAAACCGCCGATGAGGCCGAGCGGAGCAACGAGCTTCGCTTCCTTGAGCTTGGGCGGATACATCAGCCCGCGCCACAGCAGGTATAGACCGATCGAGGTGAGGTAGAGCAGCACGAACGGCTTCACGATGGCTGCGTCGAGGCTCGAGAGGACATAAGCGCCGGCGAACCCACCGATCATGCCCGGCACGACCAGATGCAGGAACAGTTTCCCGTCGATGTTCCGGTGCAGCAGATGGCTGAGCCCCGAAACGCCGGTGGTGAAGACCTCGACGATGTGGACGCGCTGCGATGCGTGCGCGGGGGGTACGCCCAGCACACCGACCAGCAGCGTGTTAGAAATGACCCCGAAGGCCATGCCGAGTGCACCGTCGACCAGCTGTGCGGCAAAACCCACCGCGATAAATGGCAGCAAGGCAGCAAGGTCGAAATCGCCAAACGGCATGCGGCAGTCCCCTTCGTTCCGTGCGATCCGGCTATCGAACCTATTCTCAACCAAAAAGATAGAGAATCATTCAGGCAGAGAAGCTTGGCTATTTGAGGGAAATACGGCCTTACTGCGGCAAAGAGGTCAACTTAGCCAAAAGCGCTTAAGTCCCTCCAAAAGGGGCTAACTCCGACGGAAGCGGAAGTACCAGACCTCGTGACCATCCCGCCGGGCCTTGGCTTCGTAGCGGGTTTCACTCCAGCCACCGGGGCGGTTCTGCCAACTCTCCGGTCCGTCGACCAGCCATTCGAACTGATGGGTGTGGCGGCGCATGACCATCAGTGCGTGGCGCAAGTAGATCGGGTGGTCGGTGCCGAATCGGAATTCGCCGCCGGGCTTGAGCTTGGCTGCGATCATGTCGACCGGGCCGTCGTTCATCATGCGCCGCTTGGCGTGGCGGGCCTTGGGCCAGGGGTCCGGGTGGAGCAGGTAGACGAACGACAGCGCCCCGTCGGGCACGCGGGCGAGCACTTCGAGCGCATCGCCATGATGGAGCCGCACGTTGCCGATCGGCGGGTGCGCTCCGTGGTCGCCGCTCACATGCACGAGCGCCTGGGCGACACCGTTCACAAACGGCTCGCAGCCGATGAAGCCGTGGCCGGGGAGCAGGTCGGCCCGCGCCGCCATATGCTCTCCACCGCCGAAGCCGATCTCGAAATGGAGCGGGCAATCCTCGCCGAACAAGCGCTCTGCCGTAACCGGGCCTTCTGCCGGAACGGCGATCTGCGGCAGCAGTGTGTCGACCAGGTCCTGTTGCCCGGCACGCAGGGTCTTGCCCTTGGAGCGGCCGTAGAGCCGGTTGAGAGTGGTCGGATCGCCCGACTTGTGTGCAGTCATGGCGCGCCCGCTAGGCGGCAGGGGGCGGGATTGTCCAGCGCGAAACTCCCTTCCGGCTCGCGGAAGGGAGACCAAAGAAAAGGGCCCGCCTCCAGTGGAGGCAGGCCCAAGTTTCTAGGAGTACGATAGTTTCTAAGAGTACGACTGCTTCTAGGAGAACAATATCAGGCCGCTTCGACCTCTTCGCCCGGGTCACGCAGCACGTAGCCACGTCCCCATACGGTTTCGATGTAGTTTTCGCCGCCGCACGCGCTCGAGAGCTTCTTGCGCAGCTTGCAGATGAACACGTCGATGATCTTGAGTTCGGGTTCGTCCATGCCGCCATAAAGGTGGTTGAGGAACATTTCCTTGGTCAGGGTGGTGCCCTTGCGGAGCGAGAGCAGCTCCAGCATGGCGTATTCCTTGCCCGTCAGGTGAACGCGCGCGCCGTCGACTTCGACAGTCTTGGCATCGAGGTTAACCGCCAGCTTGCCGGTACGGATGACCGACTGCGAATGACCCTTCGAACGGCGCACCACGGCGTGGATGCGGGCGATCAGCTCGTCCCGGTGGAACGGCTTGGTCACATAGTCGTCGGCACCGAAGCCGAAGCTGCGAATCTTGGAATCCATTTCCGAAATGCCGGAAAGGATCAGCACCGGCGTCTGCACTTTGGCGACGCGCAGTTTCTTAAGCACGTCATAGCCGTGCATGTCAGGCAGGTTCAGGTCGAGCAGGATGATGTCGTAATCATACAGCTTACCAAGGTCCAAACCCTCTTCGCCGAGATCGGTCGAATAGACGTTAAAGCCCTCAGTCGTGAGCATGAGCTCGATCGCCTTGGCGGTCGTCGGCTCGTCCTCGATCAACAGAACACGCATTGCTGCCCCCCTAGAGCTCCTGGTAACGTCACGCTAACAGGTGTTGCCCGGAATTAACCACGACATGTCTCAACGAAAAAGGTTAATTTTTCCTTTAACCCTTTTGCAAGAGTCGGTGGCTGCGCGATTGCGCTAGGCGACGCGGGCCAGTTTCTTCTGCCGCCGCCGCTGGACCGAAGAGCCGATACCGATCGCCTCGCGGTACTTCGCCACCGTGCGGCGGGCGAGATCGAAGCCCTTTTCCTTGAGCAGTTCGACCAGCTTGTCGTCCGAGAGGATATCGTCGGCGCTTTCGGCGTCGCACAGCGAACGGATCTGCGCCTTGACCGTCTCAGCGGACACCGCGCCTTCGCCATCGGACGAAGCGACGCCGCTGGTGAAGAAGTACTTGAGCTCGAACGTACCGCGCCCGCAGTTGAGGTACTTGTTCGAAGCGACGCGGCTGACCGTGCTCTCGTGCATCTCGATCGCTTCGGCCACCATGCGCATGGTTAGCGGGCGGAGATGCGATACGCCGCGGCGGAAGAAGCCTTCCTGCTGCTTCACGATTTCCGCGGCGACCTTGAGGATGGTTTTCTGCCGCTGGTCGAGCGCCTTGATCAGCGAGTTCGCCTCCGACAACCGCTCACTCAGCCAGCGCTTGGCGCTGCGGTCGACGCAGCCGCCGCGCAATTCGACATAGTAGGGGCGGTTAACGATGAGCCGTGGAAGTGTCGCCTGGTTCAAGGCGATCTCCCAGCCCTTGGCACCATCGCCGGAGATGAGGATGTCGGGCACGACAGGAGCCCGTTCACCGCCGCCGTAGCGCAGGCCTGGCTTCGGATCGTAGCCGCGCAGTTCGATGAGCATGTCGGAGAAATCTTCGTCATCGACGTCGCACATGCGCTTGAGGCGAGCGAAATCGCCCTTGGCGACCAGTTCGAGGTTGTCGATCAGCCGCGCCATGCACGGGTCGTAGCGGTCGGCCTCCTTGGCCTGGAGAGCCAGGCACTCGGACAGGTTTCTGGCACCGACGCCTGTCGGGTCGAGCGTCTGCACGATCGCCAGGGCCTCTTCCACACGCGCCAGCGGGACGCCGAGGCTGTCCGCGGCTTCGAGCAAGGGAGTGGGAAGGTAACCAGCCTCGTCGATCAGGCCGATCAGGTGGCGAGCGACGAACAGCAGCGCCTGGTCCGAGGTGACGGCGCCAATCTGCGCCTCCAGGTGCTCGGCCAAGGTCGGCTCGTCATCGCCGCGCTCGTCGATGTCCGGCCCCGGTTCGCTGCCGCCGATCGACGCGGTGGCCGACCAGTCGCCGGTGTCACGGTCGCGGTCGAGCGCGGTGACGTCGATGTCGAGCGGCGCGTCGGCCTCACCCTGGCCGCGCATGATCAGCTCGTCGGACGAAGGGTCTTCCGGCGCTTCTTCGCGGGTATCGGGTTCGGCCTGGCGCTCGAGGGAGATTTCGCCGGCTTCAAGTAGCGGATTGTTGTCGAGCGCGTCGCCGATGAAAGCTTCGATTTCGAGGTTGGAGAGCGCCAGCAGCTTGATCGCCTGCTGGAGCTGTGGCGTCATCGTGAGCGACTGGGATTGCCGCAGGTCGAGCCGAGGCCCCAGTGCCATCGATCAGCCTCCCCCTATACCAACCTAGAGGGTGAAGCTCTCGCCGAGGTAGAGCCGGCGCACATTGGGGTCGGCTACCAGATCCTCGGGACTTCCGGCGAACAGCACCTGGCCGCCGTAGATAATGCAGGCGCGGTCGACGATATCGAGCGTCTCGCGCACGTTGTGGTCGGTGATCAGCACGCCGATGCCGCGCCGCTTGAGATCCCTCACCAGCTCGCGAATGTCGCCGATCGACAGCGGGTCGATGCCCGCGAAGGGTTCGTCGAGCAGCATGATCGAGGGCTTGGCGGCTAGCGCGCGGGCGATCTCGCACCGGCGCCGCTCGCCGCCTGACAGCGCCATCGCCGGGCTGGAGCGCAGGCGGGTGATGTGGAATTCGTCGAGCAGGCGGTCGAGCTCGGCCGCGCGAACATCCCTGTCCGGTTCGACCATTTCGAGCACGCAGTTGATGTTCTGCTCCACCGTCATGCCGCGGAAGATCGAGGTTTCCTGCGGCAGGTAGCCAAGGCCGAGGATCGCGCGGCGGTACATCGGCAGCTTGGTGACATCGACGCCATCCATCAGGATGCGGCCGCTGTCGGGGCGGACGAGGCCCATGATCGAATAGAAGCAGGTCGTCTTGCCGGCGCCGTTCGGGCCGAGCAGGCCGAGCACCTCTCCCTTGCCGACCGTCAGCGAGATGTCCGACAGGACGGCGCGCTTGTCGTAGCTTTTGGCGATCGAGACGACCTCGAGCCCGCCTTGCGGGATCGGTGGCGCGGCATTGCCCGGCGCCTCTGCCATCGCTGAGGCGAGTGCGCGGGTGTCGAGGGCGGTTTCGTCGAGTGGGGTCATGGCTTCAGGTTCAGTCCTTTAGCACGGCTTGCGGAGGTTTGAACCCCGTTGGCAGGATTCCTGCATGACACGTTAGGAACCTACGGCGGACCGACAAGGTTACTACACTTGAAACACTGTCACGGTGGTGAGATAGTCCGAGTCGGGAAAGCAGAGGAGGAAAGGCGCGTGAATAAGGCGCTTCGTGATTCTGCGGCAACGCAAAATGTCTCCGGGCAGAAGGCGGCCGGACAAAAGCCAGTAGGCAAGAAGGTCGACTGGCGACGCAAAATGAGCGACCATGTCGCTTACGCGCTGCTGGTTTACACGGGCTTGCAGATTTTCGTGACGATGGGGGCACTTAAGAGCGGCCACAGCTCGATCCTGCCGTATTTCGCGCTGATCGTGCTGGTCGCGGCGATCATTCCGGCATGCCGCATGTTCGAACAACGCTGGGACGGGCTGAGCGACAGCGATGCCGCCAATCCCGAGCTGGCCGACCGTTTCAAGCGCGATCGCCTGGTCCTGTGGCTCTGTGCCCTTGGCTTGCCATTCCTGCTGACCGGGCTGTTCAAGGTCGCCTACTCGTTCATGTAGCGCCTTAAGGTCGCTGGACATGGAGGCTGCTGCCGACGCGCTCGAACGGATGATCGAGCGCTATTCTCCCCACGTGGCGGAACTGGGCAGATCCCTCATCGCGCATGCGCGGGCCCGGATCCCCCAGGCCAACGCCCTCGTCTACGATAACTACAATGCGCTCGGCGTGGGCTTCGCCCGAAACGTTTCGTCTTCGAACGTCATCATCTCGGTGGTGCTCTATCCGCGGTGGGTGAGCCTGTTCTTCTTCAAGGGAGCCTTGCTGGAAGACCCCGCGGGCCTGTTGCGCGGCAGCGGCACGATCATCCGCCACATCCGCTTCGAGGACGACGCCGAATTCGCGAGGCCCGAAGTCGAGTCGCTGATCGCCGCGGCGCTCGACCTGGTCGAGCCGCCGCTGGATCCTGCGGCCGAGGGCCGGTTGGTCATCAAGTCGGTTTCGGCGAGGCAGCGGCCTCGCCGCCCCGCCTAGTCGAAAAGGTCAGGCCGCAGCCTTGTTGTAGCGTTCGATCGCTTCGATGGTGACCTGGCGCGCCATGGCCGCGTCGCCCCACTCGCCGACCCGCACCCACTTCTCGGACTCCAGGTCCTTATAGTGCTTGAAGAAGTGCTCGATCTGCTGGAGCACGATCGAAGGCAGGTCTTCCCGTTCACCGACGTCGGAATAGTACGGGAAGGTCGAATCCACCGGAACGCAGATGAGCTTCTCGTCACCGCCATGCTCGTCTTCGAGCACCAGCACGCCGATCGGGCGCGCGCGGACGACGCAGCCGGGGATGAACGGCGAGCGGGAAATGACCAGTGCATCGAGCGGATCGCCGTCGGGCGACAGCGTGTGCGGCACGAAGCCGTAGTTCGCCGGATAACGCATCGGCGTGTGCAGGATGCGGTCGACGAACAGGGCGCCGCTTTTCTTGTCGAATTCGTACTTTACCGGTTCGCCGCCCGTCGGGACCTCGATGATGACATTGAGGCTTTCAGGCGGATTGTCGCCGGTGGGAATGTGTTCGATACGCATTGAAGCTCGCTTCCATCAGGTAATCTGGCACCCCCCCTGATTTTTTCGGCGCGCCTAGAGCATGGGGTGCGGCTTGGCGAGAGCGAATTGCCGTGAAGCCATTTCTGCGGCATCAATCCGACAACCAAGCGGCAAGACGGACGCATAATAAGCCGCAAGCCCTGGATGAGAGGAAACCGATGCACGTAGGCCTTGCCACAGGATTCGCGCACCAGCGCGGCGACAGCTATTCCGACACGCAGTTTATTCGCGAAGAGGTCGAGAACCTCGTCCTCGCTGAAGAGCTTGGGTTCGATTCGGTGTGGATCACCGAGCACCACTTCACCGACTATTCGATGTCGAACGATCCGTTGCAGCTGCTGACCTACATTGCCGGTCGCACCAAGCGGGTGAAGCTCGGGACGCAAGTCATCATCGCGCCGTGGCGGGATCCGGTGCGGCTGGCCGAAGCGATCATCAACCTCGACATCATTTCGGGCGGCCGGGCGATCCTCGGCTTCGGGGGCGGCCTTTCGCCCGACGAGTTCCACGGCCTGCGCGTCGACCAGAACAAGTCGCGTGCGCTCTACAACGACGTGCTCGACATGGTCATTCCGGCGATCGAGACCGGCATTCTCGAAGGCGAGACCGAAACCATCAGCCAACCGCGCGTCGAGCTGCGGCCGCGGCCGTTCAAGAGCTTCGAGGGACGGAAGTTCTGCGGCTCGCTCTCGGGCACTTCGATGTTCGCCGCGGCCCGCCATGGCTTCGGCAACATGGTGCTGATGCTGCCCCAGCGCGGCAAGGAAGCGGCGCCCGACAAGTACATCGAGGTGTGGCAGGAAGTGCATGGCCCGGGTAGCCGCCCGCCAGCGCCGATGGTCAGCGGCAACTTCTACATCGACGAAAGCGCCGAGTTCGCCGAGGTGCAGGGCCACAAGTACCTCGCCAACACCATGCGTGCAGCGGTCAAGAACTACAGCCTCGACAAGCCCGGTACCTTCGCGAACATCAAGGGCTACGAGAACTACGAAAACATGACCATGCCGCCCGAAGCGGTGGAGGAATACTCCCAGAACTTCGGCCAGGGCGCCGTCACCGGCACCCCGCAGATGATGATCGAGCGGATGTGGGAACTGAAGGAAGCCTACAAGCCGCAGGGCTTCTTCCCGCACCTCTACTTCGGCGGCATGCCGCAGGAAGAAGCGCTCAAGAACATGCACTTGTTCGCCGAGAAAGTGCTGCCGGAGGTCAAGAGCTGGGAGGCCGAGGTCTCGATCGACGATCGGTTCCTGGAAGCGGCGGAGTAATCCTCCCCGGAACGGGGAGGGGGACCGCGCGAAGCGTGGTGGAGGGGCACCTGCCGCAATCGTTGCGCTGGCCGAGGGTGCCCCTCCGTCAGCCGCCTGCGGCGTCTGCCACCTCCCCGTGCCGGGGAGGATTTAGCCCCCCAGCACGTTGATCGCGAAGGCGATCAGGCCGATGTTGAACAGGAACGCGCCGAAAGTGTGCAGCAGCACGATCCGGCGCACACCCGTCGTCGTGATCTGCACGTCGGAGGTCTGGAAGGTCATCCCCAGCGTGAAGGCGAAATAGGCGAAGTCGTGGTAGTCGGGCGTCTTGGTCCCGGGAAACTCCAGCCCGCCCGCGTCCCCGCCGTCTGATCCGATCCCATAGTAGGCGTGGGCATAGTGCAGCGCGTAGACGCTGTTGGCGAAGAGCCAGACCAGAATCAGCGTGCCCACCAGCGTGACGACCGCCGCAGGATCGCCGCTCCGGGCGCCGTGCAGCTCGCCGATGATCGCCGCCATGGCGACCGCGGTAAGCAACGTGCTCAGGATCAAGACCAGCACGCGGTTGGCATCATTGGCCGCAGCGTGGTTGCGCATGATCTCGGGAGACGAATAGCGCACCAGGCTGGCAAGCGAGCCCAGGAACACCATCGCGGCAATGTCGAAAGCCACCGCGACTCCGTCGAGCCAGCCCCGGTGCCCGAGCCCCATGAGATAGCCAGCGTAAGTGAGAACCAGCACGCCGATGAACAGCAGGAAGCGCGGCGGGGCAATCCGATTGCCGATCGAAGGACGAGGGCGCGCCGAGTTCACGGGGCTCACCATAGCGCTTTTGCCGGGCTTGGCACCAGCAACGCGTCTTTGCGAACCGGCGCTTTGCAGCTAAGCGCCGGGGCGCATGAGCAGGATCGAAACCCCCAAGCCCATCAGGGGCACCCAGGACATCTTCGGCGCCGAGGCCGAGGCCTTCGCGCACGTCGTCGAAACCTTCGAGCGGGTGCGCAAGCTCTACCGCTTCCGCCGCATCGAAATGCCGGTGTTCGAAAAGACCGAGGTGTTCAGCCGCTCGCTCGGCGAAACGACCGACGTGGTCTCGAAGGAAATGTACTCGTTCCTCGACCGCGGCGACGAATCGCTGACCCTGCGACCGGAGTTCACCGCCGGCATCGCCCGTGCCTACCTCACCGACGGCTGGCAGCAGTACGCGCCGCTCAAGGTCGCGACCCACGGCCCGCTGTTCCGCTATGAACGGCCGCAGAAGGGCCGCTACCGCCAGTTCCACCAGCTCGATGCCGAGATCATCGGCGCGGGTGAGCCGCAGGCCGATGTCGAGCTGCTGGCGATGGCCGATCAGCTCCTTAAGGAATTGGGCATTGCCGATGGCGTGACGCTGCAGCTCAACACGCTCGGCGACGCGGAGAGCCGTGAAGCCTGGCGCGCCGCGCTGGTCGAACACTTCCGCGATTCCCGCGATGCGCTGTCCGAAGATTCGCAAGAGCGGCTCGAGAAGAACCCGCTGCGCATCCTCGACAGCAAGGACCCGCGCGACAAGGCGCTGGTCCACAACGCCCCGCGGATCGACGACTTCCTCAGTGGGGAGGCCGAGCGGTTTTTCCTGCAAGTAACCGACGGCCTCGATGCCGCCGGCGTCGCCTGGACGCGCAACCCGGCGCTGGTGCGCGGGCTAGACTACTATCGCCACACCGCGTTCGAATTCGTGACCGACCGGCTGGGCGCCCAAGGCACTGTGCTGGGCGGCGGGCGCTATGACGGGCTTATGGAAAGCCTCGGCGGCGTGCCGACCCCGGCGGTCGGCTGGGCTGCCGGGATTGAGCGGCTGGCGATGCTGGTCGAAGCCGCGGGCAGGGTCGCCATTGATACGCTCGACGTTATCCTCGCAGTTGAGGACGATCGCGCGTTGCGCGTTGCTCAGCAATCGCTCGCGCAGCTCCGTCGCGCGGGTTTCTCTGCCGACATGATCGCCAGCGGCTCGCCGCGGAAGCGGTTCGATAAGGCGGTGAAGGCGGGGGCTCGGGTGATCCTGGGTTTCACTCACAACGAGGACCAGGTCGTGCGGAGCCTCAAGGGGCCCGATGATTGGGTGGAGAAGATCGACGCAGTAGTCCTGCCGTTGATCCTGGCCCAAGGGCAATGACCATCCCCGAAGAGCGCTTAGCGCAGATTTCCAACCGCTTTGCCGAGCTCGAAGCCCGCCTCGCTTCGGGACAGCTCGAGGGCGAGGCTTTCGTCGCCGCCAGCCGCGATTATGCCGAGCTCGAACCCGTCGCCAAGGCGGCGCAGGACGTGCGCGACATGCGCGCCGAGATCGCCCAGCTTGCCGCGCTCACCGACGACCCCGAAATGCGCGCCCTAGCGGACGAAGAGCTGGGCGAGTTGCGCCAGCGCCTGCCTGAGGCCGAGCGGGCCCTCTCCATCGCGCTACTACCGCGCGACGCGGCCGATGAGCGACCGGCCATGCTGGAAATCCGCGCCGGCACTGGCGGTGACGAGGCGGCGCTGTTCGCGGGCGACCTCTACCGCATGTACGAACGCTTCGCTGCCGAGCAGGGCTGGAAGGTTGAACCGATCTCGATGAACGCCAGCGATGTCGGCGGGTTCAAGGAAATCGTCGCCAACGTCGCGGGGGCGGGCGTGTTCGCCAAGCTCAAGTTCGAAAGCGGCGTCCACCGCGTCCAGCGCGTGCCGGCGACCGAGAGCGGCGGGCGCATTCACACCTCTGCGGCGACCGTCGCCGTTCTGCCCGAACCAACCGAGGTCGACGTCCATATCGAGGACAAGGACCTGCGGATCGACATCTACCGGTCGAGCGGCGCGGGTGGGCAGCACGTCAACACCACCGACAGCGCCGTCCGCATCATCCACTTGCCCACCGGCCTGGTGGTGATCCAGCAGGACGAGCGCAGCCAGCACAAGAACCGCGCCAAGGCGATGCAGGTCCTGCGCGCCCGTCTCTACGAAAAGATGCGCGAGGAAGCTCACGGGGTCGAAGCTGAAGCGCGCAAGGCCATGGTCGGTTCGGGCGACCGTTCAGAGCGCATCCGCACTTACAACTTCCCGCAGGGCCGGGTGACCGATCACCGTATCGGTCTGACGCTGCACAAGCTCGACGAAGTGCTGCAAGGTCCGGGGCTGGGCGAACTGGTGAATGCGCTGATCGCCGAAGACCAGGCCAAGCGGCTCGCGGCCCTAGGTGAATAAGAGCCTTTGCCGTTCGTGGTGAGCTTGTCGAACCACACCAGCGCCGCGCTATCGTCCTTCGACAGGCTCAGGACGAACGGAGGTTGGGTTGAAAGTCGCTGAAGCGCTCCGACAAGCTGCCGCCCGGCTCGAACCGGTCTCCGATACCGCCCGGCTCGATGCCGAGCTGCTGATGACCCATGCCTTCGGGGCTTCGCGCTCCGAGCTGTTGCTGCGGCACATGCAGGCCGATGCGCCCGAAGCCTTCATGGCACTCGTCACGCGAAGGGAACGTCACGAACCTGTGGCCTACATCCTGGGCCACAAGGAGTTCTACGGGCGAGAGTTCCTCGTCGCGCCCGGTGTGCTCATTCCGCGGATGGATAGCGAGACGACTGTGGCGGCCGCCCTCTCGGCGGTGCCTGCGCCACGCCGGGTGCTCGATTGCGGTGTCGGTTCGGGCGCCTTGCTGCTCACCGTTCTGGCCGAAGTTCCAGGCGCCGAGGGCGTCGGCATCGACCGCGCCGAAGCGCCCCTGGAAATAGCCTCGGCCAATGCGGCCCAACTGGGCCTCGCCGAGCGCGCCCGCATAGTGCGCGGCGATTGGAGCGAGCCCGGCTGGGCCGACGCGCTGGGCGAATTCGACCTCGTTCTCGCCAACCCGCCCTACGTCGAGGAAGACGCGCCGATCGCGCTGGCGGTGCGCGATTGGGAGCCCGCAGGAGCCCTGTTTGCGGGGCCCGAAGGCCTGGACGATTACCTCGTTCTGGTGCCCCAATTGCCGCACCTGCTCACGAAAAACGGGGCGGCAGTCCTTGAAATCGGCGCTGCGCAGGCTGACCAAGTGGCTGGAATCGCCGAACTAGCCGGCCTCACCTCCGAATTGCACCGCGATCTGGGCGGTCGGCCCCGGGCGCTGG
Organism: Altererythrobacter sp. Root672; assembly: GCF_001427865.1. Classification (NCBI taxonomy): domain Bacteria; kingdom Pseudomonadati; phylum Pseudomonadota; class Alphaproteobacteria; order Sphingomonadales; family Erythrobacteraceae; genus Altererythrobacter; species Altererythrobacter sp. Root672. Next base: position 245,175 of record NZ_LMHH01000003.1, read on the forward strand.
TGCTGAAAAAGCTTGCCGATTAGGGCTTGGCAAACGGCATCCGACTCACTAACTCTCAATTCAGGCCAGCGGTGGGAGGCGAAAGCCGGCACCGCGCCAGAAACTCCATCATTTGCCAAGTAAACGGGGGCTACCGCCCACCGAAAGAGCAGATGGGGAACCGCGAAGCGCTCTTCCTTGCCCAGGAGGCGCCGTGGATGGGGGATGTGTGACCGGGAGGCCGGTCTTTAATCAAGGAAGCAGATTTCCTTTGAACCAGAATCGCAACAACAATAACCGCCGGCGTGGTCGCGGCAACAATCGTGGCGGCCAAGGTGGCGGCGGCAACATGGGTAACCGGATCGACAGCCGGGCCCGTGGCAACGCGCCGCAGATGCTCGAAAAGTATCGCAAGCTAGCGCACGACGCTTCGCTCAACGGCGATCGCGTGCAGACCGAATATTACCTGCAGTTCGCGGATCACTATTTCCGCGTCGTGGCCGACAGCCGCACGCAGAAGGACGACCAGCGTCCGCGACGCGACAATGAGCGCGACGATCGCGATCATGGTTATGAAACCGACGACTACGACACCGACGAGCAGCAGGATCAGGGCGGGCGCGAGCCACGCCAGGCCCAGCCGCAGCCGCAGTCGCAGCAGCGCGGTCGTGATCGCGACCGTGACGATGATCGCGGCCCGCGTGAAGCGCGTGACGAAGGTCCTCGCGCCTCCGAAGGCGATGATGCCCTAACCGCGGAAGACAATCCGTTCACTCGCGAAGCCCGGGCCCCGCGTCCGCGCACTCGCGGCCGCGCTCGCCCGGCCAATGATGCCGATGCGGGCGGACGTGAAGACGAGCGCAGTGCCGATGCCGAAGTATCGAGCTTCGATCCCGGTCTGCTGCCGCCGTCGATCGTCCGGGAAGAGGAAGCCGAACCGCGTCCTCGCCCCCGCACTCGTGCCCGCAAGACTCGCCCTGTCGATGACAGCGGCGACGAGGCTCTCGAAGCCGTTAGCTGACGCCGCTTGCGCACCGCGCTATGGCCCGCCAAACGCATGCCATGGCGCTTGTGCTGAGCTCATGGCGATACCTGGCCGCCCGTCCTCGCCTGAGCGCGGTGGGCCTTGGCCTGCTTGCGGCGACGGGATTCCAGCCGCTGGGGCTCTGGCCGTTGTCGCTGGCAGCGATGGCGCTCTTCGCCGCGCTGCTGGCTGAAACGCCTAACGCAAAGCGAGCCGCGGCGCTCGGCTGGTTCTTCGGCCTCGGCCACTTCACTTTCGGTAACAACTGGATCGCCGCCGCCTTCACCCACCAGGCGGAAATGCCCGCGGTGCTCGGTTGGGCGGCGGTGCCGATACTCTCGCTTTACCTGGCAATCTATCCCGCGCTCGCCGCGATGGGCGCTCGCGTGATCTCGCGCGGAGGCTTGAGCTGGACTCTCGCCTGGGCTTTCGCGGGCTGCTGGACGCTATCGGAATTGATGCGCGCGATGGTGTTCAGCGGCTATACCTGGAACCCGTTCGCGATGGTTCTGTTGGGCCCGTTCGACCGGCCAGGGCTGGCGGCAATCGCTCCATGGATGGGGACTTACGCCCTTTCCGGAATCGCCGTGTTCGTTTCCGCTGCGTTGGCTGTGCTGGTGCGCGAACAGCGGCGGCTGGTCGCGATACTGGTCGCCATTCTGCTTGTGATCGGGATGTACCTGCCCGCCCCGGCCGAACGCGAGGGGAAGTTGCAGTTCACCCTCGTGCAGCCCGATCTCAGGCAATACCGCATCAGCGACCCGCTCTATTACGAGGCGAATTACTTGCGCCTCGCCGAGTTCACGCATCCGCGACAGCCGGGACAACCGCGGCTGGTCCTGTGGCCCGAATCGGGCCTCGCTGACTATCTCGAGCCGGGCTACCCACAGCGCTACTATGACCGCATGACTGCGTTCGGTGATCCGGTGCTCGCGCGTTACCGGATCGCCCAGCTGATCGGGCCAGGCTCCGTGCTGCTGACCGGGGCTGTTGAGCTGAAGATCGGCGGCGGGCGCGCCGTTGGCGCTTACAACTCGGTCAGCGCCCTCGACGACCAGGGCGCCATCCTCGGCAGCTACGACAAGGCGCACTTGGTCCCTTACGGCGAATACCTACCGATGCGTGAGGTGCTGGAGCCGATCGGCCTCAGTCGCCTCGTGCCCGGCTCGATCGACTTCATCCCCGGCCCTGGCCCGCGCACGCTCGACCTTGGCGCTCTCGGCAAGGCCGGGGTGCAGGTTTGCTACGAGATCGTCTTCTCCGGCGAGGTGGCCGACCGCGGCAATCGTCCGGATTTCATCTTCAATCCGTCGAACGACGGCTGGTTCGGAAGTTTCGGTCCGCCGCAACACCTCGCCCAGGCTCGCCTGAGGGCCATCGAGGAAGGGCTTCCAGTGCTCCGTTCGACCACCACCGGGATCAGCGCCGTGATCGATCAGCACGGTGTAGTCCGTCACTACCTGCCAATGCACAAGGCTGGCCGCATCGACGGGAAGATTCCGCTGGCCGCCTCGCCCACGCCGTTTGCGCGACTGGGCAATGCGCTCGCGATTGCATGGGCGATGGTTTTCCTTGCCCTTGGCTATATTGCGTCGCGCCGGGGCCGCCGTTAGACCCCATTCAACAAAGTACCCGAGGGAACCCAGCCTAAATGCGTCAGTCTTACCTGTTCACGTCCGAAAGCGTGTCTGAAGGTCATCCCGACAAGGTCTCGGACCAGATCTCCGACGCCATTGTCGACCTGTTCCTTTCAAAGGACCCGGAAGCGCGCGTCGCCTGCGAAACCCTGACGACGACGCAGCTCGTGGTGCTGGCCGGAGAAATCCGCTGCAAGGGCGTGTTCGAGAACGGCGAATGGGCTCCTGGTGCACTCGACGAGATTGAGAAGACTGTCCGCAACACCGTCAAGGACATCGGTTACGAACAGGCCGGCTTCCATTGGAACGAGCTGCGTTTCGAGAACAACTTGCACGGCCAGTCGGCGCACATCGCGCAAGGCGTGGACGCCAGCGGCAATAAGGACGAAGGCGCCGGCGACCAGGGTATCATGTTCGGCTTCGCGTGCGACGAGACGCCCGACCTGATGCCGGCGACGCTCTACTATAGCCACAAGGTCCTCGAGCACATGGCGGCCGATCGCCATTCGGGCGCGGCCCCGTTCCTGGAGCCTGACGCCAAGAGCCAGGTCACTCTCAAGTTCGAAAACGGCAAGCCTGTGGCCGCCACCGCGATCGTGGTCTCGACCCAGCATGCCAAGGGCTATGACGAAGGTGCCAAGGAAGCCGAGCTCCACACTTACGTGAAGAAGGTGATCGCGGACGTACTTCCGGCAAACCTGCTGTCGAACGGAACCGAATACCACATCAACCCGACCGGCTCGTTCGAGATCGGGGGCCCTGACGGCGACGCCGGCCTGACCGGGCGCAAGATCATCGTCGACACCTACGGCGGCGCGGCGCCGCACGGTGGTGGTGCGTTCTCCGGCAAGGACCCGACCAAGGTCGACCGCTCGGCCGCTTACATCACCCGCTACCTCGCCAAGAACATCGTTGCCGCAGGCCTCGCCAAGCGCTGCACGATCCAACTGGCCTACGCCATCGGCGTGTCAAAGCCGCTGTCGCTCTATGTCGACACGCACGGCACGGGCACGGTCGGGGATGACAAGATCGAAGCCGCGATCCAGTCGATCGACAAGCTCGGCGGCCTGACCCCGCGCGGCATCCGCACGCACCTCGGCCTCAACAAGCCGATCTACCGCAAGACCGCGGCCTACGGCCACTTCGGCCGCACGCCTGAAGGCGACTTCTTCCCGTGGGAGAAGACCGACCTGGTGGACGACCTCAAGGCCGCACTGGCCTGATCCAGCTCCAAACCCCCTCCCGCTTGCGGGAGGGGTCAGGGGTGGGCAAGGCCTGCCCCTACTTCTCGGCTACGGCGGCAACGTCCCGCGCCAGATGACGGCTTGCCAGCAGGTAATGCAGCCCCGCCCAGACGTAGAGCGCTCCGGTGATTGCCATCGCGACAGACAGCCCCTGCGCCGGGCCAAAAGATAACGCCATGCGGTCGCTCAGCCAGCCAAGCAGGAATGGTCCGAGCGCGCTGGCGACACCGTACACGACATTGAGAACGGCAAAGGTCGAGACCCGCATGCGCGGGTGCATCAGGTTCTGCAGCGCGGCGTAAGTGATCCCGAGGTAGCCGAAGTTGAGGAACGTCGCGATGCTGATGAGGCCTAGCAGCAGGCCAAGGCTCTCGCGGGTGATGGCAAAGACATAGAGCGGTCCGCCGATGATCAGGCAGATCGCCGGGATCAGGGCATAGGCCGCCGGATTCTTCGCGCCCAGCTTGTCGCCGAGCCAGCCGCTTCCGACGACAGAGATCGCAGCGGGCAAGCTGGCGATGATGCCCGAATAGAGCCCCGCCTCAGCCAAGCCGACCCCGAACTGGCGCATCATCAGCGAGGTGAAGAAGTAGTTCAGCCCGAAGCCGAGCATGGCTGCGAGTGAGGATCCAATCACCAGGTGGCGGGCGCTGGACAGCCCGAACAGGCGGTGAAGTACCGCCTTCATTGGCGGCACCTCGTCGGTCGCGACCTTGTCGTACCGGCCACGCGGCGGCTCGGCCACGAACAGCCAGGCGAGGAGGGCCAGTACCAAGCCGGGGATCGCGGCGATCAGGAAAGTGAAACGCCAGTCGAACTCTTGTGCGATCCAGCCACCACCAACAAAGCCGACGAAGGCTCCAATCGGCGGCGCGAGCATCAGGATCGATATCGCCAAGCCCCGTTTCGACGGCGGGAAGTAATCGGAAATGACCGACTGGTTGCTTGGCAGCCCGATCGCTTCGCCCAGGCCTACGCCCATTCGGGCAAATAGCAGTTGGGTCCAACTCACCGCCCAGCCGCAGGCCGCCGTGGCCAGGGACCAAAACAGTGTGCCGGCCGCAATCAGCGACAACCGCCGAAGCCGCTCGGCATAACGAGCGACGATCAGGGCAACGCCGACGTTGAGCAGGGTGAAGGCCGTGCCCATCAGCGAGACCTGCGCGTCCGTCAGCTTGAACTCGCCCTTGATCGGCTCGACCAGCACGTTGACCACGATGCGGTCGATGAAACCGACCGTGCTGATCGACATCAGCAGGATCAGCGCCAGCCAAGGCGAATCGCGACGCGTATTGAAGGCCATCCCCATTTCTCTCCCAGTTCCGCTCAGTCGGCGGATCGGGAAGGAACTTGCCAAGGCTTGCGGGGATTAGCGAGCGCCGATTAGCGCGCGTTGCGGAAATCCTGCGTGATCGTGCCGGCTTCGCGCAATTCGGCCTCGTGGCTTTCCTCGCGCCATTCCTCGGCGAGGGCTTGGGTTTCCCAGTCCTTCATCGCCGGATGAGCGATGATCCGCTCGACCCATTCGGCGCCGCGGCCCACTTTGAGACCGTAAGTACGAATGCGATAGGCGACTGGAGCGTAGAAAGCGTCGGCGGCGGTGAACGAGGGGCCGGCCAGCCACGGACCGCCAAACCGCAAGAGGGCTTCCTCGAAGATCTCCTGCACCCTGACGACGTTGCGCTGCAACGCTTGCGACATCGGCTTGGGCTCCACCCGGACGCCAACGTTCATGGTGCAATCGTTGCGCAAGGCACCGAAGCCGCCGTGCATCTCGGCCACGATACATTGGGCAAAGGCTTGCGCGTCCTGGTCCTCTGGCCAGATGCCGCCATGCCGGTCTGCCAGGTAGAGCGTGATCCCGAGCGAATCCCACACCCGCCGCTCGCCATCGATAAGCAGCGGCACTTGCCCGGTGGGCGAGAACAGGCGGAAGTCTTCGTAGTTGTCGGGCTTGGAGAACTGCTCGAGCCGGTCGTCGAACGGGATGCCGAGCGCCTTCATCAGCAGCCAGGGTCGCAGCGACCAGCTGGAATAGTTCCGGTTGGCGGTGATCAGCGTGTATCGCATGGCTGCGTCAGGCAAGATAACTCGCGGTGGTCTTGAGCGCCACCTCTTCCGCGCTGACGCCCGGGGCGAGTTCGATCAGGCGGAACGGGCTCGCGTGGTCGGAGCGGTGGAACACCGCGAGGTCGGTGACGATCATGTCGACCACACTTTTGCCGGTCAGCGGCAGCGTGCATTCGGGAATGAACTTGGGGCTGCCGTCCTTGGCGTTGTGTTCCATCACCACGATGATCCGCTTGACCCCGGCGACCAGGTCCATCGCTCCGCCCATGCCCTTCACCAGCTTGCCGGGGATCATCCAGTTGGCGATGTCGCCATGTTCGGACACTTCCATCGCCCCGAGCACGGTCAGGTCGATATGGCCGCCGCGGATCATCGCAAAGCTCGCCGCGCTATCGAAATAGGAGGTCTCCGGCAACTCGCTGATGGTCTGCTTGCCGGCGTTGATCAGATCGGGGTCGACCTCATCGGGATAGGGAAACGGGCCGATCCCGAGCATGCCGTTCTCCGACTGGAGCGTCACTTCCATCCCCTTGGGAATGTGGTTCGCTACCAGGGTCGGGATGCCGATGCCGAGGTTGACGTAGAACCCGTCCTGCAGCTCGAGCGCGGCGCGGGCGGCCATCTGGTCGCGGGTCCAGCCTTTGGTTTGGCCGTCTTGGATGCTCATGCGAAACGCCCTTTTTCAAACTGCGCCAGGTCTTGCGGTATGACGGCCCAATCGACACGAGAGCCGCACCATGCCTCCAGCGTCGGATGGATCAGCTCGGGCTCGTCGAACGTTCCCGCTTTTACGTAGGCAACATCGGGATTGTCCGGTGCCCATGTGTAAATCGGCGATCCGCAGTCAGGGCAGAAGTACCGGGTCAAGCTGCGGCCGCTGTCGGCTTGCTTCGTGAAAGCCCCCAAGTTGCCGCTCTCGATCACGAAATCTTGAATGGCGACGGGTGAGCTGATGCCGAAGGGACTACCGGTCAACTTGCGGCAATCGGCACAATGGCAATAACCCGCGGGCCCGACCTCACCGTCGATGCGATAACGCACACCACGGCAGAGGCATCCACCCTCGGCCGCCATCACGCCGCCTCCCTTTCGCGTGTGGTCGTGAATTCGATCTTCTTGTCGTAGGGCGCGCCGACGACCATCCGTTGCACGTAGACCCCGGGCAAGTGAATGCCGTCGGGGTCGAGGCTGCCGGTGGGGACGATCTCTTCGACCTCGACCACGCAGACCTTGCCGCAAGTCGCGGCCGGCAGGTTGAAGTTGCGCGCGGTCTTGCGGAACACGAGGTTGCCGGTCTCGTCGGCCTTCCACGCCTTGACGATCGAGAGGTCGGCGAAGATGCCGCGTTCGAGGATGTAGTCCTCCCCGTCGAACACCTTCACCTCCTTGCCCTCGGCCACCAGGGTGCCGACGCCGGTCTTGGTATAGAATCCGGGGATGCCGGCCCCGCCCGCTCGCATGCGCTCGGCCAACGTGCCTTGCGGGCAGAACTCGACCTCGATCTCACCAGCGAGATACTGTCGCTCAAACTCCTTGTTCTCGCCGACGTAAGAGCTGATCATCTTGCTCACCTGGCGGGTGCGCAGCAGCTTGCCGATGCCTTCGTTGTCGATCCCGGCGTTGTTGCTGGCGAAAGTCAGGTTCTTGGCGCCGCCGGCGGCGATGAGCATGCCGTCGTGCAGCAGCCCGTCGAGGGCGGCAGTGGCGTCGGGGTAAAGCTTCTTCATGGGCGACTCCCGCTGGGCATCGGCTTTGAGTAGGCGCATTGGTTAGGCAAGGCATGCTCTGCTGTCACCATCGAGCACGACCTGGCGCCCGTTCTCCATCCCAAAATTCATGCTGCGGCGCAACATCCGGAAGCCTTGCACACATTGACAAGTTGATGGCGTGAACGGCGAACATATGTGTAAGTTAGAAAGCTATATATTTCAATGCTCTGTTATGGAGTTGCGCAAATCGCAACATGACTTGCGCTTTTCGCACTTGCGAGATGAACGGCCTCGCCGCATATGGAGCAGGCCTTTCAGGCATCCTCTCCCAAACTTCCAAGGCCCGGCCGGCAACGTCCGGGTCTTTTTTTGTCCGCTTTCCGCGCGACCTTTTCTACGGCCCTCCCGGCACCTTCTTTCTGCTCGCCGGTTTGCAATCGGGGGGCGGCGCACCTAGCTCTCCATCGAACGAACGGAAAGCGAGAGGGCGATGGCTGACGCAGCTGATGCGAAAGTGGAACAAGGCGAAGTCCGGCTGCAAGTCGCCGCCGCGCGGCAGGAAGAAAGCGGCACCGGCGTTGCTCGCATGCCCCGCAGCGCATTCAAGACTCTCGGCATCACCGAAGGCGACGTAGTCGAACTCGAAGGCAAGCGGGTAACCGCCGCCATCGCGCTTCCCGCCTATGCCGAAGACGACACGCTCGATGTGGTGCGGCTTGACGGTCTCCAGCGCGCCAACGCCCAGACCTCCTCTGGCGAGCATATCAAGATTCGCTCCGTCGAATCGCGTGCCGCGACCCGCGTGGTGTTCGCCCCCGCCCAACGCGAAATGCGGTTGCAGGGTCCGACCGAGGCTCTCAAGCGCGTGTTCTTCCGCCGGCCGCTCGTTGCGGGCGACCTCGTGGCCACCACTGGCCAGCAGCCGGTGCAGGACGTGCCTGCCGCCGTCCGACGCATGTATAATGCCCCGGCTTACGCGCTGACCCAGATCCGCCTGCAAGTCGTCAGCACCGTGCCCAAAGGCATCGTCCATATCGACGAGAGCACCGAAGTGGAGCTTCGCTCCGAGTTCGAAGAGCCGAGCGATAGCCGCGGCATCATCAACTACGACGACGTCGGCGGCATGCAGGAAACCATCGACGCCTTGCGTGAGATGGTCGAACTGCCCTTGCGCTATCCCGAACTGTTCACTCGTCTGGGCGTCGATCCGCCCAAGGGCGTGCTGCTGCACGGCCCGCCGGGCACCGGCAAGACGCGCCTCGCGCAGGCTGTCGCCAACGAAAGCGACGCTGAGTTCTTCACCATCAACGGGCCCGAGATCATGGGCTCTGCCTATGGCGAGAGCGAGAAGCGGCTGCGCGAGGTGTTCGAACAAGCACAGCGCTCGGCCCCGGCCATCATCTTCATCGACGAAATCGATTCGATCGCCCCCAAGCGGCAGAACGTCACCGGCGAAGCTGAAAAGCGGTTGGTCGCCCAGCTGCTGACCTTGATGGACGGCTTGCAGTCACGCTCCAACCTCGTGGTCATTGCCGCTACCAATCGGCCCGATGCGATCGACGAGGCTTTGCGCCGTCCCGGCCGCTTCGACCGTGAGATCATCATCGGCGTGCCCGATGAGCAAGGCCGACGCGAGATCCTCGCCATCCACACCCGCGGCATGCCGCTGGGCGAGGGCGTCGATCTCAAGGAACTGGCGCGCAGCACGCACGGCTTCGTGGGCGCCGATCTTGCGGCGTTGGCCCGCGAGGCTGCGATCGAGGCAGTGCGGCGAATCATGCCCAAGCTCGACCTCGACGCGCGCACGATCCCGCCCGAGGTGCTCGAAGACCTGCAGGTCGAGAAGGACGACTTCCGCGCCGCCGTAAAGCGCGTCCAGCCGAGCGCGATGCGCGAGGTCATGGTCCAGGCACCGACCGTCGGTTGGGCCGATATCGGCGGTCTGGACGAGGCGGCCGAGAAGCTGCGCGAGGGCGTTGAACTGCCACTCAAGAACCCCGCCGCGTTCGAGCGCATCGGCATCCGTCCGGCCAAGGGCTTCCTGCTTTACGGCCCGCCCGGAACCGGCAAGACCTTGCTGGCCAAAGCCGTCGCCAAGGAAGCGGAAGCCAACTTCATCTCGATGAAGAGCTCCGACTTGCTGTCGAAGTGGTACGGTGAAAGCGAACAGCAGATCAGCCGCATGTTCGCTCGCGCGCGCCAGGTGGCGCCGTGCGTGATCTTCATCGACGAGATCGACAGCCTGGTTCCCGCACGCGGCAGCGAGGCCAACGAGCCGCAAGTGACGGCGCGTGTGGTCAACACGATCCTGGCCGAGATGGACGGGATGGAAGAGTTGAACTCGATCGTCGTGATCGGCGCTACCAACCGTCCGGGCTTGGTTGACCCCGCCCTGCTGCGGCCGGGCCGGTTCGACGAGCTCGTCTATGTCGGCGCGCCAACCCAGGCTGGCCGCCTGCACATTCTCGGCATCCACACCCGCGACATGCCGCTGGCGGACGACGTGAACCTCGCAGGCATTGCGGCCGAGACCGAGCGCTTCACCGGCGCGGACCTCGAGGATGTGGTTCGCAGGGCAGGCCTCATCGCCATCCGCAAGCGCGGCGTGAACGTGACCGAAGTGACCGGACAGGACTTCACCGAGGCCCTGGCCGACAGTCGCGCGACCGTGACCGAGCAGATGGAGATGGAATACCTGCGCATGCGTGGCGAGTTGAAGAAGCGCGCGATGCAGGTGCAGCCAATCGGCTTCATCCACGAAGGCATGGTGGAATCCACGCGCGAGCGGAAGCACACGCCTGGGAGTTAAATCCTCCCCGGAACGGGGAGGGGAACCATGCGAAGCATGGTGGAGGGGCACTTTCGTGTGCTCCTCCGCTATCGCCCTTCTCGCGATCTTCGAAGTCTCGGCGCGAATCTCGTAAGTCAGGAGCGCCGGCGTGTGCCCCTCCACCACCTTCGGTGGTCCCCCTCCCCCAAGGGGGAGGATTTGGTGTTAGTGCGCTGCGTCCCAGCTAAGGCCGGTGCCGATCTCGATCCCGAGCGGTACATCAAGCTCCACCGAGGGCAGCGCTGCCTCGGCCATCACTCGCTCGATCACCGGCGAAGCTGCCGCAACATCGCCTTCGGGCAACTCGAACACCAGTTCGTCGTGCACCTGCAGCAGCATCTTGACCTCGCCCAGCCCGGCGTCAGCCAGGGCCGCCGGCATCCGCGCCATCGCGCGTTTGATGATGTCGGCGCTGGTGCCCTGGATTGGCGCGTTGATGGCGGCGCGTTCGGCGCCTTGGCGTTCGTGCGGGATCTTGGCGCTGATCCGCGGGAACCAGGTCTTGCGGCCGAACAGCGTCTCCGAATAGCCGCGTTCACGCACGCTCTCGAGCGTGTGGACGATATAGCGCTGGATGCCGGGGAAGCGCTGGAAGTAGCGATCGATCACCGCCTGCGCCTCGTCCGCCTCGACGCCGAGACGACCCGCCAAGCCCCAGCGGCTGATGCCGTAGAGAATCGCGAAGTTGATCGTCTTGGCGCGCGCGCGAGTGTCGCGGTCGACCGTGCCGTACATCTCCTGCGCGGTGCGCGCATGGATGTCCTCACCGGCGGCGAAAGCTTCCTTGAGCGGTGGCACGTCGGCCATGTGCGCGGCAAGGCGTAGCTCGATCTGCGAGTAGTCGGCGGCGAGCAGCACGTTGCCAGGCTCGGCCACGAACGCCTCGCGAATGCGGCGACCAATGGCGGTGCGGATCGGGATATTCTGCAGGTTCGGGTCGGTCGACGACAGCCGCCCGGTCTGCGCACCGACCAGGCTGTAGCAAGTGTGCACGCGCCCCGTGGCCGGGTTGATCGCCGCCTGCAGCGCCTCGGTGTAAGTGCTGCGCAGCTTTGAATGCTGGCGCCAGTCGAGCACCAGCCGGGCGACCGGAGCGCCCTGGTTCGCGAGTTGTTCGAGGATCGCCTGGTCCGTCGAATACTGTCCGCTCTTGCCCTTGCGCCCGCCTTTGTAGCCCATCTTGTTGAACAGAATATCGCCGAGCTGGGCGGGGCTGCCGATGGTGAACTGCTGTCCGCAGCATTCGTAGATCTCGCCCTCGATCCGGGCGATTTCCTTGGCGAACTCCTCCGACAATCCGGCGAGGGCCTGGCGGTCGACCTTGATCCCGTTGCGCTCCATCTGTGCGACGACCGGGATCAGCGGCCGATCGACACGCTGGTAGACCCGCGTGCCGTTCTCCAGCGCCAGTCGCGGCTTGAGCGTCTTGTACAGGCGCCAGGTCACGTCGGCGTCCTCGGCCGCGTATTCGGTGGCCTTGGTAAGCGGAACTTCGCCGAAGGGGATCGCCTTCTTGCCGGTGCCGCAAATGTCCTTGAAGGTCAGCGTGGTGTGGCCGAGGTGGCGGGTCGCAAGCTCATCCATCCCGTGACCGCCGCCGATCCCGTCTTCCGAGCGGCCGGCGTCAAGGTCGAAGCTGATCACCATCGTGTCGTCGACCGGTGCGACTTGAACGCCGTTCCGGGCAAAGATGTTGAGATCGTACTTCACGTTCTGGCCGACCTTGAGGACGGCTTCGCTCTCAAGCAGCGGCTTGAGCGCGGAGAGCGCAGCGGCCTTGTCGATCTGCACCGGCCGTTCGGCGAACATGTCGGTCCCGCCGTGGGCGAGCGGGATGTAGCAAGCATCGTTCGGGCCGAGCGCCAGGCTGATACCGGTTAGCTCTGCCCGCATGGCGTCGAGGTCGCTGGTCTCGGTGTCGATCGCGACCAGGCGGGCGTGGAACGCGCGGCCAATCCAGTGTTCGAGCCGCTCCATCGACTGCACGCATTCGTAAGTGCTGCGATCCACCGCTGGCCATTCGGGCAAGGGCTGGCGGTTGCCTTCGGGGGAGACGGGCGCACCGGCGGTCTCGGGCTTCGCAGGATTGAGCTGCGTTGGCCGGTCGGGGCTGCCGCGGCCATCGCCCAGGCGCTTGAGCAGGCTGGTGAAGCCATGCGTTTCGAGGAACTGCGCCAGCGGTTCTTGCGGTGTTGGCTTGAGCACGAACTCGTCGAGCGGCATTGGCAGCTCGCAATCTTCCTTGAGCTGGACCAGCACCCGGCTGAGCTCGGCCATCGAGCGGCCTTCGATCAGGCGTTCCTTCAGCTTGCCGGGCTTCATTGATGGCGCCGCGTCGAGCGCGCCTTGCAGCGATCCATAGTCCTGGATCAGCTTGCTCGCAGTCTTGGGGCCGATGCCGTAGATGCCGGGCACGTTGTCGACTGCGTCGCCCATCAGCGCCAGCACGTCGCCAACCAGCTCGGGCGGGACGCCGAACTTCTCGATCACCTCGGGGATGTCGATCCGCTGGTTCTTCATCGTATCGAGCATGTCGATGCAGCCACCGTCGTGGCCGTCATGCGGCTCGGCGCACCGGCCGACCAGTTGCATCAGGTCCTTGTCGGAACTGACGATGGTTACGTCCCACCCGCGCCGCGTGGCTTCCTTCGCGTAGGAGGCTATCAGGTCGTCGGCCTCGAGGTTGTCCTCCTCGATGCACGGCAAGCTGAACGCGCGCGTGGCGTCGCGGATCAGCGGGAACTGCGGGACCAGGTCCTCGGGCGGCGGAGGACGGTTGGCCTTGTACTGGTCGTAGAGGTCATTGCGGAAGCTGTGCGAGCCCTTGTCGAGGATCACTGCGAGGTGCGTGGGGCCGTCGGCCTTGTCGAGGTCGTCAGCCAGCTTCCAGAGCATCGTGGTGTAGCCATAGACCGCGCCGACCGGCACGCCGTGCGGGTTCGTGAGCGGCGGCAGGCGGTGATAGGCGCGGAAGATATAGGCCGAACCGTCGACCAGGTAGAGATGCTGTTTGTCGGCCATGGCGGACTGTTAGGGCCTGTCTCGGCTTGCGGCAACGGGGGAGGGCTCATGCCGCGATCCGGGCGCAGGGTTGCCTTGCCACAAAGTTGCCATTATTTCTCAAGTCCGAAATTCGCTTTCGGTGGATTTCCGCGCCTGCTCCGCAAGGGGTGTGCGTTCTGGTTTCGCTGTTTAAGGATATAAAAACATGCGCAAGATCGTTCTCGCCGCCGCAATTGCCGGCGCAGCCCTCTCGCTCGCAGCTTGCTCGGAAAGCACTGAAGACGCTGCCACCGACGCTGCTGACTCGGCCATGGCCGACACTGAAGCCAACGTCGAAGCTGCCGGTGAAGCCGTTGGCGATGCCGCTACTGCCGCGACCGAAGCCGCCGCTGATGTCGGGGCTGCCGCGACCGATGCTGCTGCCACGGCCGAAGCCGACGTGCAGGGCGAATCCACCGAGGCTGCCAAGGCCGACTGATCGGCCTGAAGTAAGCTATTCGAAGGGGGCGTGGCCGCGAGGCCGCGCCCTTTTCTTATTTGCCGGCGCTGTTGGCGTAAGTGGCGTTGGTCCACTGGCGCGTCGACTGGGTGCCGTACCCGTCATAGATCGCCCGGGCGATATTGGCGATCCGGGCTTCCCGGTTCAGGCGGGTGCCCTGGCCGGTCACATAAATAGCGAGCGCAATCGCGCGGCCATCGGGCATGGTGATAATGCCGATGTCGCTTGAAGTGTTGTTGAGCGAGCCGGTCTTGTGCGCCACGCGAGCGTCGGCGGGCATGAGCGCCGGGATGCGGCGGGTACCGGTGCGGCACCGCTCCATCGCGTCGATGATCACGTAGCGGCTCGAAGCGCTGAGCCACTGGCCCTGGTAGATTCCGCTCAACAGCTTGACCATGTCGCGCGGGGTGGCGCTGTCACGAATGTCGATATGCGCGGCAGGATTGAACTCGCCGTCGTCGCGCACCAGCGTGGCGATGTCGCGGGTGAGGTTGAAGTTCTGGATCCCGGCGCGGCGTGCCCAGTCGTTGACCTTGGACGGTCCGCCCACGGCGGCCAGGAGCGCGTCCGTCGCCTGGTTGTTGCTGCGCGTGATCATCATGTCGATCAGCGCACGGGCGCTATAGGACTCGCCGGCGCGAACCGGTGCAATCCGGCTTGAGAAGGGCTTCGAAGCGACCGGCATCATCATCGGAAACTGGCTGTCGAGAGACCAGCGGCCCCGGTCAACGCCTTCAAGGAAGGTAGCGGCGATGGCGATCTTGCTGGTGCTGGCCATCGGAAAGCGCTCGTCGCCCAGGACGCCGATCTCTTGTCCGGTGGTGAGGTCAACCGCCGCCACGCCGATGCGGCCTTGCGACCCTTCGGCGATCAGCGCGATCTGCTGGGCGAGCGCGTTGTCGTAAGTGGCGGAGAAATCACGGGGCGCCCGAAGCTCGGTGCCGAACGCATTGTCGAACCGGGATTCAAGCGGTTGGCCCTGCGCGAGCGCAGGCGTGGCGACGGCCAGCAAAAGGCCGGCGACCATCCGTCCTATGAAGCGCAATGTCATGACCCCTGCTTATACCCTCAAATATTGTCAGAATCTTAACCACGCTGGAGCTTGGCGTAACCAGATTCGCGACGAACGGAGTCTCGACGGCGGCAAACCGCTGATTTTGGCGGAACTTGCTCAGTTCGGCTTGCGCAGCCGTAGCGCGAATTGGTCGGTTTTTCCGCGGATCGTGGGGTCGAAGACGTTGGCGGTTCGGGGGTCGTCGGGTCGTTTGTAGAGGTCGCTCTGGGCCTCCACGACAAAGCCTGCGTTGGTCAGGGCCGCTATCGCGGCCGCCTTGTCGATCCGATGGATCGAGTTGGCCGCGGTCGTACCGCTACCGTCGGCGGCGCTGTGGTCCACCACCACCAGAGTGCCGCCGGGCTTGAGCGCGTCGAACAGGGCGGCGATGGATTTGGCGGCCGTGTCGGGCGGGAAGGCTCCGAGGTAGAGATCGTGCAGGTTCTGCACCGTGATGATCGTGTCGAGCTTTTCCGGGAAGGGCGGTGCCGCGACTGGCCCGCGCAACGCAGCGACGTTGGCGCGGCCAGCCACGGCGGCGTTTTGCTCGTCACCATAGGCCGCGCGGAAGGCGATGAATTCGTCCGGCTGGAAGGCATAGACTTTGCCCTGGGGTCCGACTGCCGTGGCCAGCAGCCTCGTCCAGTAGCCGCCGCCCATGATGTAATCGCCGACCTTCTCGCCTGGATCGATCTCGGCGAACGCCAGCAGCTCAGCGGGGTGGCGGGCCGCATCGCGTTCCTTGTCTGCCGCCGGCCGCTGCGCATCGGCGAGAGCTGCGGCATAGTCGGAGGGTTCGTTGGCGGCGGCTGCGGGGACGCTGACGGTTAAGGCCAGCGCGAATAGGGCTAAAGTCGAGCGCATGAGGACGTCCTCTCTTGGCTTTTGCCCATCCTATCACGGGGATGGGCGCTCGCAAGGATGTCGCGCTACGGTGGTTCGACGAGCTCACCACGAACGGGCTTAAGGTTGCGACCCCCGTTCGTCCTGAGCTTGTCGAAGGACGACTGCCTATCGTCCATGTGCGCCGATCAACGGCACGAAGCGCACGTTGCCGAGGTCATGCTCGATCCATTCCTCCTCGCCAGTGCGCCTGAGGCAGAGCAGCGTCTGCAAGCCAGTGCCCCCCACTGGTACCACCAGTCTACCGCCGATCGCGAGTTGCCATTTGAGCGGTTCGGGCACTCTGTCGCCGCCGGCCGAGACGAGGATCGCATCGAAAGGCGCCATGTCGGGCAGGCCAACGCTGCCATCGCCAGTAATCACCGTGACGTTAGGGTATCCGCCCTCGAGCAGCCGCTCGCGCGCACTCTCGGCCAGAGTCGGATGCCGCTCAATCGCGAACACGCTGCTGGCAATCTGCGCCATCACCGCCGCCGCGTAGCCCGAGCCGGCGCCGACCTCGAGCACGCGGTCACCGGGCGCTACGCCCGCCGCCTCTATCATCAGCGCGAGGACATAGGGCTGCGAGATGGTTTGCTCCTCGCCGATCGGCAGCGGGCCATCGGAATAAGCGAATTCCAGCAGCCGCTCGGGCACGAATTGCTCTCGTGGGACCTCGCCCATCGCGGCCAGCACCCGCGCGTTGCGGATGCCGCGCGCCTTGAGTTGGCGTTCGACCATCGCAGCGCGCTGGTGGGCAAATGAGGTCACGAGTTTACGTCAAGCGGCGGCGAGCACCCGCTCGATCTCCTTAATCGGTGAGTTGGTTAAATCCTTGGCGACTTCGCCCAGGATCCGGCTCTGCACTTCCTTGTGACAGCGCTGGCGGATCTGACCCAGAGTGCGCGGATCGGCGGCAATCACGAGGTCCTCTAACTGGCCGTTGAGAGCCCGTGCATTGAGCCACTCCGCGATGGCCGCGCCGTGGGCGAGCTCGTCGAGATTGGTGCTGTTGTTGGGTGCTCCCCTGCGATCCTGGTGGCGGATTCCGGCGCTGAAGTTGGTGAGTTCCAGGTCCAGTTCCTGTTCGCGCTCCAGCTTGGGATCGAACGCCTGCCCGATGTTGCGCATCAGCACGAATTGCTCGCCATTGGCGAGCGCGACGAGGGCCTGGTGGGGGATCTTCATGGCTTGCGCTCTCCTGTCTGTTCACCCAGCCTAACGGGCGAGTGGCGTGCAAGGTCCGGACAAAAGAAGAGGGCCGGAGGATCGCTCCTCCGGCCCTTCCTTATTTTGGCTGAGAGCCTGGGCTTAGAAGCCCATGCCACCCATGTCCGGCATCGCCGGCGCGGCCGGCTTGTCGTCCGGCAGTTCAGCGATCGCCGCTTCGGTGGTGATCAGCAGGCCAGCGACCGAAGCTGCGTCCTGCAGCGCGGTGCGGACGACCTTGGTCGGATCGATCACGCCGGCCTGGACCAGGTTCTCGTAGACGTCGGTCTGGGCATTGAAGCCGAGCTGCTCGTCGTTGCCGTCGATCAGCTTGCCGGCGACAACCGCGCCGTCATGGCCGGCGTTCTCGGCGATCTGGCGAACCGGAGCCTGCAGTGCACGACGGACGATGTCGATGCCGCGGGTCTGGTCCTCGTTCGCGCCGGTCAGGCCGTCGAGGGTCTTGGTGGCGTAGAGCAGCGCGGTACCGCCGCCCGGGACGATGCCTTCCTCGACAGCGGCGCGGGTCGCATGCAGCGCGTCATCAACGCGATCCTTGCGCTCCTTGACCTCGATCTCCGAGGCGCCGCCGACCTTGATCACCGCAACGCCGCCGGCGAGCTTCGCCAGACGTTCTTGCAGCTTCTCACGGTCATAGTCGCTGGTGGTCGATTCGATCTGGGCACGGATCTGCTCGACCCGGGCCTTGATGTCTTCGGCATTGCCGGCGCCATCGACGATCGTGGTGTTGTCCTTGTCGATGGTTACGCGCTTGGCCTGGCCGAGCATGCTCACCGAAACGCTCTCGAGCTTGATGCCGAGATCTTCGCTGACCATCTCGCCCTGCGTCAGGATCGCGATGTCCTGCAGCATGGCCTTGCGGCGATCGCCGAAGCCCGGAGCCTTGACGGCTGCGACCTTGAGGCCGCCGCGTAGCTTGTTGACCACCAGGGTGGCCAGGGCTTCGCCTTCGATGTCCTCGGCGATGATGAGGAGCGGACGGCCGCTCTGAACCACGGCTTCGAGGATCGGCAGCATCGACTGCAGGTTCGAAAGCTTCTTCTCGTGGATCAGGATGTACGGGTTATCCAGCTCAACGACCATCTTCTCGGCGTTGGTCACGAAGTAGGGCGACAGGTAACCACGGTCGAACTGCATGCCTTCGACGACATCGAGTTCGAACTCGAGGCCCTTGGCTTCCTCGACGGTGATTACGCCTTCCTTGCCGACCTTTTCCATGGCTTCGGCGATCTTCTCGCCGACTTCACGGTCGCCGTTGGCCGAGATGACGCCGACCTGGGCGATCTCGTTCGAGCCGGCAACCGGCTTCGAGCGGGCCTTGAGGTCTTCGACAACCTTGCCGACCGCGAGGTCGATGCCGCGCTTCAGGTCCATCGGGTTGATGCCGGCGGCAACCGACTTCATGCCTTCGCGAACGATCGCCTGGGCGAGTACGGTCGCGGTGGTGGTGCCGTCACCGGCGAGGTCGTTGGTCTTCGAGGCCACTTCACGCAGCATCTGCGCGCCCATGTTCTCGAACTTGTCCTTGAGCTCGATTTCCTTGGCGACGGTGACGCCGTCCTTGGTGATGCGCGGAGCGCCGTAGCTCTTGTCGATGACGACGTTGCGGCCCTTGGGCCCCAGGGTCACCTTGACGGCGTTGGCGAGCGTATCGACGCCCTTGAGGATGCGTTCGCGCGCGTCGCGCGAAAATTTCACGTCCTTGGCAGCCATGTTTCTGTTTCCTCTATGCGAATGGGTTGATTGGGAAAGCTAAAGGGAGCGGCTGGATCAGCCGACGATCCCCATGATGTCGCTTTCCTTCATGATCAGCAGGTCTTCGCCGTTGAGCTTGACCTCGGTGCCCGACCATTTGCCGAACAGCACGCGGTCGCCCGGCTTGACGTCGAGCGGGGTGACCTTGCCGTCTTCGGCGCGCGAGCCCGAACCGACGGCGACGACTTCGCCCTCGCTCGGCTTTTCCTTGGCGCTGTCGGGGATGATGATGCCACCGGCCGTCTTTTCTTCGGCCTCAATGCGGCGGACCAGAACGCGGTCGTGCAGCGGACGGAATGCCATGTGTATGACCTCTTCCAATAGGATTGTTAAACACGATTGGCACTCTCACGTGGAGAGTGCCAGCGGGGCGCATATGGTTGGGCGGTCCGGAGGCGTCAACACCCCGGCACAAAGAATCTCGTCAGGCCGGTAGCAGCCCGAGACGAGCGCGCCGGCTCCAGCGCCAGATCATTGGCAAGGCCACCGCCACCAGGCCAACGGCTAGGCCGAACCAGATTCCGAGTCCTTCCAGCGGCGTGAAGAAGCCGAGCACCACCGCCGTGCCGAGTCCGGGCACCCAATAGCCGAACAGGGCAATGAGCATCGGCACCCGCGTATCCTGCAACCCGCGGAGCGAGCCGGCGGTCACCGCCTGCAAGCCGTCGAACAATTGGAACGCCGCTGCCACGGCCATGAACCGCACGGCATAGGCGACCAGCGTGGCGTTGGCGGCCGCATGGGGATCGACATAGATGCCGAGCAGCAACCTCGGCGCGAACAGCATGAACGAGGCGGTCACCAGCATGAAGGCGCACCCGGTGGCGATCGCCACCCAGCCAGAGCGGCCGACCGCTTGCGGATCGCCCCGGCCGTAGTGGTAGCCGACCCGGATGGTCGCGGCCTGGCCGATCCCGAACGGAATCTGGAAGGCGAGAGCGGCGATCTGCAAAGCTATGGTGTGAGCGGCCAGTTGAGAGGCGCTGATCAGGCCCATCAGGAACGCCGCCCCGCTGAACAGGCCGGCCTCCGCCAGAATCGCCAACGCCACCGGCAGGCCCGTCCGCACAAGCTCGCGGAAGCGCGACCATTCCGAGCGCCACCAGTTGCCGAACAGCTGATAGCGCCGCAGCCGCCGGTCCGAACGGATCGCCGTGACGTAAGCGGCGAGCATGAAGATCGCGGTCAGCACACTCGCCAGGGCCGACCCCTCCAGCCCGAGCGCGGGGGCGCCGAGATTACCGAACACGAACGCATAGTTGCCCAGCGCGGCAATGCCGATGGCCAGCGCCGTGATCGCGGTGGCGAACAGCGGTCGGCCGAGCGCCGATACCACCGAACGCAGCACGTTGGCGAGGATCATCGGCACCATGGCCCACATGATTACCCGCATGAAACCGCCGGCCCGCTCGGCGATGCGCGGCTCCTGTCCAGCCAGCAGCATGACTTCGTGCCCGAAGAAGCACACGACCATGCCCAGCAGGCCGCAGGCGAAGCCCAGCCACAGCGCCATGCGCGCGCTCCGCCGCACTTCGCGCGCTGCGTGGCGGCGGCGGCCGAGCTCAGTGGCGATCAGCGCCGCGACCATCCCGGTCAGTCCGGAGAAGCACCACATCATCAACCCGAACAGCGCAATTGAAAGGCTCGAAGCCGCGAGCGCTTCCTCTCCCAGGCGGGCGACGAAGATCACGTCGATCGCATAGACCAGCATCTGCAGTAGGTTGGCGGCCGCCAGCGGCCCCGCGATACGCAGGGTCGCGGCCAGTTCGCCGCGCCAAGTCAGAGGGGAGGTCTCGAACATGAAGCCGGCCCGGATAGGCGCGGCCGAGGTGCGGCGAAAGTCGGGATGTATCCCTATTGCGACGTTTCGCACCCTTGTGCGGCCCGCTGGCCACAAGCTCTTCCTATCCGGAAAATCACGCGATAGAGGGCAGGCGAGTTCTCCTAAAGGGATGCATTGATGATGTTCGCCCCCACGACTGCTGCCCGTTTCACTTCCGCCTTCGCCCTCGCGCTGGCTCTCGCCGCATGTGGCGGCGGGAATGACCAGGCCGACGAACCGACGGCGTCCGTCACCGACGCAACCCCCCTCGCCACTCCGGGCGCGACCGACACGGCAACGCCCGCCGCCACTCCGACGCCCGAAGCGACCCCCAGCGAATCGCCGAGCCCGACTGCGACCCCGAGCGCCAAGGCGACGGCCACCACGGCTGCCGCTGCCGCTCCGGTCGAGCCGGCCGCGTTCGCGCAGTGCAAGGCCTGCCACTCGGTCGAGCCGGGCAAGAACGGCATCGGCCCGTCGCTCGCCGGCATCTGGGGCGAGAAGGCCGGCGCCGTGCCGGGCTTCGAATTCAGCCAGCCGATGAAGGATTCGGGCCTCGTCTGGAACCAGGCCACGCTCGACAAGTACCTGACCGATCCGCGCGGTGTCGTCCCCGGCACCAAGATGGCCTTCGGCGGCGTCAAGGACGCGGCCAAGCGCCAGGCGCTGATCGACTACATCAAGGGTCTCTGACCCCATGGCGCGCGCGGATCAAATCGAGATCCGCGCCCGCCTGGTGATCGAGCAGCCGGTGCCCGGCGTCCTGCACAGCCTGCAGGAAGACGACGCGCCGCTCGATCCCAAGACCTCGAAAGCGGGCGAGCCGCTCGCTTTCGATTTCCCGCTACGCATCGAGCGCACTGAAGGCGGCGCCAAGCTCTTCGGCAAGCAAGTCCGCCGAGAAGGGCCAGAGCGCCGCTTCGTCTACATCCGCATCGGCACGCTCGCGGGCGATTGCGCCTCGCCGTGGACCCGGAAGATGAAGATCGACATCCATGATATTGAGTCGGCTTTGCTCGACAAGGCGGCGGCAGGCGGGTTGCTGGTCGGCAGGATCAACGGGACAGCCAAGGATGGCTCGCCCGTGTGCGCGACGGTGAAGCCGGTGACCTGGCGAGTGGTTTAGCTGACGATGTCGACTAACGACCCATTGCGGAGATCCGAGCATTGGCGGATAGTTATCGAGTGATCAACTTCGCACAGACCTTGCTGCCGCAAACTGTCGGCTACCCGAAGCTCATTAGGATGGGCCAGCTGGAAAACGACCAGCGGTGAGTAAACCCTCGACGCCGACGATTATTACGCCGCGCTTCGTCCTGCGCGAACTTACGCGGACAGACGCGCCCGCTCTTTTTCCCAGCTTTGCCGATCCGGTGCTCATGCGCTGGTGGAGTCGCGGACCCTTTTCGAGCGTTCAAGAGCTGGCCGAATGGCTTGTTCCAAGCTCGGGGTGGGAAGAAGGCCGAAGCTGGGCCGTGACGGAGGGGGAAGGTGGACCAGCCATCGGCCGGCTCGCCGCCCTCGATCGCGGCGATGGAATCACTGAACTCGCGCACCTGGTGGTTAGCGAGCGGCAAGGACAGGGTGTCGCCCGCGAGGCCCTCAGGGCTCTCATGGATCACCTCTTCGGGATCGAGCAGCGCCGCCGACTGTATGCCGACACCGACCCTGACAATCTGGCTTCCAACCGAGTGCTCGAAAGCCTCGGCTTCGTTTGCGAGGGTCGCTTGCGCGAACAGTGGACCACTCACATCGGTCGCCGAGACAGCTTGATTTGGGGTCAACTTGATCACGAATGGCGAGCGCGCCGCGAGGCCTCGAACTGACAAGCGGGCCTTACTCGCCTTAGCTCACCGATGTGACAACCTTCGCCACAACGTCTCAGCTGCCATCACTTACCTTTCGCAGTGTAACCGCCTGGGAGCTTCCGGCCAGTGGCCCATAAGCCTCTGACGTGAAAAGGAATGCTTCTTTGCCGTCCTGCGTGACCACGGGCATCGAAAATTGGACAATGGCGACAGGGAATTCCGCGCCTGCTCTGGTTATCTGATCGATCGTGGGATCGTCGTGTAGGGTGCCGGTATGCGCCAACCAGTCGCCAAGAGCGTTGCACTCGATTACCGGACTTTGGTCTCGTAAATCCGCAGATGCGAGCATGAGCTCAAGATCGGGATCATCCGCATGCTCGGGATGACCAAGAACGAATTGCTCGATCTCAGAGCGCGACTTCTGGAGTCCATCTACACGCTTTAATACGGCATTCGGTTTGGACGCGCTCCTTTGGAAGTGCCTCACATATGAAAGTGCGACGTCACAAGCTTCTACCTGGGCGATAGTGTCGTGGCCTGCGGTGCAGGCTGAAGTCGTTAAGGCGACTGCGCAAACACTCGAGAGCGCTCTGCTCATGCTATCTGCCCCATCTGAGGCTGTAGCTTGCATAACTTATGCCTGCTTTCCACCCACAGCGGACATTGCCTCTCGGATCGCGCTCGGCCTGTCATTCAGATCCAAACTGCGGATGACCGTTCAAACAAAAAAGGGCGGCGCCTTGCGGCACCGCCCCCTTCTGTCTGATCCGAATGGATCGAGGGTAACGTCGGAGCTTTCGCCCCAGTACGTTACTTGACTTCGACGACGCCGCCGGCTTCCTCGATCTTCTTCTTGATGTCTTCGGCTTCGGTCTTGTTGACCGCTTCCTTGATCGGCGTCGGGGCGCTCTCGACCAGGGTCTTGGCTTCGGTCAGGCCCAGGCCGGTGATGGCGCGGACTTCCTTGATCACCTGGATCTTCTTGCCACCGTCACCGACGAGGATGACGTCGAACTCGGTCTTTTCCTCAACGGCTTCAGCAGCTGCGGCCGGAGCGGCAACGGCCACGGCAGCAGCGGCGGAAACGCCCCATGCTTCTTCCAGGGCCTTGGCGAGTTCGGCAGCTTCCATGACGGTCAGCTGCGACAGGTCTTCAACGAGCTTGGCGATATCGGCCATGTTAAAATACTCCGTTCAAATGATGGACCCTGGCCGGGAAAATCTCTGACCAGGGGAATTCGAGAATTGAAAAACCGCTTACGCTGCGTCCTTGGCGCCATAGGCACCGAACACGCGAGCAAGCTTTGCCGCCGGGGCATTGACCAGCTGCACCACCTTGGTGGCAGGCGCATTGACCAGGCCGACGATCTTCGCCCGCAGCTCATCGAGCGACGGCATCGAGGCGAGAGCCTTGATTCCATCGGCATTGAGTTGCGTGCTGCCCATGGCGCCACCGACGATTTCGAGCTTGTCGTTCGTCTTGGCGAAGTCCACCGCAGCCTTGGCAGCGGCGATCGGATCGATCGACCATGCCAGGGCAGTCGGGCCGGTGAGGTGTACCTCGAGGCCTTCGTACTGGGTGTCCTTCAGGGCGAGCTTGGCGAGGCGGTTCTTCGCAACCTTGTACGACGCACCCGCTTCGCTCATCTTCGAACGCAGGGCAGTGGACTGACCCACCGACATGCCGAGGTTGCGGGTGACGACCACCAGCCCAACCTCGTTGAAGACCGCGTTGAGGGATGCGACCGATTCGGCTTTCTGCGAACGATCCATGCCTTACTCCTTCACTATGGCCGCACGCGTAATCGTTGCGGGCGACCGGCTACGTTGCCGCATCGCCGAAGCGACACGGGCGAGTCCGTTGAAGGGGAAGGAGCGCGCCGAAGCGCTTTTATGGACAGCGCACGAGGCGCTGCCCGAAAATCTCTTTTCCCCGTCTAGGCTGGAAATTAAGCGCCGGCAGATCCGGTGCACCAACTGTCTCGGACGGTTGACCGCCTAAGCGATCGGGCCGGGCCTCTAGACGAAGGAGGCGAGAAGTCAACGAGTCATTCGAAGTGGGCGGCGAGCTTGTCTGTCCTGTCGATCCTCACGCCGACACGGTGGCCCACTGCGAAAGCGACGGCGCAGCTCATGACCAGCGCAAAGGACAGAGTGACCGTAAATGCCGCGAGTGAGGCGAGATTGGATAAGGCATACGCCCCGATCTCGATGTCTGGCAACTTGGCGACCAGTAGACCGGTGACAAGGCCGACTAGGGAGATCGGGATAAAGGCGATGGTCATAAGCAAGATCGCCCAGAAGAGTGAAGGCGCCGTTAGCGTAGCTGAGCGGGTAGGGCCAACGACCGTCGATCCCGATGGAGCTGTGACGCTCCAAGGTGCGGTTAAAATAACGAGAAGGACGGCAACGATGGCCTGTGCAAGCGTCGCCTTGCCGCTAACGTCATGATCGCTCCAGGCTGCCAGTGCTACTTCGATCAGGGTCATCGAGATTAGATAGGGTGCGAATGTCCGGGCCGATGCTCGACTTATGGTCAACGCCTCGGTCATGTCACGATTGAGCGCAATGAACCGTATTACCGGGTACCCCACCGCGACTGTCAGCATGGCTTCGGCGACGATTTGCGACCAGTAAGCCAGATCGGCGGACGCGTCCGGAATTTGGCTGGCAAAGAAATCGTAGACCGTCATTGGCAGCGTGGGGATGAGCGCCAGCCACCAACCCTTACGCCAGAAGGCCCAGCTTTCGCTGAACACGAAAGCCAGGCCTTGCCCCAAATTCATCTGGTTAGTCCTCCCCCATTCCTCCTTCGTATCCCAGCACATCTCCCGGTTGGCAATCAAGCTCCCGGCAGATCGCTTCGAGGGTCGAGAAGCGGATCGCCTTGGCCTTGCCGGTCTTGAGGATCGAGACGTTGGCAAGCGTCAGGTCGATCCGTTCGGCAAGCTCGGTCAGGGTCATGCGGCGCTGGTAGAGCAGGTCGTCGAGTTTCACGGTGATCGGCATCAGACGGTCCCCTCCAGGTCTTCGCGCATCTCGGCGCCCTTGCGGAACACTCGGGCGAGGATGAACAGCACCAGCGCCAGGGCGAAGCCGTACAGCGAGAGGTTCGATTCAATCTGGAACACTCCGTCGTCGATGCGCGATTCCAGCCAGGTGGACAGGAGCATGACCGGGAGCCCGAGCAACTGGACGATGATCGCCAGCCACCCCATGCGGGTCAGGCGTGCGGCGTTCTCCAGGGTGAAGGGGTCGCCTTCGCCGACGGTGTCGATCACCTGGCCCAGGCGCCTGACGAAGTCTTCCATGAGGCCGAGCGAAACGAGCGTGAGGGCGATCACCAGGAGAGCTGCCCCTTTCGTTCCGCCGAGGCCGCTGGAGTTCAACTGCACGACGAAGTGTTCGGAGAACATGCCGGTCCCGCCGATCACCAGGACGGCGCCGGCAATGCCGAGGCCGATCATGCCGATGACGAGGCCGATGCGGACGATGATGGTCACCACTTTCGCAGTGACCAGCAACGGATCTTTCTTGAGTGGAGTCATGGATGGCTTCCCTTCGAGGTCCGGCTGAAGACGTCAGGCCAGGATCGGTGCGGCGATGGCCGGGTTGGTCCGGTCAACTGGCACAGACGCGACTTCGGCAAACGAAATGGTGGCGAGGAGCACTGCGATGAGCAGGGCGGCGGTGTTTTCAATCACTCTGGTCATTTCTCGATCTCCAATATGGTCGATATCGATATTCAATAAGCTGATTCGCGCATATCGTCAATCGATAATATCGAAAAACAATATCAAGCTGATTGAATTACGGAAAATCGAGGATCAACCACGGCGGCTCCGTCGCACGAGCGCCACGAACTGGCCGCCATCGGGCCGATTCGTTGCTGTCGGGCGTTTGACTTGGGGCCACCCCGCTCCTATATCCGCCCTCCATTCGACAGCTTCGAGCAAGGCGGGCCCATGTGCGGGGGTCTTCCACGGAAGGAAGCGTCGGGTAATCCGCTCGATTCGTCGCCAATGCTGCAGCTCCGGTCCCGGATGGGGAGCGGTGTGCCTGCGGCTCTTTCGGCGTTTCGGTGGAGCCGCCCCGCACAGGGCAAGAAATTCACGCCGGACCAATTCCGGCGAAGCATAGCGAAGAGGCAACTCCCTCCATGGCGAAGAAGTCAGAGGCCACCGGCGCCGCGTCCGTTGCGACCGTCCCGAGCAAGAAGAAGCGCATCCGCAAGATCTTCGGCGACATCCACGAAGTGGTGCAGATGCCGAACCTGATCGAGGTTCAGCGCGAAAGCTACGAGCAGTTCCTGCGCTCCGACAAGAGCACCGGCTACGTCTCGGGCCTCGAGAAGACCTTGCGTTCGGTATTCCCGATCCGCGACTTCGCCGGCACTGCCGAGCTCGACTTCGTCCACTACGAGCTGGAAGACCCCAAGTACGACACCACCGAGTGCCGTCAGCGCGGCATCACTTATGCCGCCCCGATGAAGGTCACGCTGCGCCTGATCGTGTTCGAGGTCGACGCCGAGACCGAGACTCGCTCGGTCCTCGATATCAAGGAGCAGGACGTCTACATGGGCGACATGCCGCTCATGACCGAGAACGGCACCTTCATCATCAATGGCACCGAGCGCGTGATCGTGTCGCAGATGCACCGTTCGCCGGGTGTGCTGTTCGACCATGACCGCGGCAAGACCCACTCTTCGGGCAAGTTCCTGTTCGCCGCCCGCGTGATTCCTTACCGCGGTTCGTGGCTCGACTTCGAATTCGACGCCAAGGACATCGTCAACGTCCGTATCGACCGCAAGCGCAAGCTGCCGGTCACCGCGCTGCTGTTCGGCCTCGGCCTCGATAGCGAGCAGGTGCTCGACTACTTCTACGACGCGATCACCTGGAAGCGCGGCGCCAACGGTTGGGAAATCCCCTTCGCTCCGGAGCAATGGCGTAACGCCAAGCCGGGCTTCCCCCTAGTCGACGCCAAGACCGGCGAGGAAGTGTTCCCCGCCAACCAGAAGGTCAGCCCGCGCGCTGCCAACAAGGCGGCCAAGGACGGCCTCGAGACCCTTCTGATCCCGACCGAGGAAGTCTTCGGCCGCTATTCGGCCAAGGACCTGATCGACGAGAGCACCGGCCGCATCTACATCGAAGCGGGCGAGGAAGTTTCGCCCGAGAACCTCGAGAAGATCGACAAGGCCGGCATCGACCAGCTGCTGCTGCTCGACATCGACCACGTCACCACCGGCGCCTGGATGCGCAACACCCTGCAGGCCGACAAGGCGGAAAACCGCGAAGAAGGCCTCGAGGCGATCTACAAGGTCATGCGCCCGGGCGAGCCGCCGACGAAGGAAACCGCCGAAGCCCTGTTCGAAGGCTTGTTCTTCGATCCGGAGCGCTATGATCTCTCGGCCGTCGGCCGCGTGAAGCTCAACATGCGCCTCGGCCTCGACGCCGAAGACACCGTGACCACCCTGCGCAAGGAAGACATCCTTGCCGTGGTCAAGGAACTGGTGAACCTCAAGGACGGCAAGGGCGAGGTCGACGACATCGACAACCTCGGCAACCGTCGCGTCCGCTCGGTGGGCGAACTGCTGGAGAACCAGTACCGCGTCGGCCTGCTCCGCATGGAGCGCGCCGTGAAGGAGCGCATGAGCTCGGTCGACGTGTCGACCGTGATGCCGAACGACCTGATCAACGCCAAGCCCGCGGTTGCCGCGGTGCGCGAGTTCTTCGGTTCGAGCCAGCTCTCGCAGTTCATGGACCAGACCAACCCGCTGTCGGAAGTCACCCACAAGCGCCGCGTTTCGGCGCTCGGGCCGGGTGGTCTTACCCGTGAGCGCGCAGGCTTCGAAGTCCGCGACGTTCACCCGACGCACTATGGCCGTATCTGCCCGATTGAAACGCCGGAAGGCCCGAACATCGGTCTGATCAACTCGCTCTCGACCTTCGCCCGCGTCAACAAGTACGGCTTCATCGAAACCCCGTACCGGACCGTGATCGACGGGACCGTCACCGGCGAGGTGACTTACCTCTCGGCGATGGAAGAGCAGAAGCACACCGTCGCGCAGGCTTCGGCCGATCTCGACGACAAGAAGCACTTCATCGAAGACCTGGTCTCGGCCCGCCAGAACGGCGAGTTCGTGATGGCTCCGAACGAAACCGTCACCCTGATGGACGTTTCGCCGAAGCAGCTGGTCTCGGTCGCGGCATCGCTGATCCCGTTCCTTGAGAACGACGACGCCAACCGCGCGCTGATGGGCTCGAACATGCAGCGCCAGGCCGTGCCGCTTCTGAAGGCCGAAGCGCCGTTCGTCGGCACCGGCATGGAAGAGACCGTGGCGCGTGACTCGGGTGCGGCGATTGCCGCCACCCGTTCGGGGGTGATCGACCAGGTCGACGCGACCCGTATCGTCATCCGCGCCAGCGGCGACGTCGATGCCGGCAACCCGGGCGTCGACATCTACAACCTGCAGAAGTTCCAGCGTTCGAACCAGAACACCTGCATCAACCAGCGTCCGCTGGTGAAGGTCGGTGACGTGGTCGAACAGGGCGACATCATTGCCGACGGTCCTTCGACCGACCTCGGCGAGCTGGCGCTCGGCCGGAACAGCCTCGTCGCGTTCATGCCGTGGAATGGCTACAACTACGAAGACTCGATCCTGATCTCCGAGCGGATCGTGAAGGATGACGTGTTCACCTCGATCCACATCGAGGAGTTCGAGGTCATGGCTCGCGACACCAAGCTCGGGCCGGAAGACATCACCCGCGACATCCCGAACGTCGGCGAGGAAGCCCTGCGCAACCTCGACGAAGCGGGCATCGTCTACATCGGCGCCGAAGTGCACCCGGGCGATATCCTGGTCGGCAAGATCACGCCGAAGGGTGAAAGCCCGATGACGCCGGAAGAAAAGCTCCTCCGCGCGATCTTCGGCGAGAAGGCTTCGGACGTTCGCGACACTTCGCTCAAGCTGCCGCCGGGCGTTGCCGGCACGGTCGTCGAAGTGCGCGTGTTCAACCGTCACGGCATCGAGATCGACGATCGTACCCGCGCCATCCAGAACGAGGAAATCGAACGCCTCAAGAAGGATAGCGAGGACGAGCGCAACATCCTCAACCGCGCGACCTACAACCGCCTGCGCGAGATGCTCGAAGGCCAGGTCTCTGCGGCCGCGCCGAAGGGTCTCAAGAAGGGTGCGAAGATCGACAGCGAAACGCTGGACTCGGTCGACCGCCACGACTGGTTCAAGTTCGCGGTGGCCGACGATGGCGTCCAGTCGCAGCTTGAAGCGGTCAAGGGCCAGTATGACGAGGCCGTGAAGCGCATCAAGGACAAGTTCGAAGACCGCAAGGAGAAGCTCGAGCGGGGCGACGAACTGGCTCCGGGCGTGCTCAAGATGGTCAAGGTCTTCGTCGCGGTGAAGCGCAAGCTGCAGCCGGGCGACAAGATGGCCGGCCGTCACGGCAACAAGGGTGTCATCAGCCGCATTCTGCCGGTCGAGGACATGCCGTTCATGGAAGACGGCACCCCGGTCGACCTGGTGCTCAACCCGCTGGGCGTGCCTTCGCGCATGAACGTCGGACAGATCTTCGAGACCCACCTCGGCTTTGCCGCACGCGCTCTGGGCCACCAGGTCGCCGAGGCGCTGGAGGAATGGCGTCTGGCCAACCCGAACCCAGAGGCATCGGCTCCGCCGGCTGCCGTGGTCGAGAAGCTGAAGGACATCTACGGCGAGCAGTACCACGCGGACATCGACTCGCGGACGACTGCCGAAATCGTGGAACTGTCGGGCAACCTGAAGACGGGCGTTCCGATGGGCACTCCGGTGTTCGACGGCGCGCGCGAGGCGGATGTTTCGGCGATGCTGGCGAAGGCCGGGCTGAATACCTCCGGCCAGTCGACCCTCTACGATGGTCGTTCCGGCGAGGCGTTCGACCGCAAGGTGACCGTGGGCATCATCTACATGCTCAAGCTCCACCACTTGGTCGACGACAAGATCCACGCCCGTTCGATCGGACCGTACTCGCTCGTCACCCAGCAGCCGCTGGGCGGTAAGGCGCAGTTCGGCGGCCAGCGCTTCGGTGAAATGGAGGTCTGGGCGCTCCAGGCCTACGGCGCCGCCTACACGCTGCAGGAAATGCTCACCGTGAAGTCGGACGACGTGGTCGGCCGTACCAAAGTCTACGAAGCGATCGTCAAGGGTGACGACACCTTCGAGGCCGGTATTCCGGAGAGCTTCAACGTGCTCGTGAAGGAAATGCGTTCGCTGGGCCTCAACGTCGAATTGTCGTCGCTGACCGATGGCGATGACGAAGACCAGTGGCCGGAGGCGGCGGAATAGTCGGGATCGGGGCGGCCAAAACGGCCGCCCTCCCAACCGCCCCAGGAATTCACCCGCAAGGGAATTGAAACATGAACGAACTGACCAAATTCACCAACCAGATCGCGAAGCCCGAAACCTTCGACCAGATCCAGATCGGCATTGCCTCTCCGGAGCGCATCCGTTCGTGGTCGTTCGGCGAGATCAAGAAGCCGGAAACCATCAACTACCGCACGTTCAAGCCGGAACGTGACGGCCTGTTCTGCGCGCGCATCTTCGGACCGGTGAAGGACTACGAGTGCCTGTGCGGCAAGTACAAGCGCATGAAGTACAAGGGCGTCGTCTGCGAAAAGTGCGGCGTCGAAGTGACCGTGACCAAGGTCCGTCGCGAGCGCATGGGCCACATCGAGCTCGCCGCTCCCGTCGCGCACATCTGGTTCCTCAAGTCGCTGCCGTCGCGCATCGGCCTGCTGCTCGACATGCAGCTCAAGCAGCTGGAGCGCGTGCTCTACTTCGAGAGCTACATCGTCACCGAGCCCGGCCTGACCCCGCTCGAGAAGTATCAGCTCCTCACCGAGGACGAACTGCTCGACGCGCAGGATGAGTACGGCGAAGACGCCTTCACCGCCGGCATCGGCGCGGAAGCGGTCAAGCAGATGCTGATCGACCTCGACCTGGCCCAGGAAAAGGAAGACCTGCTCAAGGAGCTGGCCGAGACCAAGTCGACGCTCAAGCCGAAGAAGATCATCAAGCGCCTCAAGGTCGTGGAAAGCTTCATCGATTCCGGCAACCGCCCGGAATGGATGATCCTCGACGTCGTGCCGGTCATTCCGCCGGAACTGCGCCCGCTGGTTCCGCTGGACGGCGGCCGCTTCGCGACCTCGGATCTCAACGACCTCTACCGTCGCGTGATCAACCGTAACAACCGCCTCAAGCGCCTGATGGAGCTGCGGGCGCCGGACATCATCGTCCGCAACGAAAAGCGCATGCTGCAGGAAGCCGTTGACGCGCTGTTCGACAACGGCCGCCGCGGCCGCGTGATCACCGGCGCCAACAAGCGTCCGCTGAAGTCGCTGTCCGACATGCTCAAGGGCAAGCAGGGCCGCTTCCGTCAGAACCTGCTCGGCAAGCGCGTCGACTATTCGGGCCGTTCGGTCATCGTGACCGGTCCGGAGCTCAAGCTGCACCAGTGCGGCCTGCCGAAGAAGATGGCGCTCGAGCTGTTCAAGCCGTTCATCTACGCCCGCCTCGACGCCAAGGGTCTCTCGATGACCCTCAAGCAGGCGAAGAAGTGGGTCGAGAAGGAACGCAAGGAAGTCTGGGACATCCTCGACGAAGTCATTCGCGAGCACCCGGTCCTCCTGAACCGCGCCCCGACGCTTCACCGTCTTGGCATCCAGGCGTTCGAGCCGGTCCTGATCGAAGGCAAGGCGATCCAGCTGCACCCGCTGGTCTGCTCGGCCTTCAACGCCGACTTCGACGGTGACCAGATGGCCGTCCACGTTCCGCTGAGCCTCGAGGCCCAGTTGGAAGCGCGCGTGCTGATGATGTCGACCAACAACATCCTCAGCCCCGCGAACGGCAAGCCGATCATCGTTCCTTCGCAGGACATGGTCCTGGGTCTGTACTACCTGTCGATGGACCGCGAAGGCGAACCGGGCGCAGGCAAGATCCTGGCCGACATCGCCGAAGTGCACCAGGCGCTGCACGTCGGTGCGGTCACCCTGCACTCGAAGATCACCAGCCGCGT
Organism: Altererythrobacter sp. Root672; assembly: GCF_001427865.1. Lineage (NCBI taxonomy): Bacteria > Pseudomonadati > Pseudomonadota > Alphaproteobacteria > Sphingomonadales > Erythrobacteraceae > Altererythrobacter > Altererythrobacter sp. Root672. Next base: position 277,788 of record NZ_LMHH01000003.1, read on the forward strand.
CCCGCAAACGGGCGAAGACGGTGTCGAGCGCATGGTCCGCTACGAAACCACGCCGGGCCGCATGCTGATTGGCGAATGCCTGCCGAAGAGCCACAAGGTGCCCTTCGACGTCGTCAACCGCCTGCTGACCAAGAAGGACATCGGCGACGTTATCGACGAGGTCTATCGTCACACCGGCCAGAAGGACACGGTGCTGTTCGCCGACGCCATCATGGCGCTGGGCTTCCGTCACGCGTTCAAGGCCGGCATCTCGTTCGGCAAGGACGACATGATCATCCCGGACAGCAAGACCGAGCTGGTCGACCAGACCAAGGCGCTGGTTGCCGATTACGAGCAGCAGTACCAGGACGGCTTCATCACCCAGCAGGAAAAGTACAACAAGGTGATCGACGCCTGGAGCCGTTGCGGCGACCAGGTGGCGAACGCCATGATGGACGAGATCCGCGCGGCGCCGATCGACGAGGACGGCCGTCAGAAGCAGATCAACTCGATCTACATGATGAGCCACTCCGGTGCCCGTGGTTCGCCGGCGCAGATGAAGCAGCTGGCCGGTATGCGCGGCCTCATGGCCAAGCCGTCGGGCGAGATCATCGAAACGCCGATCATCTCGAACTTCAAGGAAGGCCTGACCGTTCTCGAATACTTCAACTCGACCCACGGCGCCCGTAAGGGCCTCGCGGACACCGCGTTGAAGACCGCGAACTCGGGTTACCTGACGCGCCGCCTGGTCGACGTGTCGCAGGACTGCGTGATCGTCGAAGAGGACTGCAAGACCGAGAACGCGCTGGAAATGCGCGCCATCGTTCAGGGCGGTTCGGTCATCGCTTCGCTTGGCGAGCGTATCCTGGGCCGCACCACGGCCGAGGACCTGGTCAACGCCAAGACCGGCGAAGTCATCGTGAAGTCGGGCACCCTGCTCGACGAACCGATGGTCAAGTCGATCGAGGAAGCCGAAGTGCAGTCGGCCAAGATCCGTTCGCCGCTTGTCTGCGAAGCGGAACAGGGCGTCTGCGGCAAGTGCTACGGCCGTGACCTGGCTCGCGGTACTCCGGTCAACATCGGTGAGGCTGTCGGCGTTATCGCCGCGCAGTCGATCGGTGAGCCGGGCACCCAGCTGACCATGCGTACCTTCCACATCGGTGGTGCGGCGCAGGTCAACGAAACCAGCCACCTGGAGTCGATCTCGGAAGGCACGGTCGCGTACCGTGACATGCCGACGATCGTCGACAAGCGCGGCCGCCGTCTGTCGCTGGCTCGCAGCGGCGAGATGGTCGTCATCGACAGCGAGGGCCGTGAACGCGCGATCCACCGCGTGCCTTACGGTACCGTGCTGATGTTCGAAGACGGCGCGAAGGTGAAGGAAGGGCAGCGGCTCGCCGAGTGGGATCCGTTCACCCTGCCGATCATCACCGAGCAGTCGGGTATCGTCCGCTACCAGGACCTGGCCGAAGGCAAGACGATGGAAGAGCGCCTGGACGAAGCCACCGGCATCGCCCAGCGCGTGGTCACCGAATACCGCGCCACTGGCCGGTCGAAGAAGGAAGACCTCCGTCCGCGTCTGACCCTGCTCGGCGAAGGCGGCGGCGAAACCGAGGCGGCGCGCTACATGCTCGCCCCGGGCACGGCGCTGTCGGTCGACGATGGCCAGCAGGTCGAGGCGGGTGACATTCTCGCCCGTGCTTCGCGAGAAGCTGCCAAGACCCGCGACATCACCGGTGGTCTGCCGCGTGTGGCCGAACTGTTCGAGGCGCGTATGCCGAAGGACGTTGCGACCATCGCCAAGATCAGCGGCCGGATCGAGTTCGTTCGGGATTACAAGGCCAAGCGCAAGATCGCGATCGTTCCGGAAGAGGGCGATTCGGTCGAGTACCTGGTGCCGAAGACCAAGATCATCGACGTCCAGGAAGGCGACTTCGTCAAGAAGGGCGACACGCTGATTTCGGGTAGCCCGAATCCGCATGACATTCTGGAAGTGATGGGGGTCGAGGCTCTGGCCGAGTACCTCGTCGCGGAAATCCAGGAAGTCTATCGACTGCAGGGCGTGAAGATCAACGACAAGCACATCGAGGTGATCGTTCGCCAGATGCTGCAGAAGGTCGAGATCACCGACGGCGGCGACACCACGCTGCTGCCGGGCGAACAGCTCGACGCCGAAGAGATGCACCAGATCAACGCCGGACTGGCCAAGGGCAAGCAGCCCGCGGTCGGCACCCCGGTGCTGCTCGGCATCACCAAGGCGAGCCTGCAGACGCGGTCGTTCATCTCGGCGGCTTCGTTCCAGGAGACCACCCGCGTGCTCACCCAGGCCGCGGTCGAGGGTAAGAAGGACACCCTCATCGGTCTGAAGGAAAACGTGATCGTCGGCCGTCTCATCCCCGCCGGTACCGGCGCGGGCATGAACCGTCTGCGCGTGACCGCCAACAGCCGCGACGCCGCGATCCGCGCTTCGTGGAAGAAGGCGCAAGAGCACCTCATCATGGCCAACACGGCCGAAGAGGAGCACGCAGCCGAGCTCGAGCAGGGCCCGGAAGCAGCGCTGGGTGGCGATCCGTTGGCTGAGGTCGAGGGCGAAACCCACGGCACCGACGCCGATGCGGGCGAGTACCTGGTCCAGAGCGACGAGACGCTCGAAGCGCCCGAGGCCAGTGAAGAAGTCGTGGAAGAGGGCGCTCCCGAAGAGGAGTGAGCTCTAGCTCGCGCTTAAAGAAAGGCCCCGCCGGAGCGATCCGGCGGGGCCTTTTCTTTGTGCGGGGGTAGGCACCTGCTCGCAGTTGCCCGTCATGCAGATGAAACAAATTGCAAAGACGTGACACAAACGCTTGACTTACATTCTCAACTGAATAACTTGAGAATGTAAGAAGTTGATCCCGTCCTTACGAAATAGACTCGCCCAGGGATCCGCGGCTTTTGACCGGGAAGCAGCTTGCTCCGCGTTACCAACGGCTAAAGCGCGCGATGCCCAGGCGACCACGCTCGGCGTCGTGTTCCCTCTACAAGAGGCAATACGATGCGCATGACCAAGACTTCATAAAAGACCGACACAGGGCCGTGTCCATCAACTGCGGCCTATTCCTCGGCGTCGAGTAACGCCGTGGCCCGTCGCGACTGCGTGGTCGCGGCCCTGTGTTCCAACGGCACGAACGAAAGAGTGAACCCACTACGGCTAAACCTGCGGCGCTGAGGATGTGAACACGATGAACCTGCTCACCCCGATTGCAGTGACTCCCTCGGCAACCGACGTTCCGGCCTTCCCCGGAGCCGAACGGCAAGTCGAGTTTGTTGGTCCTCCAGGGGTGGGGAAGTCGGCGATCTATCATGCCGTCCGCGATCGCCTGGGAAGCCAGAGCATCTATCGCACGGCGCAGGAGGGCCGATTCCTGGCAGCGAAGGCAAGCCTGGGTAAGGTAAGCCCGCTGCGCCGCCCCGCCTATCGCGCCGTGTTTCAATTGCCGCGTGTTGGGGAGTTCTATGCCCGGCGGTTGGCCGTGGCCTCGTCGGAGGACACATTGCGCCAAGCCCTGCAGCTCCAGGGGGCGTTCCTCGAATGTTGCAGCGAACTGGCGCAGACTGGCTTCGGCGATCCCCTTGCCCGGTTCTCCAGGTTGCCGATCATGTTGGACGAACTACGCGACCTGCATCTCTGGACCCGGCTGCCCGGTAACGTGCAGGTGCTGCAACCAGACGGTCTGGTCCAGAAGGGATGGGTGAGCGCGCCACAGTCGCGGGAAGCGTACTTCTCCTCGGTACCCAAGCCCGGCGCGGTCGTCGTGGTCACGGCTTCGCCCGATGTCATCGTGGACCGTCTCCGGACCAGGGGGCGCAGGATCCACGCTCATGTGGGCCTTAGCGATAGCGAACTCCATGCCGCTTCAGTGCAGGCTGCTGAGACCTTCGCTCTCGCCACTGAGCTGCTGCGGCGCCGTGGCGTTCCTGTGTTCGAGGTGGACGGGGAGGCGCCGCTGTCGGAATCAACCGAGCGGGTCGCCGAGTTGTTGCGGAACAGGGTTGCTTGGCAGGAGGCCGGCTGATGGATTTTCAAGCATTGAGCACTGCGTACACGGGCGAAGCGGCTGCAGGCTACGATGCCCGCCGTGCGCCGACTACGAAATGGCTGACGGAGGACGAGACGGTTCGCGAACTCTTGCGCGTTCTGCCGGCCGGCGCCTCGGTCCTCGACGTACCGGTCGGGACCGGGCGGTTTCTCGAGCTCTACCAGGAGCGCGGCTTCAAGGTGGCGGGGCGCGACATTTCGCCCGACATGTTGAGCGCTGCACGCCACAAGCTAAGCGAGCTGGACGGGCTGGACTGTTCGCTGGAGCTTGCCGACATTCGCAACATCCCCGGTACCGACGACCAGTATGACTGCGTCCTCAGTATCCGTTTCCTCAATTGGGTGGATGCCGGTGGCCTTGAAGAGGCACTGCGCGAACTCCGCCGTGTGTCGAAGCGCTATTTGATCGTGAGCATCCGCCACAACGTTCCCACGCGCGACTTGCTGCTCCACGGGCCGAACGGCTTGCGCCGGTTCGTGCTGCGATATCTGCTCGGCTTCAGGCGATTGCTCAAAGATCTGCGCAGATTCGGGAAACCGAAGGCACCCCGGACGAACCAGCACGAGAAGGAAGTAGTCCTGCAGACTTTCAGCAGGCTGAGGCTCAATATCGATTCCATGCAGCTCGTCGAACACGGGCGCGACGGGACCGATTTTTACCTCTATCGCCTGACCAAGGAAGCGTCCTAGGCGGTTGGGCCTTTGCTGCTCCCGCTGTAGAGCCCCCAGACGCTAACCCCGTCAGTCAAACAACATCACGGCCCACGCGGCCAAGCTCCCTGCCGCTACGAGCACGATTCCCACCTTTGCGGTGATCACCTTCTTCTGTTCGCGGACCACTTGCCGCCGGCGCTGTTCTTCCTTTGACATAGCGCGGGCCACTGCAAGATTGGAATTCACCGGTCAACAGGGTGGTTGGCAGAACCGTCACTCCAATGAAAACAAACACTGCTGTGGCCTGGGCTCGATCGAGAGAGGTCACTTGCAGTTCTTACGCGCTGCTTTTCTTTGTCCCCCTGAAAGACGGGTTGATGCGGGCGTCGTCACCCCCAGATACAGGCCCAGACCTTTTCCGGAGCTTCCTGCATGACCGACACCTCCGTCCTCTTCCAGCCGTTCAGTTCGCCCAAGCTGACCTTGCCCAATCGCATCGTCATGGCCCCTATGACGCGCAACATGGCGCCCGAGGGCGTGCCGGCCCGGCCCAATGCCGACTACTACCGCCGCCGTGCCGAAGGCGGCGTGGGCCTGATCCTGTCCGAGGGCACGGTCATTGCCCGGCCCGCCTCGCGCAATATGGCGGCCATTCCATTCTTCCACGGCGACGCCCCGCTCGGCGGCTGGCGCGGCGTGATCGAGGGAGTGCATGAAGCGGGCGGCAAGATGGGCCCGCAGATCTGGCACACCGGCGGGGTGCCTTCCTCCGACGCAGGGTTCGAACGCGGCCCGCTCGATACGCCCTCGGGCCTCGACGCCCCGGGCAAGCCGGCTGGCGAGCCGATGACCGAAGAGGCGATTGCCGACACCGTTGCCGCCTTCGCCCGCGCCGCCACCGACGCCAAGGCGCTCGGCTTCGACACGCTCGAGATCCACGGGGCGCACGGTTACCTGATTGATCAGTTCTTCTGGTCCGGCACCAATCACCGCGACGATCGCTACGGCGGCGCGACAATCGCCGAGCGCTCGCGCTTCGCTGCCGAGATCGTGGCCGCGATGCGTGAGGCGGTCGGGCCGGACTATCCGATCCTCCTGCGCGTCAGCCAATGGAAGCAGCAGGACTACGCAGCCCGCCTGGCGGAAACGCCGGAGGCCTTGGAGCAGTGGCTCGGTCCCCTGGTGGCCGCGGGTGTCGACGTCCTGCATTGTTCGCAACGCCGCTTCTGGGAGCCGGAGTTCCCCGAGATCGACGGCGAGCAGGGCCTGAACTTCGCCGGCTGGGCCAAGAAGGTCACCGGCGCGCCAACCATCAGCGTCGGATCGGTCGGCCTCAACTCGGACTTCATCTCCACCTTCCAGGGTGGCGAAGCGCAGTCCTCCGGTCTCGAGGGGCTGGTCACGCGGATGGAGCGAGGTGAGTTCGACCTCATCGCGGTCGGTCGCGCGTTGCTGTCCGATCCGCACTGGGTCGAGAAGGTCCGCGAAGCCCGCCACGACGACATCCGGGACTTCGATCCGGGTACTCTGTCGGTGCTCGCCTAAGCGCCGAAGCTTCCCCCCGGCGTGAAATCGCTTATGGGGCGAAACATGGTTGCAACCACCCGTTTCGCCCCGTCGCCCACCGGCCGGCTCCACGTCGGCAACTTGCGCACGGCGCTCCACAACTGGATGCTGGCGCGCAAGGCCGGCGGGCGGTTCCTGCTGCGGATCGACGATACCGACGCCGCACGCAGCGAAGAGCGCTTCGTCGAGGCGCTCCGTACGGATCTCGCCTGGCTCGGGCTGGAGCCCGATGGCGAGGAACGGCAGTCGGCCCGGCTGGCGCATTACGAGGTCGCATTTGACAAGCTGAAGGCGACGGGGCGGGTCTACCCCGCTTACGAGACGGCACAGGAACTGGAGCTCAAGCGCAAGGTCGCGCTGGGGCGCGGACTGCCACCGATCTACGACCGCGCGGCGCTCTCGCTGACTGACGCCGAGCGAGCCGCCAAGGAGGCGGAAGGCGTGGCCCCGCACTGGCGCTTCAAGCTCGACCACGACACGCCGATCGAATGGCTCGACGGCATTCGCGGACCGCAGCACTTCGAGGCGGCGCAGTTGTCCGACCCGGTCGTGAGGCGGGCTGACGGTTCGTGGCTCTACATGATGCCGAGCGCTGTCGACGACATCGAGATGGGCGTGACCGACGTTCTGCGCGGCGAGGACCACGTGCCCAACACCGCGGTGCAGATCCAGATGTTCACCGCGCTCGACGCCGAGCCGCCACGCTTCGCACACGAGGCTCTGCTGGTGGGCAGCGAGGGCAAGCTCTCGAAGCGGCTCGGCTCGCTCGGCTGCGATGCCTTCCGCGATACCGGCATCGAGCCCGAGGCGATCGTCGCCCTGCTCGCCCGCATCGGCACCTCGCAGCCGGTCGAGCCGATCGCCGACCGTGCGGCGCTGGTCGAGAGTTTCGACCTTGCACACTTCGGCCGCGCGCCGGCCCGGTTCGACGAGACCGAGCTGGCCCGGCTCAACACCGCCATCGTGCACCAGTTCCCCTATGACCACGTGGCGCAGCGCCTGCCTGAGGGCATGGGCGCCGCTGCCTGGGAAGCGATCCGCCCCAACCTCGAGAAGGTGGAGGATGCGGCCGACTGGTGGAGCGTCGTCACCGGGCCCATCGACGCCCCTGAGTTCGATGCCGAGACTCGCGCTTTTCTCGGCGAGGCGGCCCGGCTGCTGACGTGGAGCGACGATCCGTGGGGAGGCCTGACCGGCGTCCTCAAGGAAGCCACCGGGCGCAAGGGCAAAGCCCTGTTCCTGCCGCTGCGCCAGGCCCTGACCGGGCGCGATCACGGTCCAGACATGCATACCCTGTTGCCGTTGATCGGTGAGGACGAGGCCCGTGCGCGCCTGTCCCGCCACTCCACCGCCTGACGCTCCCCCAGCGCAACTCATCGAAAAAGCGCTTGCCCGGATGAGAGCCCGCCGTTAGCGGCTAATGTGATAGTATCACATACCATATAACAGGGTCCCTCTCACATGAATGCATATCGCCTCGCGCTCTTCGCCGGGACCTCGCTTGCGCTTTCAGCGCCGGCCCTGGCCCAGGACGCGCCCGCCGACGCGTCGGCCGCTTCCAGTAGCGCCGACGATTTTCACGAGGACGTGATCGTCGTCACCGCGGGGGGCCTAAACCGGCTCGACATGCTCGCCGGGACTTCGGTGATGGACGGCGTGGACCTGCAGCGGAACCTCAGCGGACAGATCGGTGAAGTGCTGACCCAGATTCCCGGCGTCTCCGCCACCAGCTTCTCGCCCGGTGCCTCGCGCCCGGTGCTGCGCGGTTTCCAGGGGGATCGGGTGCGCGTGCTGGTTGACGGGATCGGCTCGATCGACGCTTCGAACACTTCGGCCGACCACGCGGTGACGATCGATCCGCTGACCGCCGACAAGGTCGAAGTGTTGCGCGGGCCGGCGGTGCTGCTCTACGGCAGCTCGGCCATCGGCGGCGCGGTTAACGTGATCGACAAGCGCATCCCACAGAAGGTGCCGAACGAGTCCATCCACATCGATGCGCTGGTTGGCGCCGACACTGCCTACGATCTGCGTGAGGGCGGTGCTTCGGCTGACGTTCCGCTGTCGAGCGAGATGGTGTTTCACGTTGATGGATCGTGGCGGAAGACCGACGACGTCAAGATTCCCGGGTTCGTGCTCACCGACTCCTTACGCCAGGAATTGCTCGAAGAAGCCGCTGCCGACCCGGATCATGCCGACACACTGATCGCCCAGGCCAACCAGCGCGACGTGCTGCCTTCGAGCGCGACCGAGACACTCTCGCTCGGCTCAGGCCTCGCCTGGATCGGCAGCGGCGCCAGCCTTGGCGTTTCGGTGGGCTATTACGACACCCAGTATGGCGTTCCGATCCGACCGGGCGCGCACGCGGACGAAGAGGGAGCGGTCTCGATCGACCTCAAGCAATGGCGCGCGGATTTGCGCGGATCGGTCGATCTTGGCGGCGGCTTCTTCGAACAGGTCAAGACCCGCTGGGGCTATTCGGACTACACGCACGTTGAGCTCGAGGGCGATGAAACCGGCACTACCTTCGCGGTCAAGGGCGTTGAAGGCCGGGTCGAGTTGATCCAGCGCGAACAGGGTGGCTGGCGCGGCTCGTTCGGCGGGCAATACATGTTCCGCGACTTCTCGGCGGTCGGAGACGAAGCCTTCGTGCCGCCCAACACGACCGAGAGTCTTGCTGCCTTCACCTTGCAGGAACTCGACCTCGATCCGTTTGAAGTCGAGTTCGGAGGACGCTTCGAGCACACCGGGATCAAGACCGAAACCCTTGGCCTCGATCGCAGCTTCGACGGCTTTTCCGGCGCGCTGGGCCTGGCCTGGAACGTGGCCCCGGACGTGCGCATAGGCCTCAACGGCTCGCGCGCGGCCAGAGCGCCCTCGGCCGAAGAGCTGTTTGCCAACGGCCCGCACATCGCCACGCAGCAGTTCGAAATCGGCGATCCGGACCTGAAGATGGAAACCGCCTGGGGCCTGGAAGCCTATGCCCGCGCGGCGGTAGGTGGAGCGGACCTGGGGCTAAGCGTGTACCAGTCGTGGTTCGACGATTTTGTCTATCTCCAGGCTACCGGAGACGTGATCGACGAGCTGCCAGTCTATGCCCAGATGCAGCAGGGGGCGAAGCACTTCGGCGTAGAGGCGGAGGCCAGTGTCCCGCTGTTCGACGTGGGGCCGTTCAAGGCCGTGGGCGACTTGCAGGGCGACTATGTCCGGGCGACCCTGGCGGATGGCTCGCCGGTACCGCGCATTCCTCCGCTGAGCGCACTGGCTGCGCTAGAGCTGCAGTCCGATCCGGTGGACTTCCGCGGGGAAGTGCAGTGGTTCGATGCGCAGAACCGTATCTCGCCGCTCGAAACGCCGACCGATGGGTTCGCGCAGGTCAACATGTCGGTCGCCTGGAAGCCCCTGCGCGGGGGCAAGAATGTCACCGTCATGCTCCAGGCGAACAACCTGTTCGACGCCGAAGGGCGGCGGCATGCGAGCTTCACCAAGGATTTCGTCCCGCTCGCCGGGCGCAATGTGAAGCTGAGCGTGAAGACGAGTTTCTAACTCAGATCCTCCCCGAGCTTGTCTCGGGGAGGTGGCGCGTGCCGTAGGCGCGTGACGGAGGGGTAAGCGGAAGAACGCAACACCCCTCCACCATCCGCTTCGCGGACGGTCCCCCTCCCCGAGACAAGCTCGAGGAGGATCTACACCTTGTCGTAATGAAACGGCGCGATCACCGGCTCGGGATAGGCCTCGTACTCGAAGCTCGGCGGCCGGTCGGGCTGCGCGCCTTCGACTGAGCGCAACAGGGGCACCCCGCCGCGATGCCAGCCTTCGTCATACTCGGAGTAGAAGTTGACGATCCCGTGCAGGCTGGCGATGCGCCACTTTCCGTCCTCGCGGACATAGCTGTTCTCGTAGGTCGCCTCGCCCCAGCGGCCTTCCTTGCCCAGCGCGCCGACCATCATCAGCGTGCGCCAACGGCCCTTCGCGGTGCCGGCCTCGCAGTCGATGTGCAGCACCGGCTGCAGCTGCATGTGGTTGTAGATCACGCCGTAGCCGTAGGGTGGCAGGCGATGGAGATACTCGCGCACCCGCTCGCGCCCGACATAGACGCCGCGCCCGGCGATCTCGAGCGAGCCTTCACGTGCGAACAGCTCGGCCGCCTTGTCCCACAGCCCCTTGTCGACGAAGTAGCCGTAGGCGCCCTGGAGGTTGACGAGGTCGCGATAGTCCTCGGCCGCCTGGGCGCGTTTTTCGAGTCCCTCGATACGCGCGGTGAGCGCAGCGATCTGATCGGTCATCGCAATCCTCTCATTCCAACCCGTTCGTCCTGAGCTTGTCGAAGGACCCTGGCGTAGCGCTACGGTGGTTCGACAAGCTCACCACGAACGGAGAAGGGCTTGGCCCGGGTCCTTAGAGCTTGGGCAGCGTAACTCCGCGCTGGCCCATGTACTTGCCCGAACGGTCGGCATAGCTCGTCTGGCACGGTTCGTTCCCCTTGAGGAACAGGAACTGGCAGGCGCCTTCGTTGGCGTAGATCTTGGCCGGGAGCGGGGTGGTGTTGGAGAATTCCAGCGTCACGTGGCCCTCCCACTCCGGTTCGAGCGGCGTGACGTTCACGATGATGCCGCAGCGGGCGTACGTCGACTTGCCGAGGCAGATAACCAACACGTCGCGTGGGATGCGAAAGTATTCGACCGTGCGCGCGAGGACGAAGCTGTTGGGCGGGATCACGCAGACGTCGGTCTTGCGGTCGACGAAGCTGTTGGAGTCGAAGTTCTTCGGATCGACGACGGCGGAATCGACATTGGTGAAGATCTTGAAGTCATCAGCCACCCGGGCGTCGTAGCCGTAGGACGACAGCCCGTAGCTGATGCAGCCGTCGCGCTTCTGGTGTTCGACAAAGGGTTCGATCATGCCGGATCGGCGCGCTTCGTCGCGGATCCAGCGGTCGCTGAGAATCGTCATAGGTCAGGGATTCCGGAGTGGGCGGGCGGGGGCAAGCTCGCCGCGGATTTATCCCCCGGCAAGCAGGCTTGCGTTGCCCCCCGCGGCGGTAGTGTCAATGGTGGTGACGCGTTCGGTAGCGAAGCGGACGACGTAGTTCGGGCCGCCTGCCTTTGGCCCGGTACCCGACAGGCCTTCGCCGCCGAACGGCTGGCTGCCGACGACCGCGCCGATCTGGTTGCGGTTGACGTAGAAATTCCCCGCCCGCGCGCGGCTCTCGACAAGGCGGCGCGTGGAGTCGATGCGGCTGTGGAGGCCGAGGGTCAGGCCGTAGCCGGTGGCATTGATGGCTTCGACCACTTGTTCCAATTCTCCCGCGGCAAAGCGCGCGACGTGGAGGACCGGGCCGAAGTTCTCCTTCTGCAAGTCGGCGATTGAGGAGACCTCGATGATGGCCGGTGCTACGAAAGTGCCGTTCTCGCACTCGGCCGGAAGCTCGCGCTGCCAGACCTTGCGGCCCGAGGCGCGCATGGCGGTGACGTGTTCGTCGAGAGAGGCCTTGGCCTCGGCATCGATTACCGGGCCGACGTCGGTCGCGAGCTCGGCTGGATCGCCGATCACCAGCGTCTCGAACGCGCCGCGGATCATCTCGATCATGCCATCGGCCACGTCCTCCTGCACGTAAAGCACGCGCAGGGCCGAGCAGCGCTGGCCGGCGCTCTGGAACGCCGAGCTCATCACGTCACGGGTGACTTGTTCGGGCAGAGCTGAGCTGTCGACAATCAGCGCGTTCTGGCCACCGGTCTCGGCGATCAGCGTGGCGATCGGCGCGTCGCGCGAGGCGAGCGTGCGGTTGATGATGCGGGCGGTTTCGGTGGAGCCGGTGAAGGCAACCCCGGCGATGCGAGGGTCGGACGTGAGTGCGGCACCCACTCGGCCATCGCCCGGCGCTAGTTGGAGCACGTCGTCGGGAATTCCGGCGTCGTGACAGAGCTTTACCGCAAGGGCCGCGACCAGCGGGGTCTGCTCGGCGGGCTTGGCAATCACCGTGTTGCCCGCCGCCAGCGCGCCGGCGCATTGGCCGATGAAGATCGCCAGCGGGAAGTTCCACGGACTTATCGTCGCGAAGACCCCGCGGCCATGCAGGCGCAGCAGGTTCTGCTCCCCGGTCGGTCCCGGCAGCGGCTGCGGTGCGCTGAACAGCATGCGCGCTTCGCAGGCGTAGTAGCGCAGGAAGTCGACCGCCTCGCGCAGTTCGAGCACGCTGTCGGTGAGGCTCTTGCCCGCTTCGCGCTGGCACAGGCTGATGACCTCGGCGGAATGGGTTTCAAACAGGTCCGAGGCTGCGATCAGGCGGGCGGCCCGTGCTTCGCCGCCGAGCGCGTCCCATGCGGGTTGGGCGGCCTCAGCGCGCGCGAGCATCAGGGTGACGTCGGCAGGCGTCGCGTCGAGTGACTGCCCAATGAGAGTGCCGTCCTGTGGCGAGCGGACTTCGCGTTGCGATGCGCCGGACGGGCTAGTGATGACCGTAGCGACTGCAGCCCAGTCGCACGCTTGGAGCGCGCCCAGTTTCGCCAGCAGGGGTTCGCGCACCAGCGGATCGGCCAAATCGATCCCGGCGCTGTTGAGGCGGTTGGGATAGATGCCGGCTGGGAGCGGGATGCCCGGATTGCGCCGAGGCTTGAGTGCGGCGAGTTCCTTCACCGGATCGGCGACCAGCTCGGCAATGGGCACGTCGGCGTCGGCCAGGCGGTTGACGAACGAGGAGTTGGCGCCGTTCTCGAGAAGGCGGCGGACGAGATAGGCCAGGAGGTCTTTGTGACCGCCCACAGGGGCGTAGACGCGGACGCGGGTGGGACGCTCGCCCTCGGTCTCGGCAAGCTCCTCATAGACCTGCTCACCCATGCCGTGGAGGCGCTGGAATTCCAGTTGCCGGCCGGCAGCAAGGACCTTGATCGCGCCGACGGTATAGGCGTTGTGCGTGGCGAAAGCCGGGTAGATCACGTCCTCGGCCGCAAGCAGCTTGGCGGCACAGGCTAGGTAGGAAACGTCGGTCGCGACCTTGCGGGTGAAGACCGGGTAGTCGGTATGGCCGCCGACCTGGCTCAGCTTGATTTCGCTGTCCCAATAGGCGCCCTTCACCAGCCGGACCATGAGCCGCCGGTTATGTCTGCGAGCCAGCGCCGCCACCCAGTCGCACATCGGCACCGCGCGCTTTTGATAGGCCTGCAGGGCCAGGCCAAAACCTTCCCAGCCGTTGGCGAACAGGGTGTCGTCGGCGACCAGCGCTTCGATCAGGTCGAGCGACAGCTCCAGCCGCTCGGCTTCCTCGGCGTCGATGGTGAAGTGGATGTTCGCCCGGCTCGCGGCGAGGGCCAGGTCGTGCACGACCGGCAGTAGCGCTGCTTTCGCCGCATCGGCGTGGAGGAAATCGTACTTCGGGTAGAGCGCCGAGAGCTTGACCGAAATGCCGGGACTGGCGCGCATGTCGCCCGAGGCCTCTCGGGCCAGTCTTGCGATCGCGGCCTGGTAGCTCTTCCGGTAGCGTTCGGCGTCGGCCAGGGTCATCGCCGCTTCGCCGAGCATGTCGAATGAGTGCGTCTCGCCGGGGCGGGGCGAGCTATCGGCCCGCTTGAGCGCCTCGTCGATCGTGCGCCCGAAAACGAACTGGCCGCCCAGGATACGCATGGCTTGCAGCGTCGCCTGCCGGATCACCGGCTCGCCCAGCCGGCCGACCGCGCGGCGCAGGGCGTTGGCGAACCCCTCGTCCTGCCGGGACCCGCCGCGCAGAACCTCTCCTGTCAGCATCAGCGAAAAGGTCGCGGCGTTGACGAAGGTGGAGTTCGAGTCGCCCAGGCGTTCGCCCCAGTCGATGCCCGAAAGCTTGTCGTGGATCAGCGCATCGGCGGTCTCGGTATCGGGTACGCGCAGCAGCGCTTCGGCCAGGCACATCAGCGCGATGCCTTCGTCGGTGCCGAGCCCGTAAGTCGCGAGAAACGCGTCGAGCCCGCCGGGCTTGCGTCCCCTGGCGCCCTCGATCAGCCGCCCGGCGAGCTTGGCGGCTTCCGCATGGACGGCCGAGGCCGGGGCGGCCTGGCGCAGCCTCTCTTCGATGCAGGCGCCTTCTTCCAGGCGGTAGGCGGTGCGGAGCGCGGAACGATCGATTGCCATGACCTGCGCCCCTGCACCCGGTATCAACTGTAATCAATCCATTCGTAGCGGAACGCATCGCCATCGCGCTTTACGTAGCCCGCCGAAGTCCGCCGGAAGTGCGCCGGGAAACACATGGTGTCGGTATCGGCGAGCCGCTCCATCGTTGCCTTGCGCACTTTGCAGGCGGTGGCGCCGTCGGCGTCGAAGGCGAAGGGTAGGTCGTGACGGATCAACTGCACCGGGTGATGGATCACATCGCCCCAGAACGCGCCCGGAGGGCCATCGGCCTGGGCGTTGATGATGCAGCAGCCGGGTGAGTGGCCGAACGCCGGCTCGAGCCACACGCCGTTGCCGATTTCGCGGTGGGCGATGGTATCTTCGTCGACCAGGTCGCCCTGGCCCGCCTCCATCACCGGCACGATCGAATCGAGGAACGCCGCGTTGTGCAGTTCCTCGCCCTCGGGGTTGCTCTTGAAGTACTCGAAGTCGCGCTTGCCGAAGACGTAGCGGGCCTTCGGGAAAGTCGGGACCCACTTGCCGTTGTCGAGCCGGGTGTTCCAGCCGACGTGGTCGAAGTGCAGGTGGGTGCACATGACCATGTCGATATCTTCGGGCGCGAAGCCGGCGCGGTGCAAGTTGCCGAGGTAGTCGGTGTTGAGCTGGTTCACCTCGGGCAGGAAGCGATCCTTGTGGTTGCCGCAGCAGGAATCGACCAGGATCCGCAGGCCGTCGAGCTCGATCACCCAGCTGTGGACCGAGAAGGTCATGAAGCTGGTCTCGGGATCGGTGGTGATCTCGTCGGGCTGGTCGTACCAGCTTAGCAGGCGCTTCATGTCGTCGGCGGTGGTGCCGGGAAGCTGGCTCAGCAGCGGCACGGGGCTGTCCATCTCGTGCACTTTGTGGACGCGCATGCGACCAAGTTCGATTGGCTTCATTGCTCTCTCCCTCGGCCTGTTCTAGCCGTCTCGCGGCCATCTTGGGAGATATGATGAGACAGGGCAACGGCATCGCCGACCAGCAAGTCCACGCCAACGGCACGGTCGCCGATGCGATCGCGGCCGTGCTCAAGCGCGAAGGCGTCGACATCGTGTTCGGCTATCCGCGCAACCAGATCCTCGAAGCCGCGGCGCGGATCGACATCCGCACGGTGATCGTGCGGCAGGAGCGGACCGGCCTGCACATGGCCGACGCGGTCAGCCGCATGTCCAAGGGCGAGCGCATGGGCGTGTTCGTGATGCAGCAGGGCCCCGGCGCGGAAAACGCCATGGGCGGCGTGGCGCAGGCCTTTGCCGACAGTGTGCCGGTGCTGGTCATGCCGCAGGGCTATGCGCTGAGCCAGATGCATGTGCCGTACAACTTCAACTCGACCCGTTCGATGGCGACATACGCCAAGCATGCCGAGCCGCTGACGAGCGGTGACCAAGTGGTGCCGGTGCTGCGCCGGGCCTTTGCAATGTTGCGCAACGGCCGTCCGCAGCCGGTGGTGATCGAGCTTCCTTACGATGTGCTCGACAAGCCCTACGACGCGCCGTTCGATTACGTGCCGGGCAAAGTCGCGCTGTCGCAGCCGGGACAGGCGGATATCGAGGCCGCGGCGGACCTTCTGGTCAAGGCGACCAATCCGGCGATCTATGCGGGGCAGGGCGTCCACTGGTCGGAGGCCTATGCCGAGCTGCAGGAGTTGGCCGAGCATCTCGCGATCCCGGTGATGACCAGCCTACCGGGCAAGAGCGCGTTCGATGAGACTCACCCGCTCGCGCTCGGCTCGGGCGGCAACGGCATCAACGGCGGCGTGCGCAAGTGGCTCGAGGAGAGCGACCTGCTGTTCGGGATCGGCTGCAGCTTCACCGCGACTTCGTTCGGGCTCAAGATCCCCGACGGCAAACGCGTGATCCATTCCACTCTCGACCCCCTCGACATCGACAAGTGCGTGCCGAGTGAAGTCGCGCTGATCGGCGACGCGAAGCTGACTCTGGCAGCGCTGATCGAAGCGGTTAAGCGCCGTGTTCCCCAAACTCGCGATGCATCGTCAGTGGCGGCTAAGATAAAAGAAACCGAAGCGGCCTGGTTCGCCAAGTGGCGTGCCAAGTGCGAGCAGGAGACCTCCCCGCTCTCGCCTTACCGCGTGCTGTGGGACCTGCAGCAAACGGTTGATGTCGCGAACACCATCATAACCCACGACGCGGGCTCGCCGCGCGATCAGCTGGTGCCGTTCTGGAAGTCGACCACCCCGCACAGCTACATCGGCTGGGGCAAGTCGACGCAGCTTGGCTATGGCCTCGGCCTCGCCATGGGGGCCAAGCTGGTCCATCCCGACAAGTTGTGCATCAACGTCTGGGGCGATGCCGCGATCGGGTTCACCGGCACCGACCTGGAGACCGCCGCGCGCGACCGCATCCCGATTCTCTCGATCCTGCTCAACAACCACGCGATGGCGATCGAACTGCCGATCATGCCGGTGGCCACCGACAAGTACCGCGCGACCGACATCTCGGGCGACTACGCAGCCTTTGCGCGTTCGCTTGGGTGCCATGGAGAGCGGGTCACTGAGGCGTCGGAAATCGTCCCGGCGCTCCGCCGCGCCATCGCCGCAACCGAGGCCGGACAGCCTGCTTTGGTCGAGTTCATTACCGAACAGGAAACCGAAATCTCACGGGGTTAAGGGACGGTCCTCTCGGTATCGGTAAGAGGCTCTTAACCACATTGCGTCCATAGCTCCTGCACCTGATGAGGTGGGGTACCTCCGAGAGAAAAGGGGTACCCGCAAGGGGTGGGGTTATGGACGATCTGCTGGCGGAATTCGTCGCCGAGACGCGAGAAATGCTGGCTGCGCTGGCGGGCGAGATCGTCGCCTGGGAAGCCGATCCTGCTGATCGGGCGCGCCTCGATACCATCTTCCGTTTCGTTCACACCGTTAAGGGCAACTGCGGCTTCTTCGATTTCCCGCAGCTCGAGGCGCTGAGCCACGCGGCTGAAGACGCGCTGGCGGACGTTCGCAATGGCCACCGGAATGCCGATCGCCAGCTGGTCGATGCCGTGCTGGCAGTGATCGACCGCATCGGCGTAATGATCGAAGAGATCGAACGCGGCGAGCCCATCTCCGACGCGGCCGACGATAATCTGATAGCCGCGCTCAAGGGCGTGCCCGATGTCGAAGTGCATGTCGCGCCGGCCACCGGTTCGCATCCTGCAGCAACCGCTGCCGCCGAGCAGCGCACGATTCGCCTCCCGGTCGACCTGATCGACCAGGTGATGAGCGGCGTTTCCGAAATGGTCCTCGCCCGCAACGACCTCGCGCGGCGGATGCAGCACATGGGGACCGACACCGGCCTCGAAACGACTTTTGCCCGGCTCTCCAGCCTGATCGCCGAAGTTCGCGATGCGATCACCCGCACGCGCATGCGCCGGATCGAAGGCCTGTTCTCGACCTTCCCGCGCCTCGTCCGCGATCTGTCGGCTGAGCTTGGCAAGCAGGTCTTCATCGAGCTCGAGAATGGCGAAGTGGAACTCGATCGCGAGATGATCGAGCTGATCCGCGATCCGCTGCTGCACATCATCCGCAACGCCGTTGACCACGGCATCGAAATTCCGGCGGACCGCCGCGCCGCAGGCAAGCGCGAAGCAGGCATGCTGACCATCTCCGCCCGCCAGACCGGCAATACCATCCGCATCGGTATCCAGGACGACGGCCGCGGCATCGACTGCGACAGGCTCGCCGCCAAGGCGGTCGCCGCGGGATTGCGGACCGAACAAGAAATCGCCGCGATGAGCCGCGCCGAACGGATCGAACTGATCTACGAGCCTGGCCTGACCACTGCTGAATCGGTGACCTCGATCTCCGGCCGCGGCGTTGGCATGGACGTGGTGCGCGCCAATCTGGAAAAGTTCGGCGGCACTCTCGAAATCGAAACTACCGCTGGCGAAGGCACCCGCTTCCTGATCGGTGTCCCGCTTACGCTCAGCATCCTGCCGAGCCTGACGATCGAGGCAGGCGGACAGAAGTTCGCCATCCCGCGCTCCTACGTCGAGGAAATCGTCAGCACTACCGGCGGGCAACTGGAGTTCGCCCAGGTCGGCGAGCGCCGCTACATGACCTTCCGCAATCGCCGCCTGGCCTGCGTCTCCCTGGGAGATTCGCTCGGGCTCGAACGGCCCGCGGGCGAAGAGGAACTTTTCGTTATCCTGCGCCTCGGCTGGGGCGACCTTTACGCGCTGGCGGTGGACCAGATTTTCGATCACCAGGAACTGGTCATCAAGCCGCTGTCGCCCGGGATCATGGAGAGCGGCATGTTCGTCGGCTGCACCCAGCTCGACGACGGCACTCCGGTGCTCGTGCTCGATGTCGCGACGATCGGCTACAGCGCCGGCATCCCGCGTGAACTGCAGCGCCCGACGGCGCCGACTCAAGAAGATGAGGCGACCCAGGGCGAAGGCCTGCGTGTGGTCCTGTTCCGCGGCCTCGACGGCGAACGGCGTGCGATTGTCATGACCGCAGTCGAGCAAGTCGAACGGACCGCTTCGTCCAACATTCGCCATCCGGGAGCCGACGCGCAAGTCGTGCTCGGGGAAGACATTCTTCCGATCGCCGGCGTGCCGGAAGGAGCCGAACTGCCGGAACGCTTTACCGTGCTCAAGCTCAACGATGGCGGGGTACGGATCGCTTACGCGGCCCGCGAAGTGCTCGACATCTCCACGCTCACGGGCGAGCTCAAGTACGTCAACGGCCAGACCCTGGTCGCCGGCGTCACGCTGGTCGATGGGGAGCCCGCTGAGCTGGTCGATTGCCACGCGCTGTTTGCACGCCACGCTTCGCAGCAGCTTGGCACCCATGCCCTTACGTGCCGTCTCGACGGCGATGATGCGTGGATGCGCGGCTTCCTCGGTCCGATCATCGAAGCTGCCGGCTATCGCGTCGTCGAAGGCAGCGGCCCGGCGGACGTCGTGTTCGTCGATGACGGGACCGAGCGCGAGGAACTGGGCGAAGCGCGCAAGGCCATTCGTCTGCGGAGCTCGCCGGGCTCAGCCGGAGGGCCGGACACTATTTACCGTTATGACCGCGCGGGGCTGATGGCCGCGTTGCTGCGTGTTGGAGAGGAGCTCGCGGCATGACGGATATGCTGCTCGTCGTCGTTCTTGCGGGCCGCCGTGCGGCCTTGCCGGCGGGGAAAGTGAATTCGGTTATCGAACTGGCGGAAGTCACGCCGGTGCCGCGCTCGGCGGACCATATCCTTGGCCTTTCGGCCCTGCGCAGCCGGCCGCTCACGGTCGTGGACTGCACGGCGGCGCTCGGTCTCGGCAAGTACGAAGCTGGCTGGCAAGGAAGCCGGGCCGTAGTCGTGGAGCACGAAGGGCACCTCTATGCCCTGCTCGTCGACGGCGCGGACGACATTGTCGCGGCGCTGGACGAACCCGGCCCGCTTGGGGCGGATCCTGGACCAGGCTGGCGCAATGGAGCGCTTGGCCGGGTCGAAACTGAAGCCGGAGCCTTGCTCCTTCTCGACATCCCCGCACTCATCGCCGGACCCGGCGCTGTAGTGGCGGCTTAAGGTTATCCTCACACACATGGCCTATTCGGCGAAAAAACAATGGGGTCTCGGCAAATGAAACACTGCCTTATCGTCGATGATTCGCGAGTAATCCGAAAGGTCTCTCGACACATCGTCGAAAGCTTCGAGTTCGAGGTTTCGGAGGCCGAGAACGGTCGCGATGCTCTCGCCAAGTGCGAGGAAAGCATGCCGGACCTGATCCTTCTTGATTGGAACATGCCGGTCATGAACGGAATCGAGTTCATCGCCGCGCTGCGTAGGCTGGCCGGTGGGGCCGAGCCGAAGGTCGTGTTCTGCACGACGGAAAACGACGTCGCTCATATCCGCGAGGCGATCGAAGCCGGTGCCGACGAATATGTGATGAAGCCGTTCGATCATGAAACCTTGCAGATGAAGCTGCAACTCATCGGCGCAGCCTGAAGGCGAGGGTAAATATGGGCACCGCGCCTGATCTCGCGGTTCGTGACAGGGGCGGCCAACCGGCGGTTCCGGTCAGGGTCCTCGTTGTCGACGATTCTCCGACGGTTCGCGCGGTCTTCGCGCGGTTGATCGAAACGGAAGCCGACCTCGCGCTGGCAGCATCGCTGGGCTGTGCCGAAGACGCCCTCGAAGTGCTGCAGCAGACGCCTGCCGACGTCATCCTGCTCGATCTCGACATGCCCGGAATGGGCGGTCTCGACGCGATCCCGCGCTTGCTCGAAGTGGCCTCTCCGGCCCGTATCCTGGTGGTCTCCTCGCTCGCCGTGCGCGGCGCTGAGCACACCCTATCCGCTTTGTCGCTGGGTGCCGCAGATACGCTGGCCAAGCCGCGTCCGGGCGAGTTCGGCGGTGAATACCGCGCGACCCTGCTGCGCAAGATCCGCCTGCTGGGGCGGGTAGCCAAGCGCGCGCGCCTCAAGTCGGAACCGCCCGCTCCGCCACCTCTTCTCCGCCCCTATGGGACGATCACGCCGCATGTCCTGGCGATCGGCGCCTCGACCGGCGGAATTCACGCCGTCGGGCAACTACTCTCTGCGCTGCCGGCGCAAGTGAACGTGCCGATCTTCATCACCCAGCATTTGCCCGGCTCGTTCATGGAGCCGTTCGTGCGCCAGCTTCGCGCGGCCTCTGGCCGTGAAGCGCGAGTGGCCGAAGACGGGCTGGTTGTCCGCCCGGGACATATCATCGTCGCGCCGGGCGACGCACACCTTACCGTGGCCGCCAGCAAGGAAGGGCTGTTCGTGGTCCGGCTCGAGCATGGCGCGGTAGAGAGTGGCTGCCGCCCCTCGGTCGATCCGATGTTTACTAGCTGCGCCAAGCTCTACGGAAGCCATGCTCTGGGCGTCGTGCTGTCGGGCATGGGGCGTGACGGAGCCGACGGAGCGTCGCGCATCGTCGCGGCCGGCGGGACCATTCTGGCGCAAGATGCCGCTAGCTCGGCGGTTTGGGGCATGCCGGGCGCCGTGGCGAACGCGGGCCTCGCGTCCGCGCTGCTGCCGCCCGACCAGATCGCCCATCGAATTGCCGAAGCCGCAGGTGTTGCATGACTGACCATAGCCAGAACGCCCTCGGTATCGTCGCCGGACTGCTCGAGGCCCGCACGGGCCAGAAGCTGACGAGCGACCGGCTATGGCGCGTGGGGACGGCCCTGTCGGGTGTCCTGCGCCAGAACGAGCTGGAGACGCTGGAAGACCTGGCTCAGCGCCTTGGCAAGCCCAACCAGGGAGCGCTGGCGCAGAAGGTGGTCGAAGCGCTGCTCAATAACGAGACCTACTTCTTCCGCGACCGGGCGATGTTCGACCAGCTCAGCAACACGGTCCTGCCGATGCTGGCCAAGCGCCGCGAAGCGACTAAGCGGCTGTCGATCTGGTCGGTCGGGTGCTCGACCGGGCAGGAAGCCTATTCGGTCGCCATGCTGTTCGCAGAACTGCCGGCGCGGTGGCGCGGCTGGACCATCGAGATCCTCGGTACCGACGTGGCGCGCTCTGTCGTGGAGGCAGCGCGCGAAGGCAACTTCTCGCAGTTCCAGATTCAGCGCGGCCTTGGCGTCGCGCAGATGGTCAGCTTCTTCGAGGAATCGCGCACTGGATGGCGCGCCAAGGAGAACCTGCGCAAGATGGTGCGGTTCGAGACGCACAACCTGCTCGACACGCCGCCCGAGCCGGGTCGCTTCGACCTGGTCCTGTGCCGCAACGTGCTGCTCTACTTCGATCGCGCCACTCGCGAACGCGCCTTCGTGCGCCTATCGACGGCCCTCTCACCCGACGGCCTGCTGATGCTCGGCGCAGGCGAAACCACTGTCGGACAGACCGACGTGCTGGTTCCTGAAACGAGC